>JBAUEX010000330.1:0-21329 GCA_049678845.1 Candidatus Acidiferrales bacterium
GGCCAGAAGCGACCCCAGCAACGTCAAAAACTGCCCGAAAACGACGAACCTTAATCGGTAACGGAATGCACAGTCCGCAAGCACAACTGCTTTAGAACGAGCCATTTGCATTTTCTTGATCGGCAATGAGTTTCATTTGCAGCGCGCGAGTTTCCTGTGCGTTTTTCGCAAGGACCCTAAAGCGGCGTCGCATCGAAAAAAACAGATCCCTGCTTGCGGCAGGTAGGCCTCACCGCCGTTTGCTGAGACGGCAACCGGGTTCCCTTCATGCCTCAGGGCAGGCGGGATGACAACGGTAAGGCGGGGGCAGCGGCAAGGCGGATGGGAAGCCGAAACGCACCGCGCTTGCGCGGGCCATCCGCCAGTGAGAGAATAGGAGAAGTGTCGGAGGTCAAATCAATGAAAACGAAATTGGCGCTCGTGGCGGCAGCGATTCTCATGGCCGTGCCGGTGATGGCGCAGGCCCGCCTAGGCGGGCAGGCTCAGAATCATGTTTCTGGAAATTACATGGAATTCCGCAACGCGGACGTCTACACGGGACCGTGCTTTGCGAATTCCGAAGTGGGTTTGACTGGACAGGACGCCGTGCTCGCGTGGCACGTCTCGAACGGCGAGTGGAACGGCGTGTCCGTGTCGGGATTGGGCGTGGTTGCGGTGGTGCGCGCGAACGCGACCCTGGGCGATCCGTACGGCGATCCGCTGCCGGCGAAGGCGGCGTTGTTTGTCGACGAGCGCGCCAACGATGCACAGCGCGCGGCGCTGGTCGCCTTTGCGCAATCGCAATCCGCCGGACTCCTCAATGACGTGGTCGCCGTTGCGCCCGCGCCGATTTCTTTCGCCGCCGATGCGAGCCGCATGGGCTGGCAGACGCTTGCGGTCGGAAACGTGGTGAAGCTCTCGACGCGCGCCATTAACATGGGCGACATGATTTGCCACAACGAAGAAACGTACTATCCGCCGCTCGCCGGGCATTTGCAGCATTCCATGCCGGTCGTGGCGGTCGACAGCAGCTATCAGGGAAATTCGCTCGGCGTCACGTGGGATGATTCCAATCGCCGCAGCTCGTTCGTCGGCAAATTCGCCGAATAAATTCCAGATTCATCTCCGAAGGAGAAAACCCCGCCATCCTTGGCGGGTTTTTTCTTTTGTGTGCGAAGCGCGCGCGAATAAATTTACGCGCCACGAATTCCAATTGCCCGGAAACCACACGGACGCGATAATCATCCCATAGAGATGAGCGCTGATTTTTCATACGGGAGAAACGAAATGATTCGACGGTCACAATATGCTGCGGGACTCGCCGTTGTTGCGCTGCTGTGCTTCTCGAGAGCAGCCGCGGCGCAGGATTATAAAGCTGTGGTGGGCACTGTGCCTGTGCCCCCGGAAATTTCCGCGCCGGTGCGTGCGCTGCTGAGTCCCGCGTCGATTTCCGTGACGGGCCCGAGCGGCCCTTTGTGTGAAATGTGGTTGCGCGCGACCATTCCTGCGGCGGCGCAACCGACGACGGCGCTGGGAGTGACTTATGGACAGCTTGTTGACGGCTCGATTGTGGGCGCCATTCATTTTGACACGGCGGTAAAGGATTTTCGCAGTCAAATCGTGCAGCCGGGGACGTACGTTTTGCGCTACGCGCTCCAGCCAGTCGACGGAAATCATCAAGGTGTTTCGGATTATCGCGATTTCCTGCTGCTGACTCCGGCCGCAACCGACGCAAACGCCGCGAACCTTGCGGATAATGATCTCTACATTCTCAGCCGCAAAGCTTCGGGCGCGGGCCACCCTTCCGTGTGGAGCCTGGTGCCTGCAGATGGCGCGCCAACTTCTCTTCCCGGCATGGTGCATGACACCAGCGACGATTTCTGGGTGCTCTACATGAAGGCCGCCGTCGGAACTTCGCCGACGACGTTGGGACTGGTCATCGTGGGCCATGCGGAGCAGCCGTCAAATTGTGTGATCAGCCTCGCCGCATCAGAGGCGCAAACGAGAGAGAATCCTTCGAAGTGAATGATTAGCGATGTACGTCTGCCGAAATTGCGAGCAGCCCATTAATTCCGCGAGCGTCGTTTGCCCTTACTGTGGGGCGAACCAGAATGAGCCCATTCCCGGCGAGGTGGCGAAGCCGGCGAAAAAGCGCAGTGCGGTGAAGCTGGTGGTGGGAATCGGGATTGTAGTGCTCGGCATCTGGGGCATCATCTGGTTCGCGTTGCCACTGCGATTCGAGAATCCGCGCCCCGCGGCGGAAAAGTCGGCGATCGCATCGTTGCGCGCTGTGCAAAAAGAGCTGGCAACGTATCAGAACGGTGCGAGTTCGTTTCCCTCGACGCTCGAGACCATGGGCGAGCCCGCGGTTCAAGCGGCGCAACAGGCGATGTCCGGTGGCTATGCGCTGCGATATACGCCGGGGCAAGTCGATGCGGACGGCAACGCCCATTCCTATTCTCTTGTTGCCGTGCCGAGGAACTATGGTTACCGGAGCTTCTACACGGATCAGACAGGAGTGATGCGTGCGACTCGCGACAACCGAGCCGCCACAGCGCAGGATGCGGTGATAAACGCGCAGTAGTTAATATTTAGTGTGGCGGGAAGAGCAGGCCTTTCAGCAGCGCCACGCTGGTTACGCGGTAGAAAAAGTGCCAGCAGGAAATCAAAACCGCTGGCACAAAAACGAATAACCGTGTTGTTGGTATCTATCTCCGGCGGCGGGATTTTTTCTTCGGGCGCGCCTTGGCCTTCTTTTTCGGCGCGGACTTTTTCTTCTTCGCAGGCTTCTTCGCCTTCTTGGCCTTGGCGGACTTTTTGGCTTTTGGCTTCGAGGCAGCGCTCGCGGGAGCGCGGCGGGGCGTGGTGCGAGCAGCGGTGGGCTCCTGCTCTTCGTCCTCGTCGGCCTCCGCTTCGATTTCGACTACCTCTTCGGCTGTTTCCTCGTGCTCATCACCGCCAAGCTCGCCCTGTTCTTCTTCCTCTTCTTCAAAGCCGGGGAGCTCGTTGTCTTCTTCCTCTTCATGGAACTTGGCGTCAAACATGTTTCCTCCGCGGGGTAAAGAGCTCGGCGACTGTCTTTCCCACTGGCTTTGTTTTAATCGCAGAGCCGGAAGTTTGTCAAGGCGCAAAAGTCAGGGGCAAGCGAGGTTTCGAGTGGAAGGAGTCAGTCAACGGGTCGGAACCGGCTAAACCTAAGATCGAGGACTACCGCAACATGCTGAAATTGACTGACTTATTGCTGGGGGCCTACGGTCAGGCGGTCGCCTGCCCTAAGCTCGCGGCTGGCCAAAAACCGATTTTCCTGCTTTAAAGCCGCCACAGTTGTGCCGTACGTGCGCGCAATGGACCACAACGTCTCCCCGGGAAGCACGCGATGCTCGACGGCGCGATTGCCAGACGTTTTCTGCGATGTTTTCTGCACCGTTGCTGCCACTGCGTGGCTTGGGCGCGTGCGGCGCGAGACGGCTGTCTCGTGAACCGGTGTTACGCCAGGATATGTGTTCTCGTAAATGCGCAGCAACCGTCCGCGCGGCGTGCGTTCCGTGCGGAGATGATTCCAGCGTTGAAGTTCGCTGACGCTGACGTTGAAGCGCGAAGCAATGCCCTCGAGCGTATCTCCGCGACGAACGCGATAATGGACCAGGCGCGCCCGCGGCGGCGCCGTGGGAACAATCAATTCCGTCCCAACCGCCGGCGGGTCGTTCTTGTCGATGACATTGACATTTTCGAGCGACGCGACCGTTACATGGTATTGCCGGGCAATTTCACCCAATGTTTGTCCGGACTGCAGTTTGGCAATGCGCCAGATCGTCAGTTTGTCCGCGGGAATGGACGCGATTTCCTTTTGCAGTTCCGCGCCAGTCCCTTCCGGGACATGCAGGTTAAACCCCGGCTGATTCGGCGTGATGCCGCGCACAAGTTGGGGATTCAGCGCCTGAAGGTCGTCAAGGCTCGCATTCGTGGCGTCGGCGACAAGGCGCAGACTGATTGAATGGTTCAACGTGACCGTGTCGAACTTTAGCGGCGGATCCGGATCAACGTGGATGCCGTAGAGCAATGGATCTTTGGCAACCATGGTGAGCGCCAAAATGATGGGCACGTAATTCTTTGTTTGTTCGGGCAACGCGTTGCGGCGCTGCAATTCCCAGAAGTCGGCGTAGCCGGTGCGCTCGACGGCGCGGACCACATTGAGCGGGCCTGAATTGTAAGCAGCCATGACCAAATACCAGTCGCCAAACATCTGGTAAAGATCGCGGAAATGCTCGGCGGCGGCGCGCGTGGCGGCGACGGGATCGTCACGTTGATCGACCCAGTAATTGCGGGTGAGCCCGTACTCTTCTCCGGTGTAAGGCATGAACTGCCAGATCCCGCGCGCACCCATGCTGGAAACAACTCGCGGCTTGAACGCCGATTCGGCCTGGGCAAGATAAATCAAGTCCTGGGGCACGCCTTCTTTTTTCAACGTGGATTCAATCATGGCGCGATAGCGTCCGGCGCGCTGCAGGCCGAGCTCAGCGATTGCGCGGCCGCGCGGCGACTCAAAAAAACTCAAATACTGAAGCACGGACGCATTAACGGTCAGCGGCAGATCGTGCCCGACGCTGATGAGCTCCTTTTCAGCCATGGCCGCAAGACGCGGGTCAGTGGCCGGGAGGCTTTCCATGTTGGCAATTTCTTCGATAGGAGCGGTGGACTCGGGCTGCGCGGCCGTTTGCGTATCGTCGCTCGCGTCGGCATTGTCCATGTCATCTTGACTGTCATCGGCGACCGCTTCGTCTTTCTGCTCCGCCTCCATCTCATAATTCTGCATGGTGTCGACGATGCGGTTGAAAAGATCCCGCAAACGCTGATCGCCAGTGGCTTCGAGACCGCTCTTCATCAGGCGGTCCAGGGCTGCGTTGAAATCCTTGCGTGCCACGTCGAGCTGGCCTGCCTGATATGCCTGTTGGCCTGCGTCGTAGGTGGCCTGCACCTGTTCAATCAGGGCATCGACTGCCGGATGCGGAGCAACCGCTAACGCTTGAAGGTCCGGAGAATGCTCCGGGAAGGGGAGCGCGCCGATGTTGGCGGCCGTCGAGATCCGCGCCTGGGGCGTGGGAGCCGGTTGCCGCACCTGGACCGTGTGCTTTGCGGTGGCTTCGCAACCCGCAAGGGCGAAGAACGACAGCGAAAGCGCGGCTGCCAGGATGGAAATCCCTTTTCTGCTCCTCACTCGCCCTCCGAGCCGTCGTCTGGTAAGACGGCTGGCTTTCGCAAACGTTGCTCCAGCGGCTGTGTTCCGTTCGACCTTAGTCGAACGCGGATTGTTTCGCTTAGCTGCTTACCAAAAATTGTACGGGCCGGACACGGATGGGTCAACCAAGTTATCGAACAGGGGTTGACGGAAGGGCGACATCGAGTACTAGTCCGGTTTGCTTGTCCACAGGGACAGGAAGCGCGACGTTGAGAAGCCTACAGCGTGGCGAGGAGTCCCGCGAGAATAGCCGCGCGCTCGGGCAGAGAGCGAATCACAACGTGTTCCCTCGGGCTGTGAGCGCCATCGCCCACGGCGCCCAAGCCGTCGAGGGTAGGAACTCCGAGAGCCGCGGTGAAGTTTCCGTCCGAACCGCCGCCCGTGGAAGCTTCGCTCAGCCCGATGCCCATTTGACGGCCCAGTTCCTTTGCATCAAGAAACAGGCCGCGCGACGCGGGCGTGCGTTCCATCGGCGGACGATTAACGCCGCCGCGCACTGCAATGCGCGCCCCAGGCAGTATTGGCCGCAATGCGTGAAGTTTGCGGTCGAGGATTCGGGCATCAGCGGCGCGCGCCAGACGCAGATCGATCAGCGCCCGGGCGTGTTCGGCTACAACGTTGGTTGCCGTGCCGCCAGAGATGACGTTCGTCTGCACGGTGATTCCGCGGCTCGGGTCGTTCAACTCGAGAAGTCGCGCGATTTGTAGTGCCAGTTCGTGAACCGCGTTAACGCCTCTTTCCGGGTCAATTCCCGCGTGCGCGCTGCGGCCGGTGACAATCAGTTCGACTTCGCCGACCCCTTTGCGTTCGGTTTTCAGCCGGCCGTCGCGACCGAAAGCGGGTTCGAGAACGAACACCGCATCACTCTGTTTTGCGGCCGCTTCAATCGCGCCACGGGAAACCGCGCTGCCAGTCTCTTCATCGGATGTCCACAGAAACGCGATTTTTTTGCGCATCGGGACGCGTAATGCGCGCAGCGCATCGACAGCGAAAAGCGCAATCGCGTGTCCGCCTTTCATATCGAATGTGCCGGGACCCCAGGCGCGGCCCCGCGCCACGCGGAAGGGCGTTTGGGCGAGCGTCCCGATCGGATAAACGGTATCGAGATGGCCGAGGACGAGGAACTGCCCTTTGGGGCGACCGTCTCCAAGCCAGACCTCCGCGCGAACATGGTCACCAAAATTGCGTTGCCGCAGAAATCGCCTGCGAGCGCCGCGTTGCTTCCATTCCGACGCGATCATTGCCCCGAAGCGATCGACGGCGGCCTTGTCGTGACTCGGCGACTCGATCTCGACCATCCGGCCAAGCAGGCGCACCATCGCGGGCTCGTGTTCGCGCAGCCAATTGAGCAATTCGCGCATCGGCATCATTGCGTCGCGTATCCTAGCAACCACGCGCGCATTCGGCAACGCCAGTCGTTATAGCTGATTGCCATTTGCAACGGGAACTGCGTCGAAGGACGTTTTTTACGGCGCTCGCCTGTTCGTGGTTTTCCTAGGATCGGGCCAGCAGCCAAATTCTCATTTTGAGCGCGTGCGCGCGTCCGGTATATTGTTTAAGCGCTTGCACGGGGTCATTTTCCTGTTCCAGGAGCTTCCGCCGGCGAAAGTATTGTTCACCCGGAAGCCCATCGCGTCCCTGAAGACGCCACCAACAGCATGAGTCAGGACATCACCAGACATCTCGACCGAGCCCGCAAACACTTGGAGAAAAATAAACTCCAGGAGGCCATTGCGGAGTACCAGTCGGTCATCGAAATTTCGCCAGGGCAGCCGGAAGCGGTTCAGATGCTGGCGGATCTGTATGCGCGCACGGGCGATCTGGTTCAGGCCGGCCATTTTTTCGGTTTGCAGTTTGACAAGCTGGTGGAGTCGGGGGACACGGCTCGAGCCTCGGCCATTTTCACGCGGCACTTGAAAACTTATCCGCAACCGCCGAGCCGGCTGGCCCGGTATGCGTTTGTGCTGCAAAAACAAAACAAGACTCCCGAAGCGATTGAGTTTTACTCCACCGCAGCGCAACAGTTCCGCGATCAGAATGACCTGAAGTCGGAGTTCGAGTGCCTTCAGAGGGTCGCGCAGCTCGATCCTGAAAATCCGGAACGCCAGGTACAACTGGCCGAGCTGGCCGAAAAACTTGGAAACGCCGAAACGGGCGGCCGCGCCTATCTACGCGCCGCGCAATTGACGCAGGCCGCGGGGGACGCCGAACGTGCCCTTGCGCTTTTCTCAAACGCCCACCGGTTGACGCCCGCAGATCGCAGCGTGGCATTGTTGTTCGCCGATGCGCGGCTCCATCGTGGCGATGCCGCGAAGGCCGTCGAGCTGCTCCGCCCTTTTGCTCCACCCGACGCGTCTGACACGGCGTTCCTGGCGCTGTACGGCGAGGCTTTGCTGCAAACGGGACAGCTCGACATGGCGCGGGAAATGTTTTTCGCCGTGTGCAAACAAAAGCCCGACAGCTTTGACAAGCTATTCGAACTGGCCGCCCGTTATGTGCAGTCGGGCGCCGACGAAAAAGCGATCGCTGTGCTGGAGCAAACGAAGGAATGGATGTTTGCAGCTCGCGCTGAGAACAGTTTCGCTTCATCCGTCGATCAGCTGGTGGACGCCCATCCGGAGTCGCTCGCCCTGGCGGAATTTTCGGCCAAGCTATACGATGCCATGAATCGCGAAGTGAAATACTTCGACGCACTCGTTCGATTGTTTGACCTGGATATCGAGGGCAATAAAATTCCTGCGGCGTGCGAGGCCCTTGACCGACTGGTTGAAATCGATCCTTACGATTATCGCATTCACGAACGCATTTCGAAGCTCGAGGGTAAAGCGAGCGGATCATTTCTGCGCAGTATCAATGCTCGCGCGGCAAAGGCTTCCGGCAATGCCCAGACGTCGACCTCGCTGGGAACCGGAGGGATTGGCGATGCGGCGCGCGCTCCCGCGACCGAGGAAGAAAAATCCCAGCGCGCCCTGGACGACCTGATCGTTCAGGCTGAAATTTTCCTTCAGTACTCGCTGCAGGGCAAGGCGACGGAGCGTCTCGAACGAATTGCGGAGCAGTTTCCCGGCTACGAGGAACGCAACGAGCGTTTGCGAATGCTCTATGAGCGCGCGAACTGGTGGCCTAAAGGAACGCACACTCGCGCTAAGTCGGCCCCTCCCGCGCCAGCACCGGTGGCCCCGAGTGCCTCTTCTGCAGCGGACACCCATCGCGATTTGGCGGAGATCGCGGAAATCACGCGCTTAATGTATCGCGAAGTGACTCCGCGCGAAGTGCTCGGCACGGCCGTGCGCGAAATCGGCAAGTATCTCGCCGTGCGGCGCTGCGTTGCGGTGATTGGCACGCCAGGCGAAGCGCCGCAGATGACCGCCGAATATGCGTCCCCCGGATTGAAGCCGGCGGGGGCCAGTTTGCTGGCGAAAATCGCTACAGGGCTTTCGAATTCGCGCCAGGATGCGATCGGCGGCATCTCAACCACCTCCGAGCAGCTCCGCGATTTGCGAGAGTTGGATGTGGAGACGGTCCTGGGTGTTGCGCTGACGGATAAAGATACGCAAGCGGCGGCCGGGGTGCTGTTTATTGGCGATGCCTCGTCGCGCCAATGGAAACCGAACGAGAGCTATTTTCTGCAGGCCGTTGGCGACCAGGTGATGATTTCCGTGAATCACACGCGCCTGCGTTCGCTCGTGCGCACGCTCGCCGTGGCGGATGAAAAAACGGGATTGCTCGGACGCGGAGCGTATATTGATTGTTTGCTGGCGGAATCAAAGCGTTCGCGCGTGCAGGGTACGCCGCTCACCCTCGTGATTTTGCAACTGGATCGCGGCGCGGAAATATTGCGGCAGGAGGGCGACGCTGCTCTTGAAGCATACATGAACCAGGTGGCGCGCGCTCTCGAACCGTTGATTCGGCAGGGAGATCTGGGTGTGAAGTACACCGCCTGGTCTCTGGCGTTTGTGTTGCCCGACACTTCGCGCGAAAAAGGGGAACCGCTCGCGGAGAAACTGCGACAAGCTGCGACGCAAGTACGGCCCGCTTGGGCGGGAGCCGCAGTGAGTTTAAGCGCCGTGGTGGCTGATGCCGGCGCGCGTGCGCTGGACGAAAACGAAGATCGCGTCACCGAATGGATCAATCGTGCGGAAGTTGGACTGGACGAAGTCAGGCATCGCGGTGGCAATGCGGTGGTCACGCTGGCCGCGCCACAATCGAATTAATTCATACCGAGAAGCGCATATCGAGGAGGAATCATGTTTCCCACGGATGTGGTGATTCTCGCCGGAGCGCGCACGCCGATGACGCGCTACAACGGCGAATTTGCAGGCGTCACCGCCATTGATTTGGGCGTGGCCGCCGCGAAGGAAGCGGTCAAGCGCTCGAACGTCGACCCTGGCGAAATCGAGCACGTGGTCTTTGGCAATGTGATGCAGACGAGCGCGGACGCAATTTATGGCGCGCGTCACGTCGGATTGAAGACCGGCCTCAAAATTGAAACACCTGCCGTCACCGTGAACCGGCTTTGCGGTTCCGGCGTTGAATCGATCAGCCAGGCGGCGCAACGCATTCTTCTTGGCGAAGCGAAAACCGTTCTCGCCGGTGGAATGGAAAACATGACGCAGTGCCCGCACGTGATTCGCGGCGTGCGCACGGGTTTTCGTCTGGGCGAAGGGAAGCTCGAAGACTCGCTGATGTCCGGTCTATACGATCCGATCAGCGGTTGCACCATGTCCGATACGGCGGAGAATCTGGCGCTCGAGCACGGCATAACGCGTCAAGCGGCCGACGAATACGCCTTGCGCAGCCAGCAAGCGGCTGAGGCCGCGTTTCGCGCCTGCCGGATGAAGGAAGAAATCGTGGCCGTTGAAGTCGGCAAAGGCAAGAAAGCGCATATGGTGTCGCAGGACGATCATCGCCGCCCCGAGACGACGATGGAGATTCTCTCGGCGCTGCCGCCCGCTTTTCGCAAAGACGGAATCGTCACAGCCGGGAACGCCAGCGGAATTGTTGATGGCGCCGCGGCTGTCGTTTTGACGCACGCCAAGGTCGCCAAGGATCGCGGATGGAAGCCCCTTGGCAAGATTGTCTCGTGGGCCACAGCTGGAGTCGAGCCGAAGCTGATGGGCATTGGTCCCGTTCCCTCGACGCGCAAAGCTCTAGAGCTGGCCGGGCTAACACTCGATCAAATTGATTTGATCGAAGTAAACGAAGCGTTCTCGGCGCAGTATCTGGCGGTTGAAAAAGTGCTGGGCCTCAATCGCGACAAGACGAACGTCAACGGCGGCGCCATTGCGCTGGGCCATCCGCTCGGTGCCACGGGCACGCGGCTGGTCCTTACGTTGCTGCTCGAATTGCGGCGGCGCAGTCAGCGTTACGGTCTTGCGACAGCCTGCATCGGCGGAGGGCAGGGAATCGCGATGATCGTTGAGTCGATGGCGTAGTCTTCCGGATGACAAAGAAAGAATTGTAATTCCAAGAAGGAGAATGAATGGCTATTGAAAAAGTGGGAGTCGTGGGCTGCGGCCTGATGGGCTCAGGGATCGCGCAGATTGCGGCGCAAGCGGGCTGTACGGTTGTGGTTCGCGAAGTCAGCGAGGAGCGGCTGAGTAAAGGTCTGGCCTCAATCGAGAAGAGCCTGAATAAATTCGTCGAGAAGGGAACGCTTTCGGCAGCGGATCGCGACGCCGCGCGAGGTCGTTTGCGCGGAACAACGAAGCTCGAAGATTTAAAAGACTCCGACCTGGTGGTCGAGGCGATTATCGAGCAGTTGCCGGACAAGCGCCTGCTTTACTCCGCGCTCGATAAAATTTGCCCCAAGAATACGATCTTCGCCAGCAACACGTCTTCGCTCTCGATCACGGAAATGGCGTTTATGACCGCGCGCCCCGATCGTTTCATGGGCCTGCACTTTTTTAACCCCGTGCCATTGATGAAGCTGGTCGAAGTGGTTCGCACGATCGCGACGGATCCAAAAGTCTACGAAGACGCAGTCGCGTTCGCGGGCCGCGTCGGTAAAGTGCCGGTGCGCACTTCCGATCGCACGGGCTTTATTGTGAACCGGCTGCTGGTGCCGTATCTTCTCGACGCCGTGCGCGTGCTGGAACAGGGAGTCGCGTCCATCGAAGACATCGACAATTCGATGAAGCTTGGCTGCGGTTATCCCATGGGCCCGTTGACGCTGCTCGACTTCGTTGGCAACGACACGACGTATTACATCGCGAACATCATGTTCGACGAATTCAAAGAAGCGCGTTTCTCGCCGCCGCCGTTGCTAAAACGCATGGTCCTCGCCGGATGGAACGGACGCAAGGCGGGCCGCGGCTTTTACGATTATTCCGACCCGGCCAAGCCGAAAGCCGTACAACTCACGTAGTGCGTCACGTAATGCGCAAAATCGAGCGACGGAGCCGAGCCCATGGCCTATGAAAATCTGCTGTTTGAGATAAAAGATCGGATTGCCTATATCACGTTCAACCGTCCCAAAGTATTGAACGCCCTTAATCGCAAAACGGTCGAGGAATTGGGCGACGCGTTGAACCAAGCGCGCGAGGATTCGTCGGTGCGTGTATTGATTCTTACGGGTGCGGGCGAAAAATCGTTCGTCGCGGGGGCGGACATAAACGAACTTGCTCAGCGCACGCCCGTCGACGGGAAGGATTTTTCGTTGTTCGGCCAGAAGATATTTCACCGGCTCGAAACCATGGGCAAGCCGTCGATTGCTGCGATCAACGGATTCGCTCTGGGAGGCGGCTGCGAGCTGGCCCTTTCATGCACCATACGCATCGCGAGCAAAAACGCGCGCCTGGGCCAGCCGGAAGTGAAACTCGGCATCATTCCGGGATACGGAGGCTCGCAACGGCTCGCACGGCTGTGCGGCAAAGGCATCGCGCACGAATTGATCCTTTCAGGAGAGATGATTTCGGCCGACGAGGCCTTGCGTGTCGGTTTGGTGAATCGCGTTGTCGAGCCAGCGGATCTGATTCCCACCGCCGAATCCATCGCGAAGAAAATCGCCGCGAACGCGCCGTTCGCCGTCAAGTTCGCCATGGAAGCGGTGGAGCAGGGGATGGAAATGGCGCAAGACGAGGGCCTTTTTCTCGAAGCTACGCTCTTCGGCCTCTGCTGCGCTACCGAAGACATGCGCGAAGGCACGCGCGCTTTCATTGAGAAGCGTCCCGCGCAGTTCAAGGGAAAATAGCGCATGCCGGATCAAAAACCTGAAAAAAGGCCTGGAAAGCTCCAGCCCAAACCGATGCAAGGCGAACTTTCCGCCGCGGGGTTTCATTTCGGAATTGTTGTGAGCCGCTTCAACAGTTTCATCACGGAACGTCTTCTCGCCGGCGCACTGGATGCACTTCAACGCGCAGGCGCGACGGAAAAGCAAATCGAACTGGCTCGAGTTCCCGGGTCGTTTGAAATTCCCATTGCCGCGAAAAAGCTGGGAAAATCCGGCCGCTGCGACGCCGTCATCTGTATTGGTTGCGTTTTGCGCGGTGAGACGGCGCACTTCGAACACGTGTGCGCGGAGGTTGCGCGCGGCGTGCAAATTGCGCAGCTCGACACGGGCGTGCCCATGGCATTTTGCGTGTTGACCTGCGAGACGCTCGAACAGGCCATCGACCGCGCGGGCCTCAAGAGCGGCAATAAAGGCTTCGACGCGGGGCTCGCCGCAATCGAAATGGCGAATTTGCTCCCCAAGCTGGCCCTCAATGCGGCCCGCGCATCCCACAAGTCACGCCAATCGAAATCAGCCACGCGGCGGCACGGAACACGCCACGGAAGATGACTCTTCGCCGAAAATCCCGCGAGTGCGCCCTGCAAATGCTTTTCCAGTGGGACATGAACCACAAATCCCCGGCGCGCGTTGAGGAATCCTTCTGGAAATCCGCGCGCGCGGCTGGGTCGACGCGGCGTTTCGCCAACCAGCTTTTTGAAGGCGCCGTGGCGCAGGCGGAGGCGAACGACACTACCATTGAAATGCTCTCCAAGAATTGGCGCATCGAACGCATGCCCGAAATTGACCGGGGCATCTTGCGCCTGGCGATTTACGAGCTTCGCTCCGGCACAGCGCCTGTGAAAGTGATCATCGTCGAGGCGCTCGAACTTGCCAAGAAATTCTCCACTGCTGAATCCGCGCGCTTCCTCAATGGAATCCTCGACGCCGCTTCCAAATCGCTCGATCAAAATCACAAGAATCAAGAATAGACATTCCGCCTGCGCGAGGATGGCGGAACTGGGTTTCTGCAACGAATCCAGCCGTCCTACCGGGCCTCTGCAACTTTTCGCATTTCACGGTGTTCAATGGAGTGCAAACGATATTCGCCTAGCCCAAGGAGAACGACATGAAGATCGAGACGATGATCCGACGAAGCATTTTCACATTGGCCGCTGCCGGCCTGTTTTCGGTCGGTGCATGGGCCCAATCTTCGGCCATTCCGCCGCAGTCGGCCGCGACCAACGCGCAACCGGGCGACATTCACGGTGACCACAAGGACATTCGCCAGGACAGACGCGATGTGCGGGCCGACAGAACCGATATTCGCAGCGATCGCCGCGACCGCAATGCCGACCAGCGCGACATTAACAAGGACAAACGTCAGCTCACCCGGTCCAATGCCAGGAACGGCGTCGACAGCAAGCGATCGCAGGCGCTGCGGCACGACATTCGCAGCGACCGCAAGGATCGCAATGCCGATAATCGCGATATCCGTCACGACAAGCGTGATGTCCGCGCCGACCGCCGCGACATTCGCCACGATCGACGTGATGTCCGACATGATGTCCGCAGCGCTCGCCGCGGCCGCTAATCAGAGCCGAAAACGAACGGCCAGGCCGTCGCAGGCCATTCTCGGAAGATCAAAAAGGGCCGGCTCCGTGCAAGCCGGCCTTTCTTGGTGTCGGGTATGTGATTTAACTGAATCGAGAGCGATCAGAAATCTATGTGGCCCTCGAAGATACGCACGGCTGAGCCGCTGACGCGCGGCACCAGCCGTCCCTTTTCATTTGCAACTTCGACATGAATTTCGCTGGGCCTTCCCATTTCCACGCCTTGCGTGATCGACAGTTGCTCGCCGGCTTTTAGCTTGTTGTGGCGCACCAAATACGCTCCGAGTGAACCGCCCGCGGAGCCCGTTGCCGGATCCTCGATGATCTCCCACGGCAACATCCCGCGCGCGAAGGCCTTCCCGCGTCCGCCAAGCGCGAAGCAATAGGCCATCGTGCTGTTGCCGTTGAGCGCGTGAAACAGCGCGCGCATGTTCATATGAATGCGCTTCAGCGTCGCTTTGCCTTGCAGCGGAACCATTAAATTAAAAATTCCCGTGGACACGGATTCAATCGGCAAATCGGAATCGATGTCACCAGCGCGCAAGCCGAGCGCTCCGGCCAGCGTTTCGCGCGAAAGCTTCGGAGTCTTGAAGCGGGCCTCTTTCTGCGTCATCGTCACGCGCACTGGCCTTCCGCCGCGAAACGTAATTTCGACGGGCAGTATTCCCGCGCCCGTTTGTTGCTGAATTTGCACCCGACCTTCCGAGGCCGGCACAACCCCGAGCTCGGCGAGCAGAAACCATGTGCCAATCACCGGATGCCCAGCCAGCGGCAGTTCGCGCGTCGTGGTAAAAATGCGCAGCCGCGCAAGCGCGCGATTGCTGGTAGGCCGTTGCACGAAGACGGTCTCCGCCAAATTCATCTCCCGCGCAATCGCCTGCATCTGGGGACGCGACAAATTGTCACCGTCGGTGACGACGGCGAGCGCGTTGCCTTCGAATGGTTTCGAGGTGAAAACGTCGAGCTGGTACAGGCGTCGTTTCAAATCAATCTCCGCTTGGCCGGTGAAGGCCCGTTACATGCATTCCAATTCTGCCACTGGTTCTGTGATTTTGCGCATTTTGGCTTTCATTATTGGTCTGGTCCGAGCAGGACAATTTGGCTCATGGAAAGATTGGGATATTACAGTTTCTTAACGGTCGCGCATACTTCGTCGAGCACGCCCCTGGTCGTTTCCGCCCGCGTCGTCTCCGCGTAGACCCGCAACATCTCTTCCGTTCCGGAAACGCGCACGAGCAACCAGCCGATGTCACCCAGGAATATTTTCTCGCCGTCCAGACTCTCATGACGTACCACCGGCCAATCGAGCAGCTTGGTCATTTTCGCTGAACCAAAAAGCGCAATGGCCTTTTCCTTCTGCCCGGGACGCAATTCCAGATCGACGCGCCCGTAATGATGCTCGCCGAATTCCTTTTCGAGCATGCGCACCAGTTCGCCGAGCCGCTTGCCATGCCAGGCCATCACTTCGGCAAGAAGCAGCGCGCTCACAGTGGCATCGCGCTCTGGCAAATACAATTTTGTGGCGATGCCGCCGCTCTCTTCTCCGCCAATCAAGATGTCGCGTTCGAGCATCAATTCGCAGATGTATTTGAAGCCGATCGGCGTCTCGTAAACTTTTCGGCCAAATTGTCGGGCGATCTGGTCGATCATTTTCGTCGTCGAAAATGTTTTGACCACGTCGCCTTCGAGCTTCCTCGTACCCGCCAAATGCCAGAAGAGGATCGAAAAAATCTGGTGCGGTGTGATGAATGTTCCGTCCGCGTCGACTGCGCCAATGCGGTCGCCATCACCGTCAGCTGCAAACCCCGCATCGTAGCCGTTCCGCACAGCCTCTGCCAGCGCGGTAATATGTGGCGGAATCGGTTCGGGATTCACGCCGCCGAAAAGTGGATCGCAATTTCCCCGGATTTCGTCACAGGCAATCCCGTGTTGCTGGAAAAGTTCATGCAGAAGCCCCGCCGCTGAGCCGTGCATAGGGTCCGCCACAAAGCGGAATTTCGTTCCGCGCAGGCGCTCCCAGTCGACGAGCTTGTCGAGCGTTTCCAAATACGGCGCGCGCACGTTCAAGGAACGGATGAAATCCTCGCGCGGCGGCAACTCGGCCGCGTCGCTGTTGAGTACAGCCTCAAGTTCTTTTTCGATCTGCGCGGTAATTGCAGGAGACCCGGAGCTCCCGTAGCTCGCCTTATACTTCACGCCATTCCAGCGGTAGGGATTGTGGCTCGCGGTGATCATGATGCCGCCGGCGGCGCCACGCTGCCGCACCAGCAGAGAAATCGCGGGCGTTGGACACGGTCCGTCCGCCAACCAAACCGGCGTTCCTGTAGCGGCCACGACTTCCGCCGCGGCGCGCCCGAACAGGGGTCCGCCGAACCGCGCGTCGTAGCCGATCAGGACGCCATTTTTTGGATTCTCGGCGCGAATCACGTATTGCGCGATCGCCGCGGCGACTTTGCGCACGTTCGCAACCGTAAAACCCTCGGCGATCACGCCGCGCCAGCCGTCGGTTCCAAAGTGGATTTGCGTCACGGTTGAAAAGTATATGCGATCGGCCTGCGCGCGGAAAGGATTGTGCCGCGAAGCACGTTCAAGAATCGGTTAATCGGAATGTTCGTTCTTAGAGCAAATCGTGGCGGCGCTTTTCTTCCAACCATTTCACCACTTTGCCTACGTCTTGCGCTCTCTCTCGGGGACAAATCAGCAAAGCGTCGTGAGTCTCCACAACGACCAGGTCGCGCACGCCAATTGCCGCTACGAATTTCTTACGGCTCCACAGAAAATTGTTCGTCGCATCCAGCGCAAACGAATCCCCCAGCGACACATTCTCACCCTGCTTGCGCGCCAGCAGGTCGTGGACTGCGGCCCATGACCCAATGTCGCTCCAGCCGATTTTCGCGGGTAACACAAAAACGCGTTCTGTTCCGTGCTTCTCGGATTCTCCGTGAACGGCACGCGAACGAGTCGCCGGCTCCATAATGGCGTAATCCACGGAAATGTTTTCGAGCCTCGGATAAATCCGCCTGAGTGCTCGCGGGTATGCCGGCGTGCCGACCGACTGTTGCAGCTCGCCAAGCGCGCGCCACGTTTTCGGCAGATATTTCCGCAGGCATTCCAGGAAGGTGGAAACGCGCCAGAAGAACATTCCCGCGTTCCAGAAATATCGCCCGGACTTCACATATTTTCGCGCGACCAGCAGTTCCGGCTTTTCCGTGAATCGCCGGACGAGATATGCGGGAATTCTCTCGACCCGGTTTACCGTGCTAGCGCGCTCGATGTAGCCGAATCCCGTTTCCGGATGCGAGGGCGGAATTCCCAGCACTACGAGGTTTCCTGGACGACTGGCCATCTTCATCGCCGCACGAACGACTTTGCGATACTGCGCCGCGTCCGCAATGTGATGATCCGCCGGCAGAACGGCCATCAACGCATCGCCATGCTCTTGCGCCAAATGAATCGCCGCGAGCCCGATCGCCGCTGCGGTGTTGCGTCCAACGGGTTCGGCCAAAATCTGTTTGCGGGGCACACGCGGCAACTCGCGCTGCACGCCCGCCGTTTGCTCCGCATTGGTCACCACCCACAGCCGATTTTCCGCAAACAGCGGAGCCAGGCGATCCGCCGTTTCGCGGAGCATGCTCTTCGAACTCACAATGTCGAGAAGCTGTTTCGGCGTGCGCGTCCGGCTGCGCGGCCAAAAGCGAGTGCCTCGTCCACCGGCCAGCAGCACAGCGCACGCAGTGATTTTCGTGGGGCTCTTCATATCGAAGGACCGCCCGGCACATAAGCGAGCAACATCGTAGTTCGTGTCGCCGGCACGAAGCGGCAATGGCGCACTATCGCCGGCACGAGCCAAGCCTGCGCGTTCGCGTATTCTGTTTCCGCGTCCGAAGCCTCAATCTTTCCCGTGCCTTCGATAACGATGAGGACCTCCATCAAGCCCGCTGGCTTCGTTCGATGCTCCGGCTCGGTGAAAACTGATTTCATCACGGTGAAATAAGGGCACTCAACCAGAGTACTAACCGCACCGAGCGCTTCCGGGGCCGCTTTGCCGCCCTGTTGTTTGCCGAAACGAATCACATCCATGGATTTGTCAATGTGCAGCTCGCGCGGCCTGCCTTCAGGTGTCAGACGATTGAAATCGAAGACGCGATATGTGATGTCCGAATTTTGCTGAATCTCGCAAATCGCCATTCCCGGTCCGATCGTGTGGACAGTACCAGCGGGAACAAAAATTGCATCTCCGGCGCTCACGGGAACGCACTCGACGCGTTCTTCCGCGCTTCCATCGGCGATGGCTCGACGAAACGCGTCGCGGTCCACGCCGGGCTTGAGCCCCACGCGCACTTCCGCGCCCTTGCGCGCGGAAATGATGTACCACATTTCCGTTTTTCCCACGCCGCCGGCCGCTGCCTCATTTTTTCTCGCGTAATCGTCGTCGGGATGCACCTGTACGGAGAGTTTTTGTTCGGGGAAAATAAATTTCGCCAGCAGGGGAAACGGCATGTCGCGCGAGACGTTACGTCCCGACCAGTCGTCGCTCATGCGCGGCCACGCTTCGCCGAGTTTTTCTCCAGCGAACGGTCCGTCGACGAATCGGCAATCGTTCCCGGTAAGCCAGACTTCGCCAATGGGCTCTGGCAATGATTGCTTGTCTGGAAAAAGTGGTGCGAGGCTTCGCGCGCCCCAAATGCGCGGCACGAATTTCGGTTCCAGCCGTACGGGCCGCGGTTTCACAACTTATCCGCGAGTTGCAGCCGAGCTCACGGCCGTCTCGGCGCGAAAAAAGCTGGACATCCGTCGCAGGCCCTCTTCAATGCGTTCCATCGAAGTGGCGTAGGAAAGCCGCAAATACCCAGGCGCGCCGAAGGCTTCGCCGGGAATCACCACCACATGCTCGCGTTCCAGCAGATCCTTGGCGACCTTTACCGTGTCGCATTGAGATGCGCCGCTCCTGGTTCCGGTCGCTGCGCCGGCGACGTTGGGAAAAACATAAAAACTTCCTTCCGGCTCGTGGCAGCTCACTCCGGGAATTTCGCGCAAGCCCGCGATGATTCGCGCGCGCCGCTTCGCGAATTCCGCCACCATCGTGTACACCGAATCCATGCTGCCGCAAAGCGCTTCCAGCGCCGCGTATTGCGCGATCGAGGTCGGATTCGACGTCGACTGGCTCTGCAGTTTCAGCACCGCATCCGCAAGCTGCTGCGGCCCTAGCGTGTAGCCCATTCGCCATCCGGTCATCGCGAAAGTTTTCGAGAGCGAGCCGGAAATAATCACGTGCTCTTTTGCGCCAGGCAGGCTGGCAATCGAAAATGCTTTCGCGTTGCCGTAAACGAAATGCGAATAACACTCATCGGAGAGCAGCCAGATGTTGTGTTTCTTCGCGACGTCGAGAATCTTTGCGAATTCGTCTTCGGGAATGACGGCGCCAGTCGGATTCGACGGCGAATTGATGATCAGAATTTTCGTTCTCGGCGTGATTGCCTTCTCGATCGCCGACGCGCGCGGTATGAAACCCTCGCGCGCATCCGTCTCGACGATCACTGGCGTGCCGTCCGCGCATTTTACGATATCCGGATAACTCACCCAGTACGGCGCAAGGATCAGCACTTCATCGCCGGAATTGACCAGCGCCTGCATCACATTGTAGAGGGAATGTTTTCCTCCGGAATTGATGACACACTCCTTCGCTTCGTAATCGGTGCCCAGATACTTGGCGTGCCATTCCACAGCGGCTTGCCGCAGCGGCATAATCCCGCCCGACGCCGTGTACTTCGTCTTGTTTTCGTCCAGCGCCTTTACGGCCGCGCGCTTGATGTGCTCCGGCGTCGGAAAATCGGGCTCACCGGGGCCGAAATCCGCCACGTCGATTCCGCGCGCCAGCAGTTTTTCTTTTTCCATCAACACAACCAGCGTCGCCGACGGTACAATGCGTTTCACCCGCTCTGACAGTTCCATTTTCATCCACCCCGTGGTTTTAAAATCAGCCTACTTTTGCCTTCAATCGTTCTTCCACCATCGCGGGGACCAGTTCTTTCACCGTTCCCCCCAGCCGCGCAATCTCCCGCACCAGGCGTGAACTCAAATAACTGTACGTTTCAGCCGGCATCATAAATACCGTTTCGATTTTTGGCTCGAGCTTTCGATTCATCAGCGCCATCTGCAGTTCGTATTCATAATCGGAAATCGCGCGAATGCCGCGTAGAACCACTTGCGCTTTTCTTTGCCGCGCATAGGCCATCAACAGGCCTTCGAAGACGTCCACTTCCACGTTGGGCCACGGCCGCGTCACTTCCCGCAGCATCTCGAGGCGTTCGCTTACGGCAAACAGCGGATCTTTTTCCGAATTGTGCAACACGGCAACGATCAGGCGGTCGAAAATCTTTGCGCCGCGGCCAATCAAATCGAGGTGTCCGTTGGTCACCGGGTCGAACGACCCCGGATAAATCGCCAGTATAGGTGTAGCTCCCACGCTCATCGAGTCGCATTCTAACCTAGAATCCTCGCGCCCGCCGCCAGAATTCGGCGAACACTAATTCTTGTCGCGATGATCTCTTCTGGTGGCGTCTTGAATCGCTGCCGCCGCGCGGCATTCTTCAGATACAATCTTGAAAGCGCCAAATGAAACCTGAAAATTATCTCGCACTTCTTGAAATCGCCATTGCCGAGGCTCATTTAGGTTTGGCCGAAGGAGGCATTCCTATCGGCGCGGCTCTGTTCGATCGGGAAGGAAATCTTCTCGGTCGCGGCCACAACCGCCGCGTTCAGGAAAACGATCCTTCCATGCATGCGGAAACGGACGCTTTTCGCAAGGCCGGCAGGCAGCGCGGTTATCGCGATAAAATCATGGTCACCACGCTCGCGCCTTGCTGGTATTGCAGCGGACTGATCCGTCAATTTCGCGTGGGCAAAGTAATTGTCGGGGAGTCTGTGAACTTCAGCGGCGGCTCGGACTGGCTGCGCGAAAACGGCGTCGAGGTCATCGACATCGCAAGTCAGGAATGCATCAGCAGGCTCGCCGATTTCATCGAGAAAAATCCCGCGCTTTGGCACGAGGACATCGGCGAAGAATAGTCCCCCGCGCTGAATCCGCGCTTCATTCCTTAGAAAAGCCTTCAATCGTTTCAGTGGCCGCGTTGCGGCCATTTTCATGGTTCGTTGTGGTTTGAAAAAACCGAGTAGCCAGAGGCCATTGCTGGCCTCCGGCCCTCTCAGAACCGGACGTGACAGTTTCCCCGTCATCCGGCTCAGGCCCTTCGAACGCCTCTTGCAGGGAGACGCGGTTGTGATACGGAAAGAC
>JBAUEX010000331.1:0-9666 GCA_049678845.1 Candidatus Acidiferrales bacterium
CGGCGATACAGTTCCTTCGCGGCATGTATACGCATATCGCTTTCCGGCGAGGTCAAGTTCCGCACAAGATCAGCGATGGAGGCGGCGCGGAAATTCAAGGATTTCTCCCGGAATGGGTATTTTTCGCATCAAGCTCGACGGGTCCGCGCTTATCCAGCAGCGAAGCCACTGTCGCCGCTGTCAACAGGAGCGCGATCACCGCGAGCGATATGCCCGAAGGAATCTCCAACCAATGGGCCGCCAGCATTTTCAAGCCAATGAAAAGTAAAACCAGCGAGACCCCCATGTCGAGATACCTCAGCCGTATGATCCATTTCGCGACAACAAAATACAGCGCGCGCAGCCCGAGAATAGCGCAAGCGTTCGAAGAAAAAACGATAAACGGATCGCGCGTAATTCCGAATACCGCTGGAATCGAATCCAGCGCGAACAGCACATCCGCGCTTTCAATCGCCACCACGGCCAGCAGCATCGGTGTCACCAGCCAACGGCCGTTTCCCCGGACGAAAAAGCTCGCACTCGTGTCGTGCTCAGCGGTGGGAACGATTTTCCCCAGCCAGCGAAGCACGGGATTCGCTTCCATGCGGACGGTCTTCGATTTTCTGAACAGCAAATGCAACGCGACATAAACAAGAAACGCGCCCAGGATATACAGCGACCACGAAAACGCGTTGATAAACACCGCTCCGGCCGCAATCAACAGTCCCCGCAGCGTCAGCGCTCCGAAGATGCCCCAGACAAGTACGCGATGCTGCCGCGCAGGCTCGATCGACAAATATTGAAAGATCAGGATAAAAACGAAAAGGTTGTCAACGCTCAGCGATTTTTCAACCAGGTATCCGGACAAAAACTCAATCGCTGGCCGCGCTCCCGTGTGGCGCCAGATCCACAGATCAAAAGCCAGTGAAACGCAGATCCAAAGCGCGCTCCACGCTGTGGCTCTTCGCAGCGAAATCGTCCGCGGCTTGCGCCCGAAAGCAATCAGATCGACAACTACCAGGAGCAATAATCCGGCGGCGAAGACGATCCACAATTCACGGGAAGCCACAGCGGAAGTTTACGTGCGAACGTAACGAATGAAAAGGGCGAGCGCCAAATTCACGTCGATTTTAGCGGTCCGTGAAGAAAATGCGGAAAAGCGAAGAGCCGTGGCGCGGGAAACGCTGGCGCTCGAGCGCCAAAATTCTCTTGTCAATGCGCGGCCGTCAAGTGCCGTTGCTTTTGCGCAAGCGGTCGGTCACGGGCACGGCGTTGAAGTTCGAGAGCACCATCTGCGTCGTCGCGCCCGCCCGCACGGAAACGGCGACGTCCCACTTTTCTCGCGTGTCGCCCACTTCGGCCTCTATCTGGAGGGATGTAATCCAATATGTTCCGAGGGCGATACCGTTGAATTCGCCGCCCCCATTCAGGTCCGTTTGCGTCTGGCCAACCGCGTAACGCGATTGCGCCAAATCAAGAGCCATTGTATTCACCCTTCTGGCACGCGCGGCTACCATGTCTGCCCACCGCGGTCCTGGGTTAATGGGTTCCAAGTCGGCATCCATCACGTCTTTACTGTCGGGATTGGCGGCCAAAAATTTCCGGACCTTGGCGTGGTATTCGTCAACCTCACGATGGTATTTTTCCGGATTCTTCGTGCGGTCGCTCTCTTTGTATTTGCGCGCGGGGAAATCGGAGCCTGCGCCCGGACCATTTTCGTCGAAGTACGCTTTCCAGAACTCTGGAATATTAATAATCTCATCGGCTTTCAGACTTTTCCGGAAGTCCTCTCCGGTGATCGTCGCCGTGTGATTTTTCTTCATCCACGTCTTCAGTTCCTTCGAAACAGTCAAGCTGTCAACGAAGCGATTGAAATCGAGTTTGGGTAAGGAAGCATCGGCCTCGTGCTGAATGTCCGCAAAGCTCTTGCTCAGAAGGTAGAACGGCAATCCCCGTACCGGCTCCGCCACGCCCGTCGATGGCGTGATGCGTACCGTGAACGCGATGGAGCCCGACTGCGCCGCAGCCGGCAAACTCGCGAAGAAAACGCACATTACAACCAGCAAAATTGGCCGATAAGCGAATCTCATGTTGCACATCGTAGCAGAATGCGCCTGTGTGAAACGGCTGGCCTTTCAAGCCTGTGCGCAGTCGTAACTGCAACGAAGTACGGTCAAAGCGTGAGTACCCTCGAACAACTGGGCAGAAAAAAATCAGTACAGGCGGAATTCTATTTCGAACAGCATATGCACCGCGGCGGGTTGCCCATCGGGGCCGGTAGATGGCTTGAAGCGGTAAATGTCTCGTACCGCCGTGATCGCTTCTTCGTCAAGGCCATAGCCAAGGCCCTTGGAGACGTGGATGTTGTGCGCGCGACCGTCAGTTCCGATGATCACGTCAAGAACCACCACGCCCTGAATCTTTAGCTTAAACCCCGCGTCCGAATATTTCGGATTCGGGCAGTAGAGGCATATGGGCGTTCCATAACCATTTTCGCCCGCGTTAGGGTAGCCGCCGCCAATTCCATACTGATTGCCTGCGCCGACGCCGCCTCCATTGCCACTGCCGATGCCTGTGCCGCTGCCATTACCCATCGAATCGTTCACCAAATTCGCGAGCGGGTCGCCATTGTTCGGAAGATTCGGAGTCGGCATATGGATATTCGGTGGCGCGATCACAGTCGGCTCGACCTGCAGTTTCGCATGCTCGGGCGGCTTCACTTCCGGCGGGGTAAGCTGATCCATCGAAAATTTCGGCAGGCGCCCGCGAGTCGCGGGAGCAGTGCCAATCCTTCCGCCTCCTCCGCCGGCTTTCTTGTTCCCCATCTTCAGCTCGCGTAAGTACGGCGAAACGTTCAGTGGTGTCACGGTCATGGCATTCGCCTGCGTTGGCGGAGACATAAATTCCGGCAGCAGCGGCAAAATGATCAGCACAATCACCAAAACGTGAAACGCCAACGACAGCGCCTGCACCTTTGTGAACTGCTTGTTCGGCGTCCAGATTTCTGGCACGGCAATCGGCTTGCTCGTCACCTTCAACGGCGGCAATTTTCGCGGCGCTACCGTGTCGCGAATATTCTCCCAAAAGCTTGCGAACCATCCCTGGGAGGTGATCAGCAGCTCAGAGTCAGAGGGCTGTCGCGCGGAGGCCGGCAATCGGCGCAGAAGTTCCTTGAAGTTGTCCGACATGGAAGAGCCGAATCGCGCGGGTTGGAATGCGCTCGGCCCTGTCCGGTGCGGAACTTTCAGCGGCCGTTCGGTCAGGAATTCTTTGATGTTCGAGAGAAAGAGCGCGAACCACGATTCGTGGACCACCGCAAGGCGTGTGAGCTTCAAATCCAGGCGAGGAACTCCTTCACTCGGCGTGTCTTGCGGCTGCGCGCTTCTCTGTTGATCCTGGTCCATGCGTTGGCCTACACCCTATCGCCCGCGGTCGCTCGTCGTTTTATTTAGATTCTGCCGGACAAAAAAGGATGTATGGGCCCTCCCGCGGGCTGACACCCATGCCTTTTCATTGTAACATACGAGGTTCACTGCGGCGCGCGACGTTCCGCTCCGTTAACATCAATAAAAAGCCCCAGAAAAGGCCCAATGGCGAAACCTCTCGACCTGAAAAGCACCATCAATCTGCCCCGCACCGATTTCCCGATGAAGGCCCAGTTGCCCCAGCGGGAGCCGCTGCGGCTCGCTCAATGGGAGACGGAAAAGCTGTACCAGCGCATCCTCGAATCGCGCCCACAGGCTCCGCTTTTTGTCCTTCACGACGGTCCCCCCTACCCCACAGGAGACATTCATCTCGGCACCGGCCTGAATAAAATTATGAAAGACATGGTCGTGAAATCGAAGACCATGGCCGGTTTCCATTCGCCATACATTCCCGGCTGGGATTGTCACGGCCTGCCGATTGAATCCAAGGTCGAAAAACAACTGGGCGGAAAAAAAGATAGCGTCGCGCCCGCCGAATTTCGGCGCATGTGTCGCGAGTTCGCGGCGAAATACATCGACCAAAACCGCCGCGATTTCAAACGCCTCGGCGTTCTCGGCCGCTGGGAGAAGCCCTACCTCACCATGGACCCGGAACACGAATCGACCATCGCCGACGCGTTCCTGACATTCATGGAGAAGGGCTACGTTTATAAGGGACTGAAACCGGTCTACTGGTGCATCAGTGATCGCACCGCGCTCGCCGAAGCGGAAGTCGAATACGCCGACCACACCAGCCCCTCGATCTACGTTCGTTTCCAGCTGGCTCAGGACGGTGCGGCCACGAGTAACATTCCCGCCGTCCTCAAGGACAAGAACGTTTACGCCGTCATTTGGACCACTACGCCATGGACGATCCCCGCCAGCATGGCGCTCGCTTTCCATCCGGATTTTGTTTATGCGGCAGTCGAGACCGACGGTGGCGACGTTTACCTTGTCGCAGATCAGCTTCGTAAGAGCGTGGCAGATGCTTGCAGTTACAAAGAATTAAAACTCCTCGCCACTTACAAAGGCAGCGAAATCGAAGCCGCGCACATGAAATTTCGTCATCCCTTCCTCGATCGCCTCGAGCCCGCGGTCCTCGCCGACTACGTCACCCTCGAGCAGGGTACTGGAATCGTCCACACCGCTCCCGGCCACGGCGCCGACGATTTTCGCACCGGTCAAAAATACGGCATCGACACATACGCTCCCCTCGATGACGACGGTCGTTTCGTCGACGGTTTGCCCGAATATAAAGGCAAAACGGTCTTCGAAGCCAATCCGCTCATCATCAAGCTCCTCGAGTCGCGCGGTGCGCTGATCGGCCAGGGAAAATTGCAGCACAGTTATCCGCATTGCTGGCGCTGCCACAATCCCGTCATTTTTCGCGCCACCGAGCAGTGGTTCATCGACCTCGAACACGACCATCTTCGCCAGCACGCGCTCGACGAAATCCGCAAAGTGAAATGGACTCCCGAGTGGGGCGAGCAGCGTCTCTCCGGCATGGTCGCCGAACGCCCCGACTGGTGCATTTCGCGCCAGCGCTTCTGGGGTGTACCGCTCATCGTGATGTATTGCGAACAGTGCGGCGAACAGTTCAAGGATTTTCAGGCGCTCCGCAACGTTATCCGCTGGTTCGAAAAAGAAGGCGCTGACGCATGGTTCACGCACTCGGCCGAGGAATTGCTACTGCCAGGAACGAAATGCAAATGCGGTTCCGCGCGCTTCCGCAAGGAAAAAGACATTCTCGACGTGTGGTTCGAGTCCGGCTCAACCAGTCTCGCGGTGTTAACAGACGGCATGTGGCCCGCCGATGTCTATCTCGAAGGTCCCGATCAATATCGCGGCTGGTTCCAAAGCTCGCTGCTCGTCGGCATCGGCACGCGCGATCGCGCTCCGTACAAACAGGTGGTCACGCACGGCTGGACTCTCGACGCGGCTGGCCGTCCCATGTCGAAATCCGCCGGCAATGGCGTGCTGCCCAGCGAAATCTGCGAGACATGGGGCGCGGATCTGCTTCGCCTCTGGACCACTTCGCAGGATTACCACGCCGACATGCGCTTTTCCGAGCCGATGATGACGCAGCTCGCCGAGTCCTACCGAAAGATTCGCAATACGTTCCGCTTTGCGCTGGGCAATCTGGCGAATTTCGACCCCGCTCGCGACGCCGTAGCGGACAAGGAACTTTCGGAGATGGATGCGTGGATGCTCCATCGCACGGGCGAACTCGTCGCGAAATGCCGCGCCTGGTATGACGCATTTGAATTCCATCGTGTTTTTCACGCGCTGTACGATTTCTTCGTCGTCGATTTGAGCGCCTTTTATTTCGACGTGCTCAAGGATCGCCTGTACACATTCGCGCCGCGCAATGTCGCACGCCGCTCCGCGCAAACGGCAATCTACCGCATCACCAGCGCGCTCGTTCGCCTCGTCGCCCCAATTCTTGTGTTCACTTCAGAAGAAGTCTGGAAGCATCTCCCGCGCGCCGCCGGCGAACCCGACAGCGTCCACATGGCGCTCTTCCCAGCCGCCGAGAATTTCGCGACACGCCTGGACCGTCGCAAATTAGAAAATTGGGAATCCTTGCTCGCCATCCGCGAGCAGACGCTCAAGAAGCTCGAGGAAGCCCGCAACGCGAAAGTGATCAACGGCGGCCTCGAAGCGAAGCTCCGAATGCGCGCCAGCGGTAAGACTCTTGAACTCCTGAAAAATTACGCGTCGTCGTTGCCGCAATTGTTCATCGTTTCCCAAGTGAGCGTGGAACCGTCGCACAGCAATGCCGCAGCCGCTAGCAGTGAAGTTGACGAGATTGAAGTCGTCCACGCCGATGGCAAAAAATGCGAGCGTTGCTGGAATTACTCAATTCACGTTGGCGAAAACGGTGACTATCCCGCCATCTGCGAGCGCTGCACTGCGGCCATTGCCGAAATCGAAAGCAGCCGCGACGCTGCCGTTGAGAGTGCCAATCGCTGATGGCGGCCTCGCGCAGCATCGCGTGGCGCTGGCTCGTTCTCATCATCGCCGCCATACTTGCCGCGGACCAAGCCACCAAGCACGCCATCGAAAAATACACCTCGGCCGATTATCTGCATGTCGTGATCCCGGGCGTCCTTACCTTCATCCATACGCATAATCCGGGCGTAGCGTTCAGTCTTTTTGCGGATTCCCATTCGCCGCTGGTCCGCTTCATGCTCCTTGCATTCTCGATTGCCGTGATTATTTTTTTGTTTTGGCTTCTCGCCGCCGAACGCGCTGGCGGCCGCATGGGCCAAATCGGCATGGCCATGGTTTTGGGCGGAGCGCTCGGTAACGTGTTCGATCGCCTGACGGAGCGCGGCGTCACCGACTTCATCGATCTTCACATTCAATCCCACCACTGGCCCACGTTCAACGTCGCCGATTCCGCCATCGTCATTGGCGCGGCTCTTGTTTTGCTGGAACTCTTTCGTGATTGGGGGCATTCTAGCAATCGCCAGGGAGCCTCTTAGTCATGCATCCGCTTTTAGGGACAATCCCCACGCCGTGGGGCGGTGTCCCGGTCTACACATACGGCGTGCTGGTTGCTTCAGGCGTGCTGCTCGGCCTTTGGTACGCACGCCACTACGCACCGCAGGCGTGCATCGATCCTGAACGCGTCTGGAATCTCGGCATCTACATGGTCCTGGTCGCGCTTGTCGCTGCGAAGATTTGGCTTCTCATCGTTAATGGCCAATATTATTCGCAACATCCCAACGAAATCTTCACCCTCGCCACTTTGCAATCCGGCGGCACGTTTTACGGCGGACTCTTCGGCGCGCTCGCGTTTGGTGCTCTTTACACGCATTACCAGCGCATCCCGTTTCTGCCGCTCGCCGATTGCTATTTCTCGGGTTTGCCTCTCGGCCACGCCATCGGCAGGCTCGGTTGCTTCGCTGCGGGTTGTTGTTACGGCAAACCCACATGGCTGCCGTGGGGCGTCGTGTTCACTGATCCCCGCGCTGCGCAGTTGGTCGGCACGCCGTTGAACGTCCCCCTTCATCCTACGCAGCTCTATGAATCCATCGCGGAATTCATCAATTTCCTCATTCTCGTCTTCCTCGCGAAAAGGCAGCGCTTCGCGGGAGAGATTTTTGCAACGTATATGCTCCTTTACGGCTTCGAGCGCGGCCTGATTGAATTTGTGCGCGCCGATCCGGATCGCACGTTGTTCCTTCACGGCAGGTTTTCGCTGATGCAGGTCGTCAGCCTCGCTTTGATTGTGACCGGCGCCTGGATTTTGCGCCGCGGAATGAAACATGCCGCAACACTCCACCATCCTCAGCCCGCTCCCGCGCGGCAATAGCGTTGCAGGAACTAGCCACGGACATGACATCAAAACGCGCCCCTGTTGACGAAGCCTTTGACAAAGCCTCCGACAAAGTTCGTCACAAAGCCGGTGACCAAAACAGTGTCCCGTGCGATTTCGCTCGCGCCATCAAACTTATCGTTGCCTCCGAAGACGCCGGCCAGCGCCTCGATCGTTTCTTAACTGCGTATCTTCCCGATTTCAGCCGTACGCGCATCCAGTCGCTGCTCGACCACGGTCACGCCCGCGTGAATGGCGCGCGAGCCAAACGCTCCCATCGCGTCGAGGCGGGCGATGCAGTCGCCATCGAAATTCCTCCGCCGACGCCAATGCACGTCCAGCCCGAAGCCATCCCTCTCGAAATCCTCTACTCGGATGAAGACCTCCTCGTCGTCAACAAGCCCGCGGGCATGGTCGTCCATCCCGGCGCGGGAGTGAAAACCGGCACCATGGTGAACGCTTTGTTGCATGAGTTCGGCGCGCGTGGCGAACTTTCTTCTATCGGTGGGGAACTGCGTCCGGGAATTGTGCATCGTCTCGACCGCGAAACATCCGGCGCGTTGCTGGTGGCGCGAAATGACAAAGTCCACCGCGCGCTCTCCGATCAATTTCGTGATCGCCAGATCGACAAGACTTACATCGCCCTTCTTCATGGCAGGCTGAAAGACGACACAGGCCGCATCGAGCTGCCTGTCTCTCGCGATCTGCATCGCCGCGTTCGCATGACCACTCGTCGGCGCGAAGGCCGCGCTGCGCGCACCGACTGGCGCGTCCGCATGCGCCTGCCCGGTTACACGTTCTTGGAAGCGGATCTTCACACCGGGCGCACGCATCAAATTCGCGTTCATTTCTCCGCTCTCGGCCATCCCGTTGTGGGAGACACTCTTTATGGTGCGCCCGCACAGCCCAAGGCCGGCGCCACGCTGCTTCCGCCGCTCGGCCGCAATTTTCTTCATGCCGCGCACCTCCACTTTCTGCATCCAACCACAGGGAAGGTACTTGACGTGCGCGCGCCTGTGCCCTCGGACTTGGCAAACTATCTTCGCCAGCTTGCCCGTGCCTCGGGAGCTGGCAGCGAATCGATTGACGCTGTGCTCGCGCCGTACCTATAATCGCTTCATACAGTGGCGGGACCAATGACTAGGAAAACGCGCAGGAGTACGGCCAGAGCCATCTTCGCGGGAATTTGTGTATTGCTTCTCCTCGGCATCGCGGGCAGGGCTTTCGCGCAGCAGAAGCCGGTTCTGCCGCCTCCGCCAGACACTCAGCAAAAAACGATTCCTCAGCAGGCGCCTACGGTGCGTGTGAGCGTCCGATTGGTCCACTTAGTCGCGGCTGTGATGGACCGGCGCAACAAGTTCGTTACCGATTTGAACGAAAACGACTTTAAGATTTTTGAAGATGGCAAGCAGCAGCGCATCACCCAATTCAGCCGCCAGGCCGATTTGCCGCTGCGCATCGGCATGCTTCTCGATACATCGAACAGCATTCGCGAGCGCCTGCACTTCGAAAAAGACGCCGCAGTGGATTTTCTTTACACCGTGATCCGCCGCCACCAGGATCAGGCATTCCTGATGACCTTCGACAACGAGCCTGAAGTCATTCAGGACTATACCGACGATGTCGGCCAGTTGAGCTCAGTAATCCAAAAACAAAATTCTGGCGGAGGCACGGCGCTGAACGATGCAGTTTACGTTGCCAGCCAGAAACTCATGACCGCGCCCCCCGCGCCCGGTCCGAATCCGGATATTCGCCGCGTTCTCGTCCTGATAAGCGACGGTGACGACAATCTCAGCGACCACGCCTTGAGCGACGCCATCCAAATGGCCGACCGCGCTGGCGTGTCCGTTTATGCCATTAGCACCAACAACGACTGGGTCACCACCGACACTCCTACTC
>JBAUEX010000332.1:0-10284 GCA_049678845.1 Candidatus Acidiferrales bacterium
ACTCCCACTCTTCCGATATGGGTGTCACGTTCACGAGGGTGACGATCCGCGTAAACCACCGGCAGATTCCCGAGGATCGCTTTCGCTTTTCCTCCGGTTGTGTTCATAGCGGGAATCCGCACAACTCCATCGACGCGGCGCCGGTGAAACGAATCGAGATAATTCCGCTCTTCTTCCCAATTTTCTCGAGAATCTCCGATCAGGATCGTGTAACTCGCCGATGCCGAATAGTCTTTGACCCCGCGCACGAGCTCGATGTAAAAGTTGTTCGACAGGTCGGGAACCACGATGGCGATCGAGTGAGTTTTCTGGAGACGAAGGCCGCGTGCAAGGTCGTTTGGGCAATATTTCAGCGTTTTGATTGCCGCTTCAATTCGGCTCCGCATGTCCGCGCTGACATAGTCGGAATTGTTCAGTGCGGCGGAAATTGTGGAGACGGAGGCCCCCGCGGCTTTCGCCACTTCGCGAATCGTAACGGGGCGCCTTACACGCTTCGCCTTGGACTTCAAGCCAGCTCTCCTCGCGGCCGTGTTCTGGGATCGCGTCATCATGTTTTGCAAATCAGGAGCTTACTAAGAAAGCGTCCTAAAGCCAAAACCAAAACGTTTCGGGACACACTTCGCCTCCTACGCGTCTGGTGTATACTCGGCCTGGGCCGCAGGAATCCGGTCGTCGGCCCCGATTTCTCGTTTCGTGTTCAAGCGATGCGTCCCACCATTCGGCTGCTGCCGACTGCGAGCGGGCAGGCGGCCGAGGAGCCTATGAAGCAACTCGTAAGATTCAAGAGTCCCTTGCACGAAATGGTCCAGACGACTCCCACATGTCTCTGGAATGATTCGGCATCTCTCCGGGAATTGACTTACGCTCTCGATCACGGAGCGGTTGGAGCCACCTGCAATCCAGTCATCGTGGGCGAAGTCCTAAAGAAGGAAATGCATCTCTGGAAGGATCGCATCGACGAACTTATCGACGAGATGCCTGTCGCAACAGAAGATCAGATTGCCTGGAAAGTGGTCGAGGAAATTTCGACAAAAGCGGCCGAGCTCCTGATGCCGGTCTTCGAGCAGCATCGTGGGATCAACGGCAGGCTCTCGATTCAGACCGACCCCCGCTTCTACCGCGATACGAATGCGATTGTGGCGCAAGCAGTGCATTTCGCCGCCTTGGCCCCGAACATGATTGTAAAAATCCCTGTCACCAAAGCGGGCATCGCGGCGATCGAAGAGGCCACGCATCGCGGTATCAGTATCAACGCCACGGTTTGCTTCTCGCTTCCGCAGTGCATCGCCGTCGCGCAGGCTGTCGAGCGCGGTTTGAACCGCCGGCAAGCCGAGGGCAAGAACATCTCCTCGATGGGTCCCGTCTGCACCATCATGGTGGGACGCCTCGACGACTGGCTCAAAGTTCAGGCGGAAATGGAACCGATCACGACCGATCCCGGTTACCTCGAGTGGGCCGGGGTCGCCACCTTCAAGAAGACCTACCAAATCTTTCGCGAACGTGGATATCGCATCCGGCTTCTCTCCGCGGCTTTCCGCAATCACATGCACTGGAGCGAATTCATAGGTGGAGAGGTTGTGATCTCCCCTCCTCACAAATGGCAGGTTCGTTTCAATTCGAGCGATATTGAGGTCCTCTCGCGGATCGACAAGCCCGTCGATCCCAAAATTGTGGAGGAGCTTCTATTGAAATTCCCTGATTTCCAGCGCGCCTACACCGAAAACGGCCTCTCCATGAATGAGTTCGACTCCTTCGGCCCGACCAGGCGGACTCTTCGCCAGTTCATCGCGGCCTGCCATGAACTCTCGGCCATGGTTCGCGATCGCATGCTCCCTAATCCTGATCAGAAATGATCGCCAAGCTTCATCAACGGCTACAAAAACTCCGCTCGCTAGGCCAGCCCTGAAATCACTCTTCGTGTAGCCCGTTGCGAATGTGCCAAGCGGACCGCTCTTGGCGCCCTTTGTTGGCTGGAACTGCCTCGAACAGAGGAGAGATCCGAATTCCCATGCAAGGTGCCTTCTGAGGGCTTGCTGTCCCACGTATAATGTAATTGCGCACCGTCGGGCAATCCTGCCGGCGTGAAAGCTCCGGCGCGATCGAAGCGATCAGCGGGGGCGCTGCAGGGGCTATCTCAATCCGCGGGCCGCCGCAATTCCGGCCTGATTTCTGGAGCACCATTGGTTTCGGTTACGCACGCCAACACGGCGACCTGATGAAACTTTCCCGCCGACTGCTTCTCGCATCGCTTTCTCTCGGCGTGCCCATACTCCGGGCAAACGGCCAGGGCGAAGCTTCACGTAACGTAAAAGCGCAGTCCAAACTGCCTCCGTCGGGCCGCCCGTTCGATGCCCATTTCGTGGACGTCGCCCGCCAGGCAGGTTTGATTTCCCCAACGATCTGCGGGGAGCCGGATCACGCGGACTACATTCTCGAGGTGATGGGTTGCGGATGCGCCTTCCTCGACTACGACAACGATGGCTGGATGGACATTTTCATTTTAAGCGGCTCGCGCATCGGAGGAGATCCTCCGGGCGCAACCAATCGTCTGTATAAGAACAATCGCGATGGCACGTTCACCGAAGTCACGGAAAAAGCTGGCCTGCGGAAATCTGGTTGGGCTTCCTCGGTGTGCGTGGGGGATTATAACAATGACGGCTACGAAGACCTGTTCGTCACCTACTTCGGCCAGAACATCTTGTACCGCAATAACGGCGACGGCACTTTCACGGACGCGACCGTGCAAGCGGGTCTAACGAATGATCCCAAGCGATGGGGCGCCGGGTGTTCCTTCGTTGATTACAATCGCGACGGCCATCTCGATCTTTTCGTTTCCAACTACGTCCGATTCGAATTAGAGAACATTCCGAAACCGGGCTCTAACTCCAACTGCGATTGGAAAGGAATCCCGGTAAATTGTGGCCCTCGGGGCTTGCCTTTCGGTTTTCATTCACTTTACAGAAATAAGGGAGATGGGACTTTCACCGACGTGAGCCGAGAGGCGGGCATTTCAGCCTCGCGTGGAAGCTACGGAATGACGGTTGTTGCGGCCGACCTCGACGAAGACGGTTGGCCCGATATCTACGTCGCCTGCGATTCGACGCCGAGTCTTCTCTTCATGAACAATCATGACGGCACCTTTCGTGAAGAAGGAGTGGCGCGCGGCGTCGCGCTCAATGAAGACGGAATTGAGCAGGCCGGCATGGGTGTCGGCGTAGGCGACTACGATCTTGACGGCCACCTCGACCTTTTCAAGACGAATTTCGCGGATGATACCAACGTCCTTTATCACAATGACGGCAAGGGCGATTTTGACGACGTTACCGACGCTGCCCACCTCGGGGTGGAAACTCACTATATTTGTTGGGGAACGGGCATCGTGGACCTGGATAACGATGGCTATCCCGATATTTTTGTGGTGGCGGGTAGTGTATACCCTGGGATCGAACAAAAGCTTCCTCACTACCCCAACAAGTGCCCGCGCATGATCTTCCGCAATTTGGGCAACGGGACTTTTGAAGAGTTGATCGGTGAAGGTGGGCCGGGTGTCGCGGCTCGGCATTCCAGCCGCGGCTGCGCATTCGGCGATTTCGACAACGACGGAGACTTGGACATTTTGATCGTCAACAGGGACGAACCGCCCTCCCTGCTCCGCAACGATTTGAGCGGCAATCACCACTGGCTCAAAGTGCGGCTCCTCGGCGTGAAGTCGAACCGCAGCGCGATTGGCGCGCGCGTGTTCGTCCGCTATGGCCGGAAAATCCAGGCTCAGGCTGTGCTCAGTCAATCCAGTTTCTACTCCGCAAGCGACCCGCGCCTGCATTTCGGATTAGGCGCCGAAACCATGACGGACATCGAAGTTATTTGGCCGAACGGCTTCAAAGAACGATTCAAAGCGATCGCAGCCAACCAATTGGTTACCATCAAAGAAGGCGCAGGAATCCTGCCCGGCAACGGACTTCCGACGAAATAAGCGAGCGGATGCTATCTTCGTCAAGTTTTCGTTGATTGGTCCGATTTGACTTAGTGTAGCTTCTTGAAATCGGCATTGCATTTTCTCCTGCTAATCGGAGTCCTGGCGCGCATTCGCATGCTTTTGCTGGAAAGCTTGCGTCTAGAGCGAGATACTCTTATTCCGCTGGATCGAGTGGCTGCACTGCTCGCGAGATTTGGAACCGGGATCAGGCGCCGCGCCTCTTAATAGAGGGATCCGCGAAAATCATTCCCGAGGGGGCGTAACCATGGCTTTGGACCGTCAGAGTATTCTGAAGAAAAAAACTTCGCGCAGGGAAATGTTGAAGACCGCTGCCACTGCCGCCGCGGCTGCGGGTGCCGCGTCCATTCTGCCCGCCCGAACATTCGGCGCTCTCGTGTCGGTCCCGCGGGCGATGAACCTGCTGTCGGATAACTCGGCCGCGAACGAAAAAGTGCCTCTCAAGGTTCAGCCATTTCCGCTCGCCCAGGTTCGCCTGCGCGGCGGCCCGTTCCTCGACGCCATGAACGCAAACCTCAAATACATGAGTCTGCTTCCGCCGGACCGCCTGCTCCACATGTTCCGGCTCAATGCCGGATTGCCGTCCACGGCTGAACCCCTCGGCGGTTGGGAATCTCCCACCACGGAGCTGCGCGGCCATCTCACCGGCGGCCATTTCCTTTCTGCCAGCGCGTTGATGTACTCCAGCACCGGAGACGATAGCATCAAGACCAAGGGCGACCTCATGGTTGCCGAGCTCGCGAAATGCCAGCAGGCTCTCGGCGGCCAATATCTCAGCGCGTTCCCCACGGAATTTTTCGATCGCCTTCGTGCTCACAAGCCCGTCTGGGCTCCTTTTTACACCTATCACAAGATCATGGCCGGACACATTGATATGTACCAGCTCTGCGGCAATGAGCAGGCGCTCCGGACCGCGGAGAACATGGCCCATTGGTCCGGCGCCTGGGTCAAGCCGCTCAGCGACGAAGAGATGTCGCGCGTCCAACGCACCGAGTTCGGCGGCATGGCCGAAGCGCACTACAATCTCTACGGAATCACCGGCAAGCAGGAATATCTCGATACCGGCCGTCGCTTCGACGATAAGCGCATCTTCGATCTTCTCGCCGCCAATCAGGACCACTTGTCCGGCAATCACGCCAATACCAATATTCCAAAAATCATCGGCTGCGCCCGCGCCTATGAACTTACCGGTGAGCAGCGCTACCGCAACATCGCCGATAATTTCTGGAACTTCATCACCACCCAGCATATCTACTGCACCGGCGGCACCAGCGACGGCGAATACTGGCATCAATCCGGCCAAATCTCGAAGGAACTGGGCCCGGCCGCCGAGGAATGCTGCTGCAGCTACAACATGATGAAGCTTACCCGCCATCTCTATGGCTGGACCGGCGATCCTTCGAAGCTCGATTACTACGAGCGCGTTCTCTTTAACCTCCGTCTGGGCGCGATTGATCCCAACGGCATGACCATGTATTTCGTCTCTATGGATCCCGGTTTGTACAGGACGTTTGGCACTCCCTGGGATTCCTTCCTCTGCTGCGACGGCACCGGTCTCGAGGATTTCTCGAAGCTCGCGGACACGATCTACTTCCACGACGCCAAGGATCTTTACGTCAACCTCTTTATCGCTTCCGAGCTTGATTGGAAGGAGAAGGGACTGCGCGTCACGCAGGAGACGAATTTCCCGCAGCAGGATTCGAGCACGCTCACCATCTCCGCCGATCATCCGGTCAAGATGGACGTCAACATTCGCGTCCCGTACTGGGCCCAGAGCGGCCTCACCGTCAAGGTCAATGGAAAGCACGAGAAGGTTCACGCCGAGCCCAGCACTTATGCGAAGCTCAACCGCACTTGGAAGAGTGGCGATAAAATCGAAATTTCCGCTCCCATGTCGCTTCACACTCAGCCGACGCCAGACGATCCCACCGTGCTCGCCATGATGTACGGCCCTACGGTTCTCGCCGGCGTCATGGGCGACACCAGCAACCTGCCCGACCAAGCCATTTATGGCCCGCAGGGGCCGCGTCCTCCTCGCCCAGCGAATATGCCTCCGCCGGTTCCGGGCCAGCGCCGTGCTCGTGTTCCGGATAGTCCGCCGCCTGCGATCAAGGCCAGCATCAGCGCGCCTACGGCCTGGGCCGAGCTTGTTCCCGGCGATTCGCTCGTATTCAAGACCGTCGGCCAGCCGGATTCGGTGCAGCTCGTGCCGTTCTACAAAATTTTCCGCGAACGCTACACGACCTACTGGAAAGTGACCACCGGATAGAAGCCCTCTGATAAACGGCGGTTAGGGGCCGTAGGGTTGGTCCGGGTAAAGGATTGGGCTAGGCAAGAGTACCCGCCTCGCGCCCGGGATCCTTCCATCCAGGACCACGACTGATCGCTGGGTTTGGGTTAATGTGGTGCCATGCCGAAAATCTCTTCGGCGGGTTCACAGCGCCCGGCCTCAAAGCTTCTTGTTAATTCCTTTCCAGCCCAGCAAAAAAGGTGACCTGTACCGCCGGGCGGTGTCGTCTTCGCGGCATGCCAGTGCGGCTTTTGCCGCGGTCTGTGAGACTTACAGAATGATGCGTCGATTCATCTTCGCAGCATTGTGCTTGGCGACGGCCTCGACGGCGCTCGGCCAGAATGTCCGGCCAGTCTCTGCGGAAACGCACGGACCTCGTCCCATCGCCAGAACGGTGGGTCGAAAGATTCTTGCCGCCATTCCCACCGTAGACGTCGAGTCGGAATCCGAAACGGACTGCTCCCACCTCGTTCACGATATTTACGAACAAGCGGGCTTGCCATACGAATACGTCAGTTCGCGCGAACTCTACATCGGCAGCAGGAATTTCACACGCGTGCGCGTGCCTCAGGCAGGCGATCTGGTTGTCTGGCGTGGCCATGTCGGCATCGTGATCGATCCCAAACAACACTCCTTCTTCAGCTTCGTGAGTTCCGGTCCTGGCACGCAATTTTATGACTCGCCCTACTGGCGCTCGCGCGGTATCGCTCGTTTCTTGCGCTACGTCACCGACAAGCCGCTCCGTGCCGATCGCACGCTCGAGGCTGCGGACCACCCGGACCGCAAACCTCTTCAGGTTCACGGCGACAACCGAAGTTCGGAGAACCGCCCGGCTTTCGAACGGTCCAATCCGGTACCTGCGCGCGCATCGCACCCGGTCTCTGCGGCCGACAGCTCCGGTTCAACGACAGTCGAGCCTCCTCGTGAAATCGTTCTTCGAGTGGCAGGGAAAAACCCCTCACCAGAAGAAGTCGTAGCCGCATTTGTCGAAATGAATCAGGATTTCGGCGAATCCCTGCGGACGGGCGACCTGAACCGTCCCGAGAAATCCATAGTCTTTTACCGCAAGCTACGTGTCCTGGCCGTGCAAATTAAGGGCAAGCGCGGAACTGCGCTCGTTCGGATCGAATCGCTAGCCGCTCCTGCAGATACGCAAACGGGCTCGCAACTTCGCTGGAGAGAAGAATCTCTGAAATTCGAGAAGACCAAAAGGGGCTGGGTGATAAGTCCTCTCAAGGACGCTGCGTACGTCAATCGTGAGGTTGCCTTGCGAACCTTGTCCGCACGGCTCGCGGACCTCGCCAAAAACACCGACGCCACTCCTGAACAAGAACGCGAGCAGGCACAAATCATTCGCTTCCTGAATCTGCTGGTCATCGACAATTCCGCCACCGCGTCAGCACAGAGTCATTGATTGGTTAGGAGACTAGGAACCGGGTGGATGACGCTAGAGCCGTCGGTCGCGCCAGGCAACCCGAGGTGATCACGATGGCTGGTGGGTAGGCGAGATCCACTCCCGGGCGGACTATCCTCGAGTCTTGAGCGAACCGTCGGACATCACGCAACGCATTCTCGCGAAGCAGCCAAACTACGCGGTCATGCAACGCATCCATACGGAACTGGACGAATGAAGACGTGGACCGAGAACGGCCGCGAACCAAGTAAAAGTGAGCGCCAGAGCGTTGATGTCGGCGTCATCGTCGCGCGCGAATTCGAAAACGCAAAAGGGGATTCCGGGGATAAGTTCCGGATCGCCGACGATTCGGGAGTTATCGTGCGGTGGCCCACCTTGACATCAGCACGCGCTCTCGAACTCGCCGCGAAGCACCAAATGAGCGAAGCAGCGAGCCATGAGACGCTTCATGTTCCCCGGCCTGCTGCATCCGCCTGGATAGTTCGCGATCATTCGTGCTGCAACTCTATTCGACGGCCTGCAAATTCAATGTAATCCGAACACCATTCACCAGGACTATGCTTTGGTTGATCAACTCTTGACTGGTGATATCGTCTGCTGTGAAAGAGCGCAGCGCTTTTACAGGACAAATAAACTCAGCCGCCTCCGAAGATTCCTTTTCATCACCAAGATGGTGCAGAACCGAAAAGTCGATGGCCTCGATTTCGTCACTCGAGGGCAGCTTCTGCATTAAGGCTTTCAACCGAGGCGCCAGAAAGAGATCGAAGCTCTGCGCCGCACGCTTATAAATCGAACTGCTGCTCGCTTGGAATTGCGCTGGATCGCGAAGCGTAAACTGAAGAACAATCTTGTTGTGATAAACGACAAAAGACGGCGGCGCATAGTCAACGAAATGAAAATCTGTTCCGTTAGTCTTCACGAGGCCATCGAGTTGCGATTGGAACTGAGATTGCAGTCGCTCGGCGTCGGCTTGTGTAGAGCCCCGCTGCGATGCAGTCACAGAAGGTGGGGCAGCAGCGGCGGCGGGAGAAACCGTGACTGGCGCAGGCGCCGCGGGTGCCATTTTGTCGGCTTCCACTCCGGCTGGAACAGGGGAAGCGGCAGGGGGATTCGCAACGGATGAACTATTCGCTCCGGCGCCGGACGGGGCGGGAGCGGCCGCCCGCCCAGGAACCGAACGGGCAAGCGCTTCAACACTAAACGGGTCAAGTTGGTCGAGGGCGAGTCCGAAATCCTTGCCATTCACATAAATTCTGGAGCGATTCAGAATATCCTGGCGTTCCCGCTCGGGGGCGCTGACAAGTGCGAATGCATCGGCTCTGTCGAGCACGGCTGCGAGAACTTCCTTGCCCTCGTAATCATAGTTCTTGCTGGATGTGCGCGCGTCATAAACGATTTCGAATCCGATGTCATCGCAGTCCACGTCGCGCGGGACCTGCTCAGCAACGAGCCGAAGAATCGGGGTAATGACATCCCGAAAGATCCGCGACGCGCGCTCGTTTTGCGTTAACTGTTCCGCGTTGTATGCTGCGCCGTATATTCCCGAGATTTTCAAGACCACGCGATTCTGGAAATAAACAAATTCGATCCCGCGCGAATCGAAGGAAGCTTTTTTGTTTGGCTCGGATTGAACATAGCGAGCAAGGGCAAACGAAAAAGGAAAATCCGTTGCAGCGATTGCTTGATGAAGCGACTCGAGCTGAGGAAGATACTTGGCCTCTGCCGCTTTCAGCCTCGGGTTCAGAATTTCTGCCGGACTCACTTGAGCAAACGTCGCACCGCACGTGAGCAGCAGCGCAGCGACGATGAGAAGTGCTGTCCGTGCGTTGTGAACTCCGCAACGAAGTTTCATAAACCCTCTCACATTCACCTCTGGCCTGGCCGGGCCGGCGCCTGAGGAGCGGGCACGGCAATCGCACGCGCATACGCGACGACCGCACGGATTTCCTCTGGCGTCAGAGTCTGGCCATAAGGCGGCATCATTGCCGACTTTCCCATGGCCGCGCCTCCTTGCGCGGTGAATTTCTCGAGGAATGCATCGTTCAGCGAATTCAGAGCCGCGCCGTCGTTCCACAGCGGCGGAGCTGGGGTCACGTTGGAACGATTCGAAGGCCCGGCCGGGGTTTGATCTGCGTGGCACCAGACACATTGCTCGTAGAAAATCTGCTTTCCCTGAGCCGCTTCGTAGCTGAGCGGGACGATCCTCTGTGCGTCATTCCAGTCCGGTTCCGAGTCATAAGCATTCTGCAACGGATCGGACTTTACGGGCGCAGTCTTACGGGCGCAGCCGGCCAGTACCGCGAATCCAAGGGCGGCCGAAAACAGAAGTGCACCGGATCTCATTTCGTCTCCCTGGCGCTCGCCGCTGCGCCGCCCGCAGGAGCAGTCTGCTTCAAGGTCAGCAAATAAGCCGTCAGAGCTTGAATTTCATCGGCAGTAAAAGTCTGCCTCGGTTCAATCGTTCCGGGTACGAGCGCTTGCGGATTGCGAAGCCATGCCTCAATCCATCCTGGCGTCAGCCAGTTGCCGGCGTTGCCCAAGCTCGGTCCTACGTATCCGCCGGCAGAACCAATCGTGTGACATGCC
>JBAUEX010000333.1:0-3818 GCA_049678845.1 Candidatus Acidiferrales bacterium
GCAGGAAGTCAGTCTGCATAGACGGCTCCTTCGGCGCTGTGAGAATTGGGACAGTTGGGATTACGGCATTCGATAGTTCTGAAGCGAGTTGCTGAGCGTGCTGGTCACCTGGGCGAGATTGCCGGCGAGAGTCGCGCGGCGATCGATTTCCGCATTGATGGAGTTGGCGGTGGCCTCGCGCTGTTGCTTTGCCGCGATCACGTTCTGCTCAAGCAAAGACAGCAACAGCTTGTTCGAGTCCTGCACCGAGCGTAGTGTGAGCACGTTGGTGGCGTTAATCTTGTTCAGCACCGAGACTTCTGTGTTGAGGTTCGGATTGTTCGAGAGCGAGTCCTGTTCAAGGTTGTTCATCTGATTCTCGATGTTCTGGGCGTCGTTGCGGATTGCGCCGATAGTCGCCATTGAGGTGACGTTCGCTCCATCCGCGAGTTCGACCGAGGCGTACTGAGACTTGACGCGGTCGAGTTCGTCCGGCGTCATCCCGCTCAATTCCTGGCTGTTGTACTGGAGGAGTGGTACGGTCGCCTGCTGGTAGCCTGTGTTCACCGCGCCAGCGCTCCCGGCGTTCATGCCGTTGACCCACATGCCCGTGTTGCCGTATGTGTTGGGCGCAACGACGTTCCGCCAATTGGAGAACTGCGCGCGGTAGCGTGCGGGCATGTTTTGAATGTTGCGAGCCATTTGGACGGCGAGATTGTACTGCTGAACGATTTGCGCGTAGGTTTGCCGAAGTTGGGCAAGCTGTTGCACAAGCTGACTGTAGCGAAGCACAGCATTGGCGTAGTTGGTCGGATCGTAGACGATCCCAAAACCGAATTGCGCGGAGGCCGTGCCCACGCACAAGCCGAGCACAAGCAAGACTGTGAAGATTCTGCGTTTCATTGTACATTCCTCCTGAGATGAAACTGGCTAAGCTGCAAGAAACCAAGTCAACGATTCGCTTCAGTGCCAAGTTGTTTCGGCCTAACGCAACCGAAAAGACTGGATCGTGGACCCTAACTCTGTCCAAGAGCGCGAGTGCGAAGCTTCCATCACGAGGTATGACGATGGTTGAGGGAACGATCAATGGCTTCCCTTTTCGAGCCGCTCTCGAACCAAACGGCAAAGGAAGTCACTGGCTCAGGGTTAACAAAACAATGCGCGACGCCGCAGGCGCAGATGCTGGAGACGCGGTAACGGTGGAGATTGCGCGGGCCGGAGAAGACCCGGAGATCAGGGTGCCAATGGATCTACGCAAAGCCCTTGCAGCCGCCCCGCTGGCGCAGGCAGGGTGGGAGGACATCACACCAATGGCGCGTCGGGACTGGATTTTCTCGATAAGCTCAGCCAAGCAACCGGAAACGCGCAGGCGCCGGATCGACAAAGCGTGCGACATGCTTGCCTCTGGAAAGCGACGATTATGTTGTTTTCCCGGTATCAAGGGGCTTATGAAAAAAAATGCAAAATCATGCGGAATGTGGCTCTCGTTGCCGAACTCACAAAATCGTTTTTCGCTGAGATCGACAAAGTAGAAAACCGCGAAGATTTGGAGGAGCTGCGCGTGAAATATTTGGGGCCGCGAGAAGGGGATTCTCATGACAGTTTTGCGGTCGCTCTCGGAGATTCGGGAATTCCCCTTATGAGGCTCGCGACTTATCAAATATCTGAAGGCATCTTGTGATTTGCGTAATCGGGAAGCGCGAGGTCGCCGGAGAGATAAATCTTCACGCGGTGCCCTTCGCGGATGGTGACTGTCGGCAGAATGTTCAGGAACTTGTCGAGGATGCGTTGGGAAGTTTGGCCCATACTCTCGCCCACACCTTGCTGAATGCTCTGTGTGCCGGATTGAGTTAGAACGCCGCCTGAACCTGCCTCGGCGATTCCGCCGATAGCTCCAACTGCGAGCGACGCGCCGAAGATTTTGAAGTAGTGGTTGTTCACCTTATCGCGCAAACCCGCGTCGCCGATTTGGTTCATCCCTTTGAACTGGTCGAGACTGACAGAGTAGCCGTCCGACATGATGAGGCGGTGAAACGCAACTGCGAGTCGCGTCTGGCCGAATGTGTCCACGCGCTTGGCTTCTCCCAGCACCTTTGTACCTGAGGGGACGAGCAAGTGCTGGCGGTCATGCGAATAGATGTCGTTGGTAACAAGGCATTCGACGGGACCTGCAAAGTCTCCGTCGAGACGATTCAAGAGGACCGTTTCGAGGATCGTCCCCTCGAAGAGAACATAGGTTTTGCCACTTGCTGCGTCGAGCGGGTTTGAAGTGGAAGACGTTTCCGGTGCGCGCTTCTCTTCCTTCTCTGCCGTTGTATTTCCCGGCTGTTGATTGCGCGGCTGGAGGCCGGCTGTCGAGACTCCTGCCAACGGCGGCTGAGGCGGTATCTGGCTGAGGATCTGAACGAGTTGATTCATGTCTAGCGGTTGCGATGGGAGATTGGGCAGTCCCGGTGCCTCGTTCTGCGCCTGAGCGTTCGGTGAAGGTTGCTGCGACGGTGCGAGCTCCTTCCGGTAGGTCAGGGCCAAATTTGAGGAGAACAGCGACACGTAGGCTCGCCTCTTCTTTTCCTCCTGAACTGGATCGGGCGGTGGTGGCTGCGGAGCCTCGCCAGTGACCTGAGCGGAAGCGGCGGGCTGCGGCCCTGACTGGAGCGAGCCAAACAATTTGCTCTGTTGCGTGATGGCGGTCTGCTGCTCGCGCTGCAACTCCTGAATCCGGTTCTGAAGGGCTGCAATCTGCGCTTCGTTCACTTCGGTCGGCGCAGGCGGCTGGAAGGTGGCAACGGTTGACTTCGGGGCGGTCTGCGTCTTTTTCCCGCCCGTGAGCCACATGATTACGACCATCAGCAAGGCCAAGCCGAGCATCACCCACGCTTGAAGATTCTTGGGCATCAGGCCGGGCGGTTTCGGTGATTTGTCCTGAATCGGTGCGGCGGAGTGCGCGGTAGTTTGTTCGGTCATGTCGGTTCTTCCTTTCGTCGCGATGAGATTTGCCGCGCGGTCTACTGCTCATGCCGCGTGAAGGTGACCTTCTTTTTGCCAATCGCCAGATAGCCGGCGTCCACAATTTTCGGGATGATGTAGACACCGTTCTGCAGATCGAAATTGATGAGGTTCGGCTTGCCATCCTTGACTTCGTAGATGGCCGGCTTCTCGGGGGCGGCGCACTTGATGTACGTGAAGCGGTCGTCGTGGAAGATCGCGGAAACAAGGAACGGCTTGCGCATCGCCTTGTGGCCGAACTCATAGTCGAACTGAAGCTCGGTTGGGTACTGTGACCGGAATTTCTCGATTTGCTGCTCGGCGCTGGCTTGGGCCGCCTTAACCTGGGCGGCGGCTTCGTCGCGAATGCTCTGGATTTCCCGCTGATAGGCGTCTACTTCGCTGGCGGGCACGTAGTCCTTTGCGAAAGCGTCCGTGCCGATGCCGGATTGCTCTTTCGGCTCGATGAAGATTTTCAAGTCCGGTTCGAGATTCGGTTCGTTGCTAATTTCCTCAAGTAGGAACGAATAGACGTGGCCGCTGGCGGTGATGAGATTCAGGTTGCTGCGAATCCCGGCCTTCGCGGGGTGAACATAGCAAAGGTTGTGCGCGCCATTGATGATCCAGAAGTCCTTGTCGCCCGTGGTGAAGTCGAGGATCTCCTCGTTTTTGGGCAAGACGATGAGCGTGGAATACCGCAGCTTGGCGTGGACGGTGACGATATCGTCCTGGCTGTACTTGACCACGCGTGCGGTTTCTGTTGCAGCATGTGCTGGGACTTGGCCGAAGGCGAACGTGACGAAAACAATAGCGGTGAGAAATGCGAAGACAAGAGGTTGGCGAGACCTACGTGT
>JBAUEX010000334.1:0-2220 GCA_049678845.1 Candidatus Acidiferrales bacterium
TTTCAGCTCGGCGATCGCCTCCGTGTATTTTCCTGTACTGCCGTACACGCTGCCCAAGACAACGTGCACTTCGGGCAACTTGTCATTCAGTTGGTCAGCCTGCTGCGCAGCGCCGAGCGCCTTCTGCGTCCAGAAGCTGTCCTTCGTGGCCTCATACATTTTCAGGCTAGCGTCCGCGATTCCCGCATATGCCAGGGCAAAGGTCGAATCCTTTTTCAATGCCTGCCCGAAGTAGTCGAGAGCCGTTTGCGTGTTTTTTGGGTCCTGGGAATTGCGCAGGGCGCTGCGGCCACGCAAGTAAAGGTCATAGGCAGCAACGTTTTCGGTGGGCCGCGCTTCCGCTTTCGCAATTTCGTCATTCGTCGGGCTAACGCTGAGCGCCGGCACCAGCCGGGTGTAGATTTGGTCTTCCAACGTGAACAGGTCGCCCGTGACCCCGTTAAATTCTTCGCTCCAGACGCGCTTCCCGTTTGCCACGTCCTCCAGGTTCACAATAATCCGAATCTTGTCGCCGGAGCCTTGCAGTACTCCTTGCACCAGCAGGTTCGCGCCCAGGTCTCTTGCGATTTTCGGCAAAGACTGCTTCTGATTCGCCCTCCCAGCCGCGTCCGGTGACGTCACGCGAATATCCTTTAACTGAAATAGCTTAGCCGAAAGCGCTTCTTCGATACCTTGCGCCAGATAGCCCAGTTGTGTTTGATCCCCCAGCACTTGCAGCGGCAACACCGCCACAAATCGCCCGCTGGCCAGCGACGGTACTCCCGGAGGCGGCGCCGATCCGGTACCGATTGGCTCGGTTCGCAAGATCATGTGCCGGATTGGCGGAACCGCGAAAAGTGCAATCAGAATCGCCGCCAGCACGCCAGCAGCCACGTACCACCAGCGCTTGCCCAATTCCGGCAGCGCGAGTTGCACGCTGCGTCCAGCCGGTGTGGATCGCCCGGAATGCAAATCCGCCAGAATTTCTTTCGCGTTCGGGTATCGCCGGTCCGGTTCGCGCTCCAGGCAGCGAAGCGTCACACGCGCCAGATTGTCCGGCACTTCGGGGTTTAATTGCTTCGGATTCGGAGGTTTTTCCTTCACGCGGCGATACATGATTTGCAGCGTGGAGTCGCCTTTGAACGCATCTTCACCCGTCACCATCTCAAACAGGATCAAGCCCAGCGCATACAGGTCGGTCCGGTGGTCCACGGTTTTAGCTTCTACCTGCTCGGGAGCCATATAACGCGGCGTTCCCAGAAATTGTCCCGTGCGCGTCATTCCTGCTGTGCTGGATTCGAGCGACTTTGCGAGGCCAAAATCCGAGACATAAACGTGGTCGTCCTTACCCATCAAAATGTTTTGCGGTTTCAAATCGCGATGCACCACGCCTTCGGAATGTGCCGCGTCCAACGCTTCGCAAAGCTGTTCGGCGATTTTCTGCGCCCGCGCCGTGGGCAGTTTGCCCTGTTCGCGAAGCAGATGATGCAGGTCCGGTCCTTCTACATAAGCCATGGAGATGAACTTCACCCCGTCTGCCTCGCCCAGGTCGTGAATGCGCAGAATGTTTTTGTGGGAAATGCGGCTGGCCAGCAGCAGCTCCTGTTTGAAGCGCTGCATCGCGTTCGGGTCCGAGGTGAGTTCTGGTTGCAGCACTTTCAGCGCAACCGTGCGGTCCAGTTCTCTGTCATAGGCCTTGTAAACCCGGCCCATGCCGCCCTGCCCCAGCAAAGCCTCGATGCGATAGCGCTCCCCTAGCTCGTCGCCCGGCTCGAGCACCCCGTAAATACCTGCCGAAGAGCGCGCGCCAGTCCTGGATGAGGAAGCAGACCCGGCGCTGCCACGCGTTCCTCGTGAAGAGCCGCTAGGCGTTCGGGGGGTTCTTTCCTCGGGCGCGGAGGAAGGCGCCGGCGAGTCCATCGTTTGGTCAACGTCGATTTGCAAATCAAACGACGAGCCACACTTCGAGCAGGACGAAACTTCGTCATCGTTTTCTGTCCGGCAATGGGGACAGATCATGGACTGGGTCGCTCTTTCTTATAGCTTGCTAGAGTTTCGGAATTATGACTCACCTCCGATCGACCTGCAAGCAAACCCATGATGAGATTGCGGCTCGGTCGCCGGTTAGTGCCCCAATCGGCGAAATGGAATTCCTACGGGTTGCCCGTCATTCGAGCACCACGAGCAATCGAACGCGCCTGCCTGAGCGGCGGCCGCATTCTAGTAACTAATCGGCACTAT
>JBAUEX010000335.1:0-10860 GCA_049678845.1 Candidatus Acidiferrales bacterium
ACTTGCTGGCTTTGAGCGTGTGATCATTTTAGCACTACTGGAAGGTCGATGAAGATACACGAATATCAGGCCAAGTCCATTCTTGCAAGATTCGGCGTGCCCATACCACGCGGCGAAGTCGTGCTCAAAAAAGAGGACGCAACCCCTGTTGCGCAACGGCTCGGCACTCCAGTGGTCGTCGTGAAAGCGCAAATCCATGCCGGCGGACGGGGAAAGGCCGGTGGCGTGAAGCTGGCGCGTTCGGCGGAGCAAGCGTCTCAGCTCGCCGGGCAAATTCTGGGGGTGAAGCTGGTAACTCCACAAACCGGAGAGGAAGGACGAATCGTTCATCGCCTGCTGATTGAAGAGGGCCTGGACATCAAGCGCGAGCTCTACTTGAGCATTTTGGTGGACCGCGTGGCGGAAGCGCCTGTGTTCATGGCCAGCGCCGCCGGTGGAATGGAAATCGAGGAAGTGGCGAAGGAGCATCCCGAAGCGATTTTGCGCGAGACGATTCACCCCGCGACAGGCTTGCAAGCGTATCAAATTCGCAAGCTGGGGTTTGGGTTGGGCCTCGCGCCGGAGATCGTGAGGGTTGCCGTGCCGTTTTTTCAATCACTCTATCGCGCGTTCATGGAAACGGACGCGTCGCTTCTGGAAATTAATCCGTGCGTGGTTACGGGAGACGGCAGGCTGGTGGCGCTCGACGCCAAAATGGTTTTTGACGACAACGCGCTGATGCGGCATCCGGAAATTCGCGACATGCGCGACTTGGACGAGGAAACGCCGCTCGAAGTGGAAGCCTCGAAATTCAAGCTGAACTACATCAAGCTCGATGGCAACGTGGCGTGCATGGTGAATGGCGCGGGACTTGCGATGGCTACGATGGACATCATCAAGCTTTCCGGGGGAAGCCCGGCAAATTTTCTCGACGTGGGCGGCGGCGCATCGGCGGAACAGGTGAAAAATGCGTTCACGATTCTGTTGAGCGATCCGAACGTTCGCGCCGTGTTCGTCAATATTTTTGGCGGCATTCTGCGCTGCGACGTGCTGGCGACGGGTGTGGTGAACGCCGCGCACGACCTGAAAATCAAAGTGCCGGTGGTGGTGCGAATGGAAGGCACGAACGTGGAGAAGGGAAAGGAAATCTTGAAAACTTCAGGATTGAATTTTACCGTGGCGGCAGGAATGAAAGACGGCGCGGAAAAGGTGGTGCAGCTGGCGGGAGGGGAGCGATGAGCGTGCTGGTTGACCACAAGACGCGCGTCGTCGTGCAGGGCCTGACCGGGCGCGAGGGTGGATTCCACGCGGAGCAAATGATTGCGTACGGCACGAAAGTGGTTGCGGGAGTGACGCCCGGCAAAGGCGGGACGAAGCATCTCGACGTGCCCGTGTTCAACACCGTCGCCGACGCGGTGAAGGAAACGGGCGCAGATGCTTCGGTGATTTTTGTGCCGCCCCCGTTTGCCGCGGACGCGATTCTCGAGGCGATTGATTCGCGTTTGCCGCTCGTCGTGTGCATCACGGAAGGTATTCCGACGCTCGACATGGTGCGCGTGGCCGCTGAACTGCGCGCGTCGACGACGCGGTTGATCGGACCGAATTGTCCCGGGCTGATTTCACCGGGGAAATGCAAAATCGGGATCATGCCGGGGCACATCCACAAAGCGGGAAACGTCGGGCTGGTGAGCCGCAGCGGTACACTGACGTATGAGGCCGTCGATCAACTGACGCGCCTCGGCATTGGGCAATCGACATGTATCGGCATCGGAGGGGATCCGATTATCGGAACGAGTTTTCTCGACGCCATCAAATTGTTCAATGATGATTTGGATACACACGCAATTGTGATGATTGGGGAAATCGGAGGAAATGCCGAGGAAGTGGCGGCGGAATTCATCAAGACGCACGTGAAAAAGCCGGTGGTCGGTTTCGTCGCGGGACAGACCGCACCTCCGGGGCGACGCATGGGCCACGCGGGCGCCATCATTAGCGGCGGGCAGGGAACGGCGAAGACAAAATACGCGGCGATGCAAGCGGCGGGGATTCATACCGTGCAGAGTCCCGCGGAAATTGGCCATACGATGGAAGCGGTGCTGGGCAAGGCGGCGCAGACATAGAGCATTTACTGAAGACCTTCGAGGGGGAAATCTTGGCAACGGAACGAACTTTGGCAATCATTAAACCCGATGCCGTGGGCCGCGGGCTGGCGGGCGAAATTCTGAGGAGGATTCACGAGGCTAAATTTCAGATTGTGGCGATCAAATCGATGCGGCTGGCGAAGAGCGAAGCAGAGGGATTCTACGCCGTGCATCGCGAACGTCCATTCTTCAAAGAGCTGACGGAATTTATGAGTTCGGGCAAAGTGGTGGTGATCGCCCTTGAAGCGGAAGGCGCGATCTCGCGCTGGCGCGAGACGATGGGCGCCACGGATCCGGCCAAGGCCGCGCCCGGCACAATTCGCAACGCGCTCGGCACCAGCATACAGAATAATTGCACGCATGGATCCGACGCACCGGAGACGGCGCGATTCGAAATTGGATATTTTTTCGCGGGCCTCGAATTACTTTAGGACTGCCTGCGAGATAATTCCGCAGCGTTTGGCAACAGTTGCCAGACAGAATTTCAGCACGTCTGATTCGCAATCGCCATTGTCGGGTAGAATGAAGCGCGAGAATGCCTTATGGATGCTGCACGCGAATTGGGAAGGGCGCTGCTGATTTTCGGTTTGGTGATTGCGGCGGTTGGCGCGATTCTGTTCGCCGGTCCCCAATTGCCTTTACGCATTGGCCGTTTGCCGGGAGACATCTCCTACCACGGGCGTCACGGCACATTTTATTTTCCAATTGCCACGTGCATCGTAGTGAGCGTGGTTTTGACGTTAGCACTTTGGATGATTGGATGGCTCCGCAGATGAATGCGACGGGTGCAGTTTTCAGAGGCCACGAATGACGCAATTTTCACTGAATCTGATTCCTGAAAAGCATGTCTGGCGCGTGAGCGAGCTGAATCTGAGAATCTGCGATTTGCTCGAAAATGAATTTCGAGACTTGTGGGTCGAGGGTGAAGTCTCGAACTTCCGAGCGGCGCAATCTGGGCATCTGTATTTCACGCTGAAGGACGAAAAGTCGCAGATCCGCTGTGTGTGCTTTCGCGACCAGGTGCGCGGACTGAAGTTCCGCCCGGAGGATGGACTGCACGTCACCGTGCGTGGATCGGTGAGCGTCTATGCGCCGCGCGGCGAATATCAGATTTACGTTTCGCACATCGAGCCGATGGGATGGGGGGCGCTACAACTTGCGTTCGAACAACTGAAGAAGACACTCGCGGCCGAAGGATTGTTTGATGCCGACCGTAAGAAACCGCTGCCTGCGTTGCCGCGACGCATTGGGATTGTGTCGTCCCCGCAAGGCGCGGCGATACGCGACATCCTGCGTGTGCTTCGGCGGCGGTTCCCAAATTTGCATGTGCTGTTATATCCGGTGAAAGTGCAGGGTGAAGGGGCGCCAGAGGAAATTGTTCGCGCGATTCGCCACTTCAATGGGGCGGTGCTTGTGGACGTGATGATCGTGGCGCGCGGGGGTGGTTCGTTCGAGGATTTATGGGCGTTCAACGAGGAAATTGTCGTGCGCGCGATTGCGGCGTCAGAGATCCCAATCATCACGGGGATTGGGCACGAGACGGACACGACCATTGCGGATTTCGCAGCGGACATGCGTGCGCCCACGCCCTCGGCGGCCGCGGAAATCGTAGTGCGTACACGCGCGGAATTCGAAAAGCACATTACGGAATGCTCGCGACAACTCGTCCAACAGATACGTTATTTATTTCTCGAGAAGCGGCATCGGCTGCGGGATTTGGCAATGCATCGCGCGTTTCGCCGGCCGGAGGATTTGGTTCGACGCAACCGGCAGCGGCTGGACGATATGAATGCGTCCCTCGCGACGGGATTGCGCGGCCGGCTTGATGTAGCGCGGCAGCGCATGAAGATGGCGAGCGCGCGCATGGGACTGTTTGATTTGCGCGGACGCGTCGGCCTACTGCACATACGCTTGGAACGGCGCAGCGGGGAATTGAGTGCGGCGCTCGAACGCGCGGTCACACGGAAGCGACGGCGATTCGCGTCCGTGCAGGTGCGAATTGCGGCGCTCGATTTGCGAGCGCGCGTCAGCCGATTGCGGCGAAGACTGGAACGCAACACAAGCGAATTTACCGCACACGCGAGACGATATCTGGTGGCGACGCGCAGAAAACTAGAAGCGGCGACGGTGCGGCTCGAGGAGCGCAGCCCGTTCCAGTTGCTCGAACGCGGTTATGCGATTGCATACGATGCGAATGGCCACGTTCTGCGATCGGTGGAGCAGGTCGCCGCGGGCGATGAAATTGCGGTGCGGCTGGCGCGCGGCGAGATTGGCGCAACCGTGCGGACGAAAGGAAATGTCGGCGACCAGGGAAATGTTCGCGAGGAAGAGGAGCGATGAGTTTTCTTGACGCGGTGAAGCGTGCCATCGGTCATTCGGTTGAAAAGCCGGCGAGTGGAATTCGTCCGGGCGACGACGACGCGATAGAGCGGCTGGTGCGCGAACTGGCGGTGTGTCCTGTGTGCGGGAAGGAATTCAGTGGGCACGCGATTGCGCTGTTTGCGCACACCGTGCTGGGCGAGAAGAATCGCAAGCGCGCGGCGGAATTATTTGAGGTGGTGGATGAGCGCCGTTGGAAGGACTTACAGAAATTTCAGGAATGGAATGCGCTGGGAGCGAACGCGGAAATTTACGTTGTGCGCTGCGTTAAAGGCGATGCTGCCGTGGCGATTTTGCATTCATCGCCCACTCCTGCGGAATTTAAGAATGTGGAGCGTTGCGCGTGCGCGGGAGGAAATTCCGCGCGCAAACTGCTCGCGCTAGTCCCGCCGCACGCATGGAAACCAATTCGTTTCGCGTCTCCCGCTTCCGATCGCATCCTGCCAACGTAATTGTCTCGGTCGAATGGATGTTAATCCTCGGAATCAGAGCCGGCGGCGACTTTCAGGACGGCGAGGAAAGCTTCCTGCGGAATATCGACTTTGCCGACGCGCTTCATGCGTTTCTTGCCTTCCTTTTGGCGTTCGAGGAGTTTGCGTTTGCGCGAAATGTCACCGCCGTAGCATTTGGCGAGAACATTTTTGCGCAGGGCGCTGATGGTTTCGCGCGAAATGACGCGGCTGCCTATAGCGGCTTGAATGGGAACTTCGAATTGCTGGCGCGGAATTAATTTCCGCAGGCGCGTAACGAGTTCGCGGCCGCGTTCATAGGATTGTTCACGATGGCAGATGAGCGTAAGCGCGTCGACGGGTTCGCCCCCCACAAGGACATCAAGTTTGACCAAATCCGCTTCTCGATAGCCCGCGAGATGATAATCGAGTGAAGCGTAGCCGCGAGAGACGCTTTTGAGGCGATCGTAGAAATCGAGAACAATTTCATTCAGTGGCATTTCGTACGTGAGCATGACGCGCGTCGGCGACAGATACTCGAAATTTTTCTGCGCGCCGCGCTTTTCCTCGCAAAGAGCCAGAATTGCACCGACGGAGTCGTCCGAAGTGATAATCATGGCGGTGAGAATGGGTTCCTCGATGCGTGCGATTTGCGCGGGCGGAGGGAACTTGGTTGGATTATCGACTTCGATCGTTTCATTTGCCGTGGTCGTGATGCGGTAGCGGACGCTGGGCGCTGTAGTGATCAAGGCGATGCTGAATTCGCGTTCGAGGCGCTCTTGCACAATCTCCATGTGGAGCAGGCCGAGAAAACCGCAGCGGAAACCGAAGCCAAGCGCGGCGGAATTCTCAGGCTCGTAAAAAAAAGCCGCGTCATTGAGCTGAAGTTTGCCGAGCGCGTCACGTAGAAGCTCGTAGTCGCTCGCATTCACCGGATAAAGTCCAGCGAAGACCATGGGCTTGATCGCTTCGAAGCCAGGAAGCGGGGCGGCAGGGCGCTCGGCCTCGACGATGGTGTCGCCCACACGCGCGTCGGCTACGCGCTTGATGTTGGCGACGATGAAGCCTACGTCGCCCGCCGCAAGCTCGTCCAGAACAATGGGCTTGGGCGTCAGCACACCTAAGGCTTCGACTTCGTAAACCTGATCCATGGCGCAGAGGCGAATTTTCATTCGTGGCGCGATGCGGCCTTCCATGACGCGGACAAGAACCACTGCCCCGCGAAAGGAATCGAACCAGGAATCGAAGATCAAGGCGCGCAGAGGCGCTTCGGACGAGCCTAGGGGCGCCGGAATCCGCGTGACCACGGCTTCGAGAACTTCAGCGACGCCGATACCGCTTTTGGCGCTGATAAGCAAAGCGTCGGCAGCGGGGATCGCGAGCACGTTTTCGATTTGCTCCTTCACGCGTTCAGGCTCCGCGGCGGGCAGATCGATTTTATTGATCACCGGGATCACAAAAAGATTGTTGCGCGAAGCGAGAAAGGCATTCGCGACAGTTTGCGCTTCGACGCCCTGGCTGGCGTCGACGACCAGGAGCGCCCCTTCGCAAGCGGAAAGGGCGCGGGAAACTTCGTAGGAGAAATCGACGTGCCCGGGCGTGTCGATGAGGTTCAAGCGATATTCTTTGCCGTCGCGAGCTGTGTAATGCAGGCGAATGCTCTTGGCCTTGATGGTGATGCCACGTTCGCGCTCAAGGTCCATCGAGTCGAGGACCTGCGCAGTCATTTCGCGCTGGGATAGCGCTCCGGTCAACTCGAGCAGCCGATCGGCCAGAGTGGACTTCCCGTGATCGATGTGTGCGATGATGCAAAAATTGCGGATGAGGTGCGGATCCATATTCAGTTTTCGCCAGACGATTTCATTTTTGGGGGGTTCGATTGCGACAGGCATAATGCGCAAAACCTGTCGTGCTTTCCAAACTTCGAGTGTGCCACAGATTTTCATGTGCGACCAGCGAGACGCGGCTGTGCGGTGGCTGGGCGGCGCTGCTCAGCTCACACTGCGGTCGGGGATTACTGACTGAAGAAGATGGTGATGGTGCCAGAGGCGGGCGGGGGTTCGTTTTCCGGGCCGCTGTTTGAAACGACGATGTCGTCCTTGCCGTCGCCATTGAGGTCGGCGACGGCAAGGCCGGACCAGCCGGTCTGAATATTCTGCGTGGAAATCTGGAACGAGCCGTCGTTTGAGCCCAGGAACAGCATCAATTTGTTATTTTGCGCGCAGGAGACGACGATATCGCGGAATCCATCTCCGTTGAGGTCGCCCGTTGCAACGCGGTCGGGGCCACGGCAGCCGGCGAGAGAAACAGGCGAGCCACGCATGCCCGTGAAGTGACCTTTGCCATCGCCCAAAAGGATCGTGACGCCAAGCTGCTTCGGGTCGGTGATATCGCGGTCGTAAGGGATGACAACCAGATCGAGATTGCCATCATGATTCATGTCGTCGATGGCGACGCCCCACGGGAAGACTCCAGCAGGGAAGGGTGAGCGGGGTGCTTCGCGGAATCCTCCTCGGCCGTCGCCGAGTAGAATTGTGACAGCATGGATGTCCAAATCGGTGGTAACGACGTCGGGCTTTCCATCTCGATTGAAATCGGCCGAGCGCAGACGCTCATAGGGTCGCTTGCCGGTGGGGAAGGACTTTCCCGGCAAAATGAGGTTGCCCTTGCCGTCTCCGGGGAGCAGCAATATCTGATCGTGTCCCCAGCTATCGGTAACGGCGGCAAGCTTGCCATTGCCCATGAAATCCGCCACAGCCACGCCGTGAACGTGCGGATAGGACGCAGTAGCAAACGGAGATTGCGGCGAAGGCTTGAAATTTCCCTTGCCGTCGCCGAGCAGCACGGTCAGATAAGGCGTACCCGTGTTTGCAATCACAAGGTCGGCATTTCCGTTACCGTTCATGTCCGCCACAGCGATGTCGTTGGGGCCCTTGCCGCATGGAAACGGAGAGCCGGGAGCGGGCGTGAAGTGTCCTTTGCCATTGCCCAGAAGGACGCTGACAGTTTCGTCGGTGGTGTTGGCGACGATGATATCGGGCTTACCGTCGTGGTTTATGTCCACAATAGCGATCGAGCCCGGCCCTCTTCCGACGGGGATGACGACTCGATTGAAACCGCCGGGCAGGGGCGTGGCAGAAGGAGGGCGCGATGCGGCGATGACCAGGGCGGCGAAGAGCGCCGTCGCGAGACCCATGGTAAGGAACGCAGTCTTCACAGTCGCGCTTGGGGGAATCATATCTCAAAAATCCGTCTGCGCGAGAACCGGGAACGTGCTCCGTTCGGGGACACTCAGGTAAACAGGATGGAACGGGAGTTCTTACATAGGGGATACAGACAAGGGGATACAGACGGGATTGCCTCCGCGGGGACGTTACAGTAGGCTGTAGCAGTTTTGCGCGGGCGTGGTCAAAGCAAACGATGGCTGGTCATGTTGGTGCACGAGGCTCGTTGTGTACCGAGATAGCGGGAGGAACAGATGCGGCGTCGCGCCCGCCAGTGCGTCGCCCAAGTGCTTTCAGCTATTCTGCTACGAATTGATTCCATGACGAACCGAGAAGACTGGCGTTGAACACAACCGCCGCAGCACCCGCAGGACGCAGTTCGCGAACGCGAGCGTACATATGGTTCGGGTACGCCGTCTCGGCGGCTTGCCTGATTTACGTTCTGCATGGCTTCCATGTGAAGCGGGCGATCGAGCAGCTCGCGGACGTCAGCTGGCGATGGGTGGTGCTGGGAATTGCGTTCGACATTGCAAGCTACGTTGTGCAGGCGCTGCGGTGGAAGCTGTTGCTGGCGCCTTTCGGGCGCGTGAAGATGCGAGATGCGACGCGCGCGGTATTCGCAGGGCTATTCGCAAATTTGATTTTCCCGCTGCGGCCGGGGGAGTTGCTGCGCTCGTACTTGGTTTCGAAGGCCGAGGACATCGGCTTCGTCAGCGTTGTGGGGTCCGTGCTTGTTGAGCGGCTGATCGATCTGGTGGTGACGACAGCGGGTTTAGGAGTGATGTTGCTCATCGTGTCGGCGCCCGCGCGGTTTCGTCACGCCGCCAACGCGCTGGGCATTGTGACGCTGGTGCTGCTGGGTCTGTTCATTGCGATGATTCTGTATATCGAACTCCGCTTTGGCGGCGACCCGCGGCGGATGTCTGGCGGGAAGCGAATGCCGGGGAAGCTGATGTCGGCGCTGATCGGGTTGCACGCAATGGGGACGTCACCGAGTTTTTATCCCGCGGTATTCACGTCGCTGCTGATGCCGTTTTGCCAAGTCCTCGCATTGTGGGCGTTGATGAGGTCGTACGGGATGGGCCTGCCGTTTCTGGCGGCGGTAGTGGTGCTGTTGGTGATCAACTTGGGAGTCTCACTGCCAAATGCTCCGGCCAATGTGGGGTCATACCAGTTTTTCTGCGTGCTGGGACTCAACATCTTCGAAGTCGAGAAAAATACCGCAGCGGGCTTTTCGTTTTTTGCTTTCTTCATGCTCACGATTCCGTTTCTCTTCCTCGGATTTTATGCGGTGATTTGCAGCGGATTGTCGATGAGGTCAATGCGCGAGCAGATGAGCCGCTTGCCGAGCGAGGCGCGAGCGACCCAGACGTAACGACTCTCCCCGCCTCTGAACTGATCTTCCCTACGGTGTTGCCGCCAAGCGGTTATATTTCTTGAGTAGTTCGCGCAAACGATCGTGGGGGAGAGCCTCGACTGTGCGGTTGTCGATACCAGTCATGGTTTTTGCCGCGACCATGGCGTTGACGACGGCTTCTTCAACCGCCTGGACAGTGGCTTCGAAGAGCGCGTCCATGTGATCGTTGGGCATCATGGTGATTTGAGTGGGCTTTTGCGCGAGGCCAGCGCCGGGATTTGCGGTGGAGAAGGCGATGAAAATGTCGCCGGAGCCGTCTCCTGAAATACTGCCAAGTCGGCCGAGGCCGAGGGTTACGCGACGGGCCAGGCGTTTGAGTTGCGTTGGGAGAAGCGGAGCATCGGTGGCGACGACGACGATGATAGAGCCGCGATCTTCGACGACTGGATTGCCGTGCAGCGACCAGATCGGCGTTCCAGGGATTTCCTGGCCGACAGGGACTCCGGCGATGCGCAGCAGATGGCGCGTGCCGAAATTGCACTGAACGAGAACGCCGACGGTGTAGCCGCCGAACTTATCTGGTAGTTTGCGGGAAGCGGTGCCCGTGCCGCCTTTGAATTCGAAACAAATCATTCCCGCGCCGCCGCCGACATTACCTTCGTCGACGTGACCGCCGTGAGCGTTATCCATGGCGGCAAACGCGTCGGAGGGCTTCACGTGAAATCCGTTGATATCGTTCAAATAACCGTCCCAGGTTTCCGCGACGACAGGCAGTGACCACCAGTCTTCCGTGGGCGCTTGAAAGCCGTGGTGGAATTCCCAACCGATGACAGCGTCGCGGACGACACCGACGCTGTGCGTGTTGGTGATGAGAACCGGGCCGGTGAGGAAGCCAGATTCTTCAACCCAGGTGGTACCCGTCATTTCGCCGTTGCCGTTTTCCGTGAACCAGCCGGCGAAAACAGGGTCGATGGAGTTTTTGCCGCGCGGAAAGACGGCCGTCACGCCCGTGCGTACGGGACCCTGTCCGACGACAAGTTTGCCCGACCCGGAGATGAGAGTTTGAAAGCCCACTTCGACGTCGGAAACGTCTGTGATGGTATCGAGCGGACCGGGTGTGCCTTCAAAGGGAACGCCGAGTTCGCGCGCTCGGGGCTGGTGCTGCTGCGCGGAACACGCGGAAGAAAATGCCGTGAGAAATGCGGCCGCCAGCAATGATTTCGCGAATCGCATGAGATGTTCTCCTGTGCGCCGGTTAAACCGGCGAGGTGTAGTGAATGCAAAAGTCATACGAATGTGAAATAGCGACCCACATCGGCCCCGAGTCATGC
>JBAUEX010000336.1:0-11338 GCA_049678845.1 Candidatus Acidiferrales bacterium
GGCCAGAACTTATGCCTTTTCGGGAGACTGTCGGTCATTAACGTTTTCCCGTCGATAGTGCGGACAGCCATTCCGTTCCCCGCGATTACAATAAAAGCGTCTCCGTTCAACAAGTGCATCAGTCCGAAGGCGTTCGCTACGCCGAGGTTCGGACCAGGGGGCTCTTCTCCCACCTTCCGGACCGTAGTTTGCCGGGAATTTCCGGTACGAGATACAAACAGAAGTGAATCGTCTCCGAGTTGTCTAGGGCAACTCCGCTGGCCATTACGCAAAGAGCCAAGTAACTTCAAATCGTCCGCGTGGAAGATCGCCGTCTCCGAAGAAAGGCCTTGCTCTGAGCACAAAATGATTCTGCGGCCATCAGGTGAGATTTCGATATTTGACCCGGAATTCAAATCGGCAAAGTTAACGGAGCTGGAAATTCGGTTTGATTCAGGAAAACGAAATCAGGGGTATACAGTTTCACAGAGTTGTCGGCACGAACAACAAGATTTCCTGAATGCGAGATGAAGAGTTCAGTCGGGGCAGAAGGGACAGGCAGCTCCCGCTCGGTGAGTCTAGCCCCTGTCTTCGCGTCTGCAAACAGTATATGCAGATGTGCTGAAACTACCGGAAGCCGGGAGAATCTCTTCCGCTTTGGCAGGTGCGGAAGAGGCTCGTCGGGGGTAATCCAGCAAATGAGCAGGGTGTCGTTATTTTGAAAGCCAAAGATTCCTTGCGAAAGAGAGATCTTAGGCCACTCCGTCGATATTCGCGACTGAGGAAGACCGAGCTTGCGCGCATCGATTTGCCATAAGGGCTTCTGCTTGGTTGCGCTTTGCGCTGCTGCCGAATAAGCCCAAAGCAACCACGAGCGCCGCAGCAAGCGAAAAAGCCCTGCATACTGCGATGGTTTTTTTTCCACGGACTCATCGACCTCCCATTCCAGTCGCTGCGATGCAATATCGGCGTGTCTCACGCGGCCATTGTCTAGCAATTGTGCGGCCCCCCCCAAATCTTTTGTGCCGCTTTGATTTGCCGAAACTTATGGCTCCGACCAACGAGACTTTATAGGGGTCGCCGTCATTTTCTTCTGGCAACTGGAGGGTAGTTCTTACAGCGAGTCGAGGAAGATGAAGTAGGAGGAGGCCCACAGCGACGTCGGGATGCTGCCTTGCGGCTGGTTGGTGATGACGATTTTGAAGCCTTCGGATTGCGTCGCGACTGTTTCCAAAAATGTTGAGCGCGCGCCTTCGCGACGCGGCTGGATGTAGGCGAGTTCGCGCAGCACGTCGTAGATGATGTCGCCTGCGGCGGTCATGGGCGTGGACATGCCGGGCGTGCAGAATTGCATGACGGCGCGCGCTTCGTAAAAGTGCCAGGCAATACATGCGGCGAGCGAGACGGCACGCTCGAAACGTTTGTTCTGGTCTTCGTTCTGTTCCTTGTTCTGTTCTTTGATGCGGGCGTTTTCACGAGACGCACTCGCTTCACGCGAAGCCCCTGCCACCCGCGACGCACTCCCTTCATGCCAGTGCGAATCCGTGTGGGGCTTTGCTGTCCGGCTCATTTCAGACTCGGCAGGACCGATGAAAGAATCGAGCGCCAAAACGAGCCGGCGTTCATCTTCGCGCGCGAATTCACGAATCTTCAGCGCGCCCGATTTTGCGGAAGCCTTCCAGTCAACGAAACGGGCGCTATCCGTGGGTAGGTAATCGCGAATCGAATAGAGGTCGTGGCCGCGCCCGCGATGCAAAGTCTCGATCTCGCCCGTCAACAACGGGAGAATTTCGTAGAATTCGTCCGTCGGCTCAATGTGCGGGTAGACCACAAGCTCCATTTCGGAATCCACGTGACGCGTTTTTTCCAGGAAGCCAAACGGGAATTTTGTGCGAATGCCGAAGGCGCTCTGCCGGTAGACTCCACGCCGCGGGAAAAGCAATTCCACTTTCTGTCGCGCAGCGCTTTCGTGCGGGATGTACGGAAAATAAACAGGACGCGACAGAATCTCAGCACCCGTTTTTTCGCCGGTGCCGACGACGCGCAGCGAAAACGACGGCGTCATGTTCTTTTCGTTGCGGACTTCGACGCTTGCAAGAATCGGCTGGCCCGCGAAAACGTGCTCGGGCAGCTCGATATTCAGTTCAAGGCCCGTCAGCACCACGCGCGAAATAATTCCGGAGATTAGAATTCCCGCGAGAAGACACGCCAGAATCATGAACAGGAGATTGTTACCGGTATTGATCGCGGCGAGAACGATGAGGAAAACCGCGGCGAGATAAATGATGCCTTCGCGCGTCAGCCGGTAATCGACTTGATAGAGAAGCCAGCGCAGACTGGTGCGGCGCGCCATCTTCGGCACGATGGCGATGGCGACCCATCCGGCCATGAGCAGCGACAGTACCGCGGACAGTGTTGCGAAAATCGTGCGGCCCGTCTCCGCCAGCGCCGCGGAATAAAGCGCGAGGAGCAGCGCGAGGCCGAGTGTGACCATCGCGGCTGCAAAATTCCGCCAGCCGGGCCTGTCGCGCTCGCGCCACCAATTCAACATTCGCGATGCGGCCATTTGGTTAGAGGGGAACGCGCGTGGAGTCGATGATTTCGGAGAGAATCGATTCGGCCTGCTCGGACTTCTTGCGCGTCGAGGTGTACCGCGAACTGACGACCACGCGGTGCGCAAAGACGGGCAGGATCAAATTCTTGAAATCGTCCGGCAGGCAATAATCGCGGCCTTCCAGGAACGCGCGGGCCTGCGCGCCTCGATGGAGCATCACGGCTCCTCGCGGGCTGACGCCAAGGCTTAGCTGTTCCGACTGGCGCGTGCGTTCCACAATTTCCAGCGCGTAATCGAGCAAACTGTCGTCGACGCGCACGCGAACCACCGCGTCCTGCATCGCGGACACTTCAGCGGCGTCCATCACCGGCGGAACTTCTTCGACGGCCGCCGAGCCATTGTTGCGCAGAATTTGTTTTTCGCTCTCTCGCGCGGGATAACCCATGCGGATGCGCATCAGGAAACGGTCGAGTTGCGATTCGGGTAATGGATACGTGCCGTGATGCTCGATGGGATTTTGCGTGGCGATCACCAGAAAGGGATGCGGCAGCGGATGCGTGTGATTATCGACCGTGACTTGCGATTCGTTCATCGCTTCGAGCAGCGCGGATTGCGTTTTCGGCGTGGTGCGATTGATTTCGTCCGCCAGCACGATATTTGCGAAGAGCGGCCCCGGCTTGAACTCGAATTCCTCGCGCTTGGGATTGAAGACGCTGATGCCGATCACGTCGCTCGGGAGCATATCGGAAGTAAACTGCACGCGCTGGAACGAGCAATGAAAGGCGCGCGCGATCGTGTGCGCCAGCGTAGTCTTGCCGGTGCCGGGAACGTCTTCGATCAGCAGGTGCCCGCGCGCCAGCAACGTAACCAGCGCCAGTTGGATGACTTCTTCCTTGCCCTTGATGACGCGGCCGATCGTTTGCTGGATCTGCGCAAGCTGCGAGTTCGTGGCGGTGACCATGGTCTCCAATTTGTGTACCCTTCTGTGCGATGATCCTGTGCAATAATATTTGCCGCGGGCGATTAGCTCAGTTGGTTAGAGCGCTCCCCTCACACGGGAGAGGTCCAAGGTTCAAGTCCTTGATCGCCCACCATAACAAACCCGAAATTCTTTGAGATTGCCCCGCGCGCGGCGTATTATCGCGCCCGAGAACGAAACTCCATTTTAGCGGAAAAGGCGATGACGACGCTCTGGCGTTTCTTGAAGGTTTTCACGTTAGGCACCTGGGTCGGCAGCATGATTTTCTTCGGCATGGTCGCCGGGGTGCTCTTCACCACGCTGAAAAGCCCCGATGACGCCGGAAATATCGTTGCCATACTGATTTTGCAGCTGCACGTCCTGGGAATTATCGCGGCGCTGATTTATCTGGTGGTCGAATTGGCCTCGGCGCGTTCGTGGAAGGGGTTGGTGCAGCCGGCGTCAATTCTGGTGGAACTGATGCTGCTGGTGACGCTCGTTTCGCAGCTATGGATTACGCCTACGATGGATCATTTGCGCCAGCAAATGGGATCGTACGCAAGCACGGCGGCAAATAATCCGCTGCGCATGCAATTCGACCATCTCCACGTGGTGTCTGTACGCCTGGAGATGAGCGTGCTGATTGCGGGAGTCGCAGCGCTGTTCTTGACCGTGTGGCAGAGAACTCCGCGACCGCTTCCAAGCGTTCCTGCCGTTACGCCTCCCGCGAACAAGTGACTCCCGGCGAATTGCGTCAGCGTGCTGACTTCGCTTTGGCAGCGCGTTTTCGGAGCGCCGTAGTTGTCTTCGTCACTTTGCGCGCATCTTTTCCGGCCAATTGCACGGCTCTCCACAGGTACCACGAAGCCACCGTGCGATAGGGCCGCCAGCGTTCGCCGAATTTGGCAAGTTCGCGCGGCTTTGGGATGTCTTTTTTTCCGTACGTCAGCGCAAATCCCTTTTGCACGCCGTAATCGTGGATAGGCAGCACGTCGGGGCGGCCGAGGCGGAAAATCAAGAACATCTCCACGGTCCATGCGCCAATGCCGCGAACGGAAATCAGGCGGTCAACGAGCTCCTGGTCGGACATTTTTTGAGCGTCTTCGAGCGTGGGCACCACGCCTTCGATGGTCTTTCGCGCTAAATCCTTCGCCGCCAAAATTTTCGCGCCAGAGAGTCCCGCTTTGCGCAGCGCCGGCTTGCGCACGCGCAGGATTTCCTCGGGGGTAGGGCAGCGCCCGTTCGCGCCCAGCGCCTTGATGCGCGCAAAAATCGTCGCCGCGGCTTTGCCGGAGATGCTTTGATACGCGACGGCTTCGAGCAGCGCTTCGTAGGGGCTTTGCGTCTCTTCGATTTCCAGGCGAAACTCGATGGATTTCTCGATCAGCCGCGCCAGACGGCGATCGTTTTTAGTCAGGTGCTCGATAGCGAGCTTGTGATCGAAGGGCCACGCTGATATTTCACTCATGTTTGAGCAAACAGAATACGCCCGTTGGTCGAGTAGCGACAATGCCGCGCGAGCTGACCCAAGGTCTGTGTGGCACAGGCCTGCCTGCCGCAGGCAGGCTTCAGCCCGTGCGGTTTGCGGATATGAAAAGACCTCACGTCAGTCCGGCGCACGTCGCCGACCGGGACGTGAGGTACAAGATCATGCGCGCGGCACGAAGGTGGGTGCGCACAGCTATGCTAGTATCGAACGCTTATGCAAACTGGAATTATTGGACTGCCTCAGGTTGGTAAGACGAGTCTGTTTCGCATTCTCACCGGAGTGCGCGTGGATGCCAAGACGCAGCCGGGGCAAATGCACGTGGGAATTGCGCGCGTGCCGGATGCGCGAATCGTGAAGCTCGCCGAATTGTTCAAGCCAAAGAAAATCACCTACGCGACCGTCGAATATGTGGACATTGGCGGCTTGCAGAAAGATCGCGCGAAGGATTCGGCTTCGCTCGTCCCATTGCGCGAAGCGGACGCGCTGATGCACGTTGTCCGGCTGTTCGAGGATCCGTCCATGCCGCATCCGGCTGGCTCGCTCGACGCGCTGCGCGATATCGAGAGCGTCGAAATCGAGCTGATGCTGAACGATTTGGAGCAGGCAACGAAGCGCCTCGAGCGCGTCGAAAAAGATTTGAAGAAGAAGAAGGACCCGCTTGTCGAAGCCGAAAAAAACGTGCTCGACCGTTGCATCAAGGCGCTCGAATCGGAAATGCCGTTGCGCGAACTCGACTTCAAGCCCGATGAGCAGAAAATCGTGAACGGTTTCATGTTCGTGTCGCGCAAACCGATGCTCTTCGCTCTGAATTTAGGAGACGACGAAGCGGCGGACATGCAGGGCGCGGTGGCGCGGCATAATCTGTCGAAGTTAGCGGGAAAGACGCGAACCGCCGTCGTGGCATTTTGCGGCAAAGTGGAATCGGAGCTGGTGGATTTGAGCGACGCGGAGCAGAAGGAGTTGACGAGCGCGTACGGCCTCACTGAGCCCGGACGCGACCGCCTGCTGCGCGCGAGCTACGAATTGCTGGGCCTGATTTCGTTTCTGACTTGCGGCGAGCCCGAATGCCGCGCCTGGACGATTCCTCGCGGCACTTCAGCCGTGAAAGCCGCCGGCGCGATTCACAGCGACATCGAAGCGCACTTCATCAAGGCGGAAGTAGTTCGCTGGGAAGAATTGCTGGCGGCGGGGAGTTGGGCCGCAGCTCGCGAACGCGCACAGGTGCGCCTTGAGGGCAGAGATTACATTGTGGAGGACGGTGACGTTATCCTTTTCCGCCATTCCGGTTGAAGCGCCGTTTCGCGCAACCACGACTCGGATTGCGTTTGCGCTATCGCTCGGCGTGCTCGCGGCGGGCGCCGATCTCGTAGGCGGATTTTTCGTCATACGACGGCAGTGGTCGCGCGAATACCTGAAATATTTTATCGCGCTGGGCGCGGGGTTCATGCTGGCGGTTGCGCTCCTTGAGATGGTCCCGGAATCGCTCCGCCTCGCTTCCATCCAGCCGTATGCGATCTATCCTCGCGACGTTGGCCTCGCCACCGAGGCCGCCGAAGTCTTGTTGCTGGTTCTTGCCGGATACTTGCTGGTGCATTTTTTCGAGCACACGCTTGCCCCGCATTTTCATTTTGGCGAAGAGACGCACATGGAAGCGATGACCGCTACGCACGTAGGCTACGCGGCGGTGCTGGGGTTGGCGATTCACACATTTTTCGACGGCGTGGCAATCTCTTCGGGATTGCTTGTGTCGCGCTCGTTGGGGCTGCTGATTTTCGTGGCGATTTTTCTGCATAAGATTCCGGAAGGATTTACGGTTGCTTCCTTGATGTTGGCAAGCGGGCAAGGGAAGCGGAGGGCGTTTCTTTCCTCCGTCGTGTTAGGCGCGGCCACTCTCGTGGGCGTCGCGCTGATGCTCGTATGGCGCGCTCATGTCGGCATCGCGCTGCCGGTTTCGGCGGGCGTCACGCTGTACGTAGCCGCGTCAGACCTGATTCCCGAGGTAAATCACGAGCCCGGCGCGAGGATGGCCTTGCTGGTGTTCTTGGGCGTGGCCATCATGCTCGCCCTGAAACTTGCTTTCCAGGTTTAGTCCCCGATGGCGTTAGAATGCGATAAGTATATTATAATCAGCGACATGTGGATAACCTAGGTCAATGCTATCGGCCTGGGCACGCGGTCTCGTGCTGCAACTTTATGGCATCGCAGGTGTTAGATACAATGTGGAGGCTATGGCCAGATCCGACGTCCAACTGATGCTGGACGTAAAGGCGGGGGACGAACTGTCCTTCGAGCTGCTGTTGCACAAGTATCGCAAGCCGTTGGTCAATTTCCTCTGCCGCATGGTGCACGATCAAGCCTCTGCGGAAGACCTGGCGCAAGAAGTTTTCTTCCGCGTTTATCGCGCACGCAAAGAGTATTCGCCGAGCGCCAAGTTCACCACGTGGCTTTTCCGCATCGCGACGAACCTGGCGCTGAACGCCATCCGCGATGGCCGTTACAGGCAAATGCAAATTTCGATCGACGCGCCCGTCGCCGAGGACGAATCGGCGTTTCAACTTCCATCGCGGGAAACGCGCGCCGACGACAGGCTGATCGAACGCGAGCGCAATCAAATGATCCGCGGCGCCATTTTGACGCTTCCAGAGAAGCAACGGGTGGCCGTGGTGCTGCACAAGTATCACGATATGGACTACGCGGAGATTGGAAAAATTCTGGGCTGTTCGGAGAGCGCGCTAAAATCGCTGCTTTTCCGCGCCTATGAAACCTTGCGGGTGCAATTGGCGTTGCTGGTCGCAAGACCAGCGGCGCAGCCCGCGGGGGGAGGGAAAACGACATGAGCTGTGAAAAGATCTCGAATGCTTTGATTGCTTATCTCGATGGGCGGGCCAGCAGCGACGAACGCTTCGTGGTCGAAGCCCATCTGAAGCTGTGCGCGGCGTGCCAGGAGCGCGCCGAAGAATTCCGGCGACTGTGGCAGGCGATGGCGGAGGTTCCGTCGGTCGAGCCATCGCCGGCATTTGATGCGCGGCTGCGGCAGCGCATCGCCGACGCGCCCAAGCCCAAATTCTGGGGCTGGATGATACCCGCGCCGCGATTCGCTCTCTCGATGGCGCTGCTTGTGGCACTGTCGGTGTGGGTCGGCGGGCGCCAACCGCGTTCCGTGAATCCGCAAAACACTGCGGCCAATAGCGAGGAGCAATTTCGCATGATCAAGGATTTGGGCGTGCTCGAAAACTACGACGTGCTCAGCAACTTCGACGCGCTTTCGGATTTGCCCGCATTGACGCAGCCTGCGCAGGATCAGCAGCAGAATCCGCCAAAGGATGCCCCGGGTTCAGGGAGCGGCGCTTAGTCGCGGTTCGTGATGCGCAGATTCGTCCAACTCGGCTCGGTGCTCGCAGCGCTGCTGCTTGCGGTGAGTCTCGCTTGCGCGGCTCCTCCGCAGAGAGCATTTCTCGGCGCACGCCGCCAAGGCCCGCGCGCGCAGCGGCAGGCACAAGGACAAGCGATCCGTGAGCAGCAAAGGGCCCAAAGGCAGGCGCAACAGCAAGAGAACAAGCCCGGAGTCCGCGGGGCCCTGGGTTTGCCGACAAAGTGGGATAATAAATTGCGGCAAATGTCGCCGGAAGAGCAAGGGCGTTTCATGCGGAACAATGCGAAATTCCAAAGCCTGCCGCCGCAACAGCAAGAACGAATTCGTCGCCGCATGCAGGCTTGGAATCAGCTGACGCCGGAACAACAGGATGCGATGCGTAATCGTGCGCAAATCTTCAACCGCCTGTCGCCTGAACAGCGCCAGGAGGTAGTCAAGGATATCGCGCCGCGCTGGAAGGCTTTGCCACAGGATCGTAAAGAGCTTCTCCAGGGTCGTCTCCGTGTTCTGCGCGGAATGACCCCGCAACAGCGCCAACAAGAACTGCAAGACCCACAGTTCATGCGCGGCCTCGACGACAACGAGCAGGATTTGCTGCGCAAACTCACCGATTTGCGGGTAGGTCCCGGCACCGGGCAGTAAGTGTTCTGTTCGGGACGTTTTTCATTCCCGCATTCGGTCTCTTCGTTAATTGTTAGAACACACATTTGTGCCCGCTCCCGGCAAGCGCTCGCCTAGTCGTAGTACGCGTTTCCGAGCCAATACACCATATATAGCGATGCGTGGCGCCTCTTGGCGAAGCGCGAGCGAAGCAATTTTCTTGTGCCGCGAAAAATTATTTTACTTTTTCGCGCAATTCCTCTTGACAAGAAGTGCAGCCTGACTAGAATCGGGGCACAAAGTGGTAGAAAGTGGTAAGAAGTGGTTGGGGCGAAGTGGGGACCAGAAGCAAGAACGTCGTGTCAAGCAAGGTCTGGAATGCTGCGGGGAAGCTATCTAGCGACAGTCGACGAAAAGGGACGGGTGAAAATTCCCGCCGACTTTTTGGCCGAATTGCGCCGGCAGGGCAAGCGCTTCTACGTGACCAGCGAGAACGGCGACTGCGCCAAAATCTATCCCATGAAAGTGTGGGACGAGATCGAAAGCAAGCTCGCCAGGCTTTCCTCTCACAATCAGGCCAAGCAGAAATTTCTGACGCGAACGAATTACTTCGGACAAGTGGTTGAACTTGACGGGCAAGGGCGGATTTTGATCCCGCCAGTTCTTCGGGACACGGCGCAGATGAAGGGGGAAGTCAGCGTCAACGGGCAATTGCGGTACTTGGAAGTTTGGAATCACACCCGGTTCCTGGAGCAAATGAAGAACAATCCGATCACGGCCGAAGATGCGAAGGCACTGGACGACCTAGGCATTTAAGTTTTGAGCGTGCTGCATACGCCGGTTCTGACCGAAGCCATCTTGGAATGGCTCAGGATCAGGCCTGACGGGACCTACGTCGATGCGACGGTGGGAACGGGTGGACACGCTCTGGAAATCGTCCGACGGCTCACGACGGGGCGGTTAGTGGGAATCGATCGCGACCCGCAGGCCCTTGAAGTGGCGCGGGAGCGGTTAAAAGAATTTGAAGGAAGGGTGACGCTGGTGCACAGAGAATTCTCGAAGATCGACGAAGTGCTGAGCGGCTTGAAACTCGTCACCGTCAACGGCGTGATTGCCGACCTGGGCGTTTCGAGTTTGGAACTGGATACTCCGGAGCGTGGCTTTTCGTTTCGCTGGCCCGCCGCGCTGGATATGCGCATGGATCCGGAGCAGTCCTTGATGGCCACCGAAATTGTGAATGAATGGTCGGAGAAAGATCTGGCCAACGTGCTCTTCCAGTTTGGCGAAGAGCACGAATCACGCAAGATCGCCAGGGCAATTGTTCGCGCGCGGCCCATCCGCGACACCGAACACCTGGCAACGGTTGTGGCAGGGGCCCGAAAAGCAAGGGGAAGGCAGAGACTGCATCCCGCGACAAAAACGTTTCTGGCGCTGCGGATAGCGGTGAATCGAGAGATGGAGGAACTCGGGCAGTTTCTTAACCGGACCCCCGCCACTTTAACTTCCGGAGCGAGATGGGCGATTTTGAGCTACCACTCGCTCGAGGACCGCATGGTCAAGCGCGCCTTTCAGCAGCTCGCGCGCACCGGCGATTTCAAAATCCTGACCAAGAAGGTCGTCCAGCCCAGTGAAGCGGAAATTCAGAGGAACCCGCGCGCGCGAAGCGCGAAATTGCGCGTGATGGAAAAACGGGCGCCGGAAAATCACACGCCGGGACCGGACGAATTCGAAAGGGAAGCGTCATGACCGAATTCTATACCAGCAAGCATATCGATAATTCGCGCCTGGTGCGCCCAGCGGCGCCGCGGCGGCTGCGCGAATTTGCGCGCAAAATGGTCTGGGGAGCCGTGCTAGCTTCGTGCTGCCTGCTCTACACCTGGCAACATTTCGAAGACATTCAATTGCGCTACCAGCTTGAAGACATCCAAGCGCGGCACACTCAGGCGGTGGAATTGAACCAGCAACTCCACCTCGAAGCCGCGTCGCTCAGCTCGCCCATGCGCATTGACACCATTGCGCGGCAGCAGCTTGGCATGACGGTTTCTGCGCCGGCGCAATACGTGCCGGCAGCAGACGCGCCGCGCACCGCTTTTTTGGAGCAGCGCGGTTTCACGCAATCCGTTCAGCCGTGAGCTGCTGCGAAAAAAGTCTGGCGTGCATTCGAAGCTTCGAGCAACCCGCCATGAACCGGCGTGGGTAGTGGACCGCCACGTTGCGGGATGAACCAGTGTCAAGATTCACGCCGGAGCCCATGGTGCAAAGCAGTTCTCGTCTGCGTCTACTCGTTATTTTCGGGCTCGCAGTGGTCTGGATGGTCGTCGTAGTCGCCCGCGTCAGTTACCTTCAATTATTCCGTTACCGCGAATACCTGGAACGCGCAAACAA
>JBAUEX010000337.1:0-15362 GCA_049678845.1 Candidatus Acidiferrales bacterium
GGCTCATTCGCTCCAGCACATCGAGCGCAGGAAATCGCCAGAACGCGAGCCCCGGCTTCCCGTGCCGCAGCACGCGATTTTGTACCAGGTAAATCAGACTGAGCAGAAATGAAATGGCAAACGCCGCATAAGCCAGGATGCCGATCGTGATGTGTAGTGCGAAGAGCGCTCCGTTCGCGCGCGGCTCGCGAATCCCCGAGGTTGGGGCGACGCTCATGGCTAGGGCCAGCCAAAAAATAACAAACGGGACCACCAGCGAGCCCACGGCGCGCTGCCGGTGAAACGTTTCAAGGCCGAGATACGTTACGCCAACCAGCCACGCAAAAAGCGACATCGAACCGTAAAGATCGTCATACGGGATCGCGTGAATCACGCGCGAGCGTTCGAGCAGGGCATAATAATGCGCCACGAGCGCGAGAATCAGCAGCAGCGTGGCGAGGCGACCGATCCAGCGGCGGTCACGGTAGAGGTTCGTCGTATAGCCAATAAAGCTGGCGACGTAAAGACCCAGCGCCGCGAAATCCATGGAAAGCTTCATTGCAGATTGAAAATCCTCGCGCGCGCTACGCCGCAAACGCACGGCCAAAAAGAGCGCTTATGCAAAACGGCATTCAGCAATCTTAGCGCCGATTGCACAGCGCCACAAACCTTATGCGCGGCGCGGGAAGGGCCCATCGAGTCCGGCCATCACGCCAAAAGAAATCAGCCATTGGTGCCGTAGTTCTTTTTGAGGATGGCCGCGAGAATCAGAAGAAATGCGATCAGCCGGACGATGTACGTCCAGGGGCTGCCTTCGTCGGCGCGGGCGATGAAAAGCACCGCGAAACGGTTGATTCCTTCGATGAGGAAGGCGACCGCGAAGGCAAGGAACAGCGAATCTCGGGTATGCCTCCAGAATTTGAGAAAGAACACACCCGCGATCAGCGAACTAACGGCGATGACGCCCAGCAAAAATCCTTCCACCATCGGAAAATTCATCAGCTTATTCGCCTTCCCAAATCAACCCGTATAGCAGCAAGATCATGGCGCCGGCGGCGGTACCCAGCCGCCAAACATAAAGGTCCACATTGGGCAACATCACCAGATCGATAAATACGAATAGATTCGACACGGCGAGTCCGAAAAAACAGAGACTGCTCCATAACAATAGCCGCTTCCTGGTGCGCACATATCCGCGCATCAACAGAAGACCGCAGGCCAAAGTCACCAAAATGCCGAGACTGTAGACGGCTGGTCCCATTTCACTCTTTCTCTTTATCCTTTTCCTTCAGGAAGCGGAAGGCGCGCGCGAATTCGCGCACCGCCGGAGACGCTTTCGAATGGATCATGGTTGACACGCGAACGAGCTCCCGGCGATAGGTTGACTCGACGGCCCGGAGCAGCGCATCGCGGTCCGCCGATTGTGACTGGTAGCCGTACTGGTACGCAGCGCCGGGAACAGCAACGGGAACGATAAGGCCGCGTTGCGCCACGTCTTGCAATATCTTGTGGGCTGTTTCCGGTGAAACATACAACGCCTTTGCCATTCCCTCGACCGACCACAGCTTCGGCCGTGTGTTCCAGAGCATCAGCAACGCCTCGAGATGAGGAACGCTGTCGATCTCCTGCAGAATAAACTGATTTACATCTGCGGGGGGCGGATTCTGTTCCGTCATCGCGGAGCAAAACCCCGCAGAAAACCAATTCTCGGAAACAACATGCCGCGATTTTAGCGCAGGCTCGGGCGACCAGACAAGGTGTGATGCGGATGCCGCTTCTGCTAAGATATGAGAACGAATTTGTTCAACATGACCTCCGCCTGCGCATCCTCGACCAAAAAAGAAATCTTCCTGCGTGCCGCGCGGGGCGAACGACCAGTGCGCGTTCCCACGTGGATCATGCGCCAAGCAGGACGCTATTTGCCTGGCTACCAAAAAATCCGCCGCCGGCATTCGTTCCTCGAAGTGGCTAAAACGCCGGAGCTCGCCGCGGAAGTCTCTCTCGAACCGTACCATCTGCTCGACGTCGATGCCATCATCGTCTTCTCCGATATTTTGATCGTCGCGGAGGCCATGGGCATGCCGCTCGAAATCAATGACGACGGGCCGCGCCTGGGGAATCTCTTGCGTGACTGGAAAGCGGTCGAGTCGCTCAAGGAGTTTGATCCCGAGCGCGAAACGCAATTCGTGAGCGGCGCCATTCGCGCCATCGCGCGCGCCGCGGGACCCGATGTTCCGGTGCTCGGCTTCGCAGCCGCCCCGTGGACGCTTGCCTGCTACTTGGTCGAAGGGAGAACCCGAGGCGAGCTTTCGACGATCAAGCGCATGATGTACACGGAGCCTTCGCTGCTCCACGCACTGCTCGAAAAAATTGCGCATGCCACATCGCGCTATCTCAGAATGCAACTTACCGCCGGCGCCACGGCCGTCCAGATTTTCGATACCTGGGCGGGAGAGCTTTCCGCGCACGACTATGAAGTCTTCGAACTGCGCGCGACCCAAAAACTGATCGAGGAATTAAACGCCGGTGCGGCCCCCGTGATACTGTACGCCAAGAACGGCGCGCACTTGCTCTCTGGGCTGGCGCGAACCGGCGCGACCGTGCTCAGCGTTGACTGGCGCACCGACCTTGCCGAAGCACGCAGGAAGATCGGCGCAAAAACCGCCCTGCAGGGCAACGTTGACCCCGCGATGCTTTTGAGCACGGAAGATAATGTCGAGTGGGCCGTGCGCGAGGCGATCACGAAAACCGGCGGGACAGGGCATATTTTGAATCTGGGCCACGGGATTTTGCCCACGACGCCGGTCGCCAATGCCCAAGCTTTTGTTCGCGCCGCGCGCGAATTCTCGCAAGCCAAGCCGCCGCAGGCCGCCGCGGCCCCGGACACGCACAATCGATGAGCTCGAAAATACAGATCACGAGCGAAATGCCGAACCTCGAAGTCAGCGAGGAGTTTCTCGCGAAATACAATCGTCCCGGCCCTCGATACACAAGCTATCCCACCGCGCCCGTCTGGGACGATCAATTTCATCAAGCGGACCTCGAGGAATTCCTTCATAACGCGGAATCCGCCGCGACTCCCGTATCCCTTTATATGCATCTCCCGTTCTGCGAGAGCCTTTGTCTTTTCTGTGCGTGCAACGTCGTGATTCAAAAAGATAAAAAGGCTGCAACTCCCTATCTCGAGTCGCTCAAAGCGGAGATCAATCACGTCAGCCAATTTGTTTCGCGGCAACGCGCGGTGGTGCAGTTTCACTGGGGCGGCGGCACGCCCACGTATTTGAGTCCCGCGCAACTACAAGATCTGTTCGGCCACACGCGAGAACGCTTTTCATTCGCGCCGGGCGCGGAAATTGGCATCGAAGTCGATCCGCGCGTAACCACCCAGGAGCATCTGGCAACGTTGCGAACGCTTGGCTTCAACCGCCTGAGCATGGGTATTCAGGATTTCACGCCCGAAGTTCAAAAAACAATCAACCGCGTCCAGCCCTTCGAGCTGACGCGCGACTTGATCGTCGAAGCGCGAAGACTCGGATTCGATAGCGTAAACGTGGATTTGATTTACGGCCTGCCGTATCAAACCGCCGCGTCATTTGCGGAAACCATCGACAAAGTCCTGGAGCTCAATCCTGATCGCATCGCGATGTTCAGCTACGCGCACGTGCCGTGGCTCCGCAAGCAGCAAGGCGCCTTTCAGGGTCATTTGCCCGAAGGCATGGAGAAGTTTCATATCTTCAAGACCGGCGTGCGCAAATTTACGGAAGCGGGCTATCTGTATATCGGCATGGACCATTTCGCGCGCCCCGGCGACGAGCTCGCCGTCGCGCAAAGCAATCGCACTCTGCACCGGAATTTTCAGGGTTACACCACAAAGGCTGGCGCGGACCTTTATGGAATGGGTGTAAGCGCCATCAGCAGCATCGGCGAAGCCTACGCCCAAAACGATCGCGCGCTCGCAACGTATCAGTCGGCCGTCGCGGAACGCGGTTTGGCCACGATGCGCGGCTACCGCCTGAACTACGACGACCTGCTGCGCCGCGAAGTGATCACCAGGCTTCTGTGCCACACGGTCGTGCGCAAACGGGAAATCGAACACATCTTCCAGATTCGCTTCGACGAATATTTCCACGGCGAGCTCGCTGCATTACGCGCCATGCGCGATGATGGCCTTGTGCTTCTTTCGGAAGACGAAATACGCGTCACTCCTCTGGGGCGAATTTTCATACGCAACCTTGCCATGCCGTTTGACCGCTACCTCCGCGAACAGAAAATGGACTCGCGGCCGCTCTTTTCGAAGACCCTCTAAGATGTCCCTGCCCCGATGAGCCCGTTACGTCAGGCAATTGTCGTTGGCGCGGGAATCTCTGGTCTGGCCTGCGCCCTGCGCCTCGCTGAAATGGGCATTGGTGTTCGCGTGCTCGAAGCAGCCGAACAGCCGGGCGGAATGATTTCAAGCGTCGAGCGCGACGGATTTCTTTTTGAGTCCGGCCCGCAGAGCTTCCAAATGACGCCGGACCTTCAGGAGCTGATTCGCGCGGCGAACTTCGAGAGCGAGTTGATCGAAGCGGATCCAAAAACGCCCCGCTACGTCTTGCTCGACGGAAAGCTGCGCCCGGCTCCGATGTCTCCTCCCACCCTGCTCAGCACTTCGCTGCTGGGCATGGGCTCGAAGGTGCGGGTGCTCAGCGAAGCCTTCCGCCATTCAAAACCGCCGGCACATGATGAGTCGTTTGCCGATTTCGTGCGCCGCAAATTCGGCACGGAAATTCTGGAGCATCTCGCCGGGCCGTTCGCTTCCGGCGTGTTCGCCGGCGATCCCGAGCAACTGAGCTTGCGCAGTACGTTTCCCTCGATGGCGCAATGGGAGGAAGAGTACGGCAGTGTCATACGCGGCGCGATGAGGTCAGGCGGCAACGGTCCCCGTACACGGCCAACGCTCGCCGGCTTCAAACGAGGCATGGGAAGTTTTATCGGCGCGCTGGCACGGAAACTTGGGAGCGGCGTGTCCAACGGCATTCGCATCGACTCGCTCGAATCGGCCGGGAATGCGGGATGGTCGATTCATTGCTCAGGAATGCCCGCGGCAGAAACGTTGCAAGCCGACGCGATTGTGATTGCCGCGCCAGCGTATGAAGCCGCGCGTCTGGTACATAAATTTGCCAAAGTCCTGTCGGCGACCCTCTCGGGAATTCCCTATGCGCCGGTCGCGGTCGTCGCCGAAGGATACCGTCGCGAACATGTCGGGCATGCCCTCAACGGATTCGGTTTTCTGGTGGCGCGAAAGGAAGGCTTGCGCACGCTGGGAAACGTTTGGAATTCGTCGCTCTTTCCTGGACGCGCGCCCGCGGGCATGGTCCTCATAACCAGCTTCATCGGCGGCGCGATGGACCCACGAATTTTGGAGATGAACGCAGAACAGATTGCCAACCAGGTGCGCGTCGAAATCGGAAAAGTGTTGCAAATCAGCGGGCCCCCCGCTGCGCAGCAAATCTGGATCCATGCAAAAGCGCTGCCGCAATACAATTTGGGGCACGCGGAACGGTTCCAGGCGATTCAGGACGAACTCGAAAATTGTCGCGGCATTTTTGTCGCAGGGAATTACCTCGAAGGCCCTTCCATCGGAAGCTGCATCTCGCAAGGATTCCGCAGCGCAAAATCCGTCCTCGACCATTTATCGCGCTGACTTGTCGCAATCGTGAGCGCCAGTCGCCTACTCCGGCGGTAACGGCCGTTTGTAGCGATGCGCCAGCCGGATTTTGCGTCGTTCACCGGCCTCACGCCAATGGCGGCGATCCTCATCGGTTTCAAGAATCAGCGGGGGAATCGCATGCTTGTGAAGATCGGCGTCCACGGCGACGTAGGTGACGTAGGCGCTCGACGTGTGCTTGCGTTCGCGCGTCAAAATATTTTCGGAATATACCTTCACGCCGACTTCGAGCGACGTGTGAAACACCCGGTTGACCTCCGCCTTCAGCACAATCAGGTCGCCAATGTGAATCGGGCTGCGAAAATCCAGATAGTCGACCGACGCGGTCACAAGATAGCTCCCCGAATGGCGATGGCCCGCAATCGCCCCTGCGATATCGATCAAATGCATCACGCGCCCGCCCAAAATATACCCGAGCGGATTTGCGTCGTTCGGAAGCACCGCCTCGAGCATTTCGGAGCGCGACGCGCTCACAGGTTTGCCGGGAAGTCCCGTGTCGCGAGGCTCCGTGGTAGGCTCGTGGGAAGCGCGCGGAATGAATTTTGATTTCGTCGTCTTTTTCAAGAAATCCCCTCACGCGGGAATTGCGTCAGCAAACCAGATGGCTATAATACGACAATCATGAACACCCCCCAAGTTTCGAAAAGCCGCCGACAGATGCTCGAAGAATTCGTCGCCAAGAATCCCGCCGACGCATTCGGCCGCTACGGGCTTGCCATGGAATGCATGAAGGCCGGAGACCGCGCGACCGCGGAGGATAATTTCAAGCAGCTCATTGGCGCGCACGCCGATTACGTCGCGGCATACTTTCAGTACGGCCAAATGCTCGCCAAAATGGGAAGAGTTGACGACGCCCGCAAGACCCTGACGGAAGGCGTCTCGCAAGCAACAAGAACCGGCGAAGAACATGCGCGGAGCGAATTGCAGGCGGCCCTCGACGAACTGGGTTGAAGGCGAAAGACGTCACCCGGCATTTGCCTTGCCATAAGCTCATCGGCTCTGCGCGAATTCCGCATGAGGCGCGGCAGTGAAATATTCTCTTGGGCGTTACGTCTACGGCTTGACGACGTTTGGTTCCGGCATCTGTGCCTTGGTGTGGCATAACTACGACGCGCTTGCCGCACTCCCTTACCGCGGGATTCTCATCGACATCCTCGCCATCATTGAAATCGTTGGAGGCCTAGCCGTTCTATGGCCGAGAACCGCCCGAGCCGGTGCTGTCGCACTGGGTGCAATCTACCTCTTCTTCGCCTTGCTGGGAATACCGCTCATCCTCAAGCATCCGCTCGTCTACAATAACTTTGGCAATTTCTTCGAACAATTCTCATACGTCTCGGGCGCCCTGATGCTGTATGCCTGCTCCGGTCGAATCGTCCCGGCTCGAACGTCGAGATTGGCTCAGGTCGGGTACTACTCGTTCGCTATTTGTGTTGTCTCGTTCGCACTGGAACAACTCTTCTATCTTTCTGCCACGGCAAGTCTTGTTCCGAAATGGATTCCACCTGGACAGATGTTCTGGGCGATTGCAACCACTGCCGCGTTTGCTCTTGCCGCGATCGCTCTGCTCACCGGGTTCATGGCTCTGCTCGCGTCTCGATTGAACACCGCGATGCTCGTGGGTTTCTTGTTGTTGGTATGGCTGCCGGCGCTCTTTGCCCGTCCCCGCAGTTTTGTGAACTGGTCCGAAGGTCTCGAGACTCTCGCGATTGCCGCGTCCGCCTGGATGGTTGCGGACTTTCTCGGCCGCCGTCGCTCGGCGGAGTCTGCACCCGCGCGTCCGGGTTAAGGACATTCGCTCTCTGCGCCAATTGAAAAACATCCGGCTTGGCGCTTTCCGGCCGCAAGCATCACGCAGGCTTTCTCGATCCGGCGTCCACGTGTCTCCGGTTGCTTGGCCGCGTCGATCCAGCGAATAAAGTCCCGGCGCGCCATCGGCGTGAGCTCGCTCCACTGAGCCTTCGCCGTCGGGGCAGCCGCGAGGGCTTTGTAAAGTTCCAGTGGCACGATGGCATAACAGCAGGGGCGTCGCTTTCCCGCCGCAAGCTTGCTGCAGGCGACCTTGATCCGGCGCCTTCGTGTCTCCGGTTGTTTGGCTGCGTCGATCCAACTGATAAAGTCCCGGCGCGCGATCGGAGTGAGATTCCTCCACTGAGTCTTCGCTGTCGGGGCGGCCGCGAGGGCTTTGCGAAGATCCGTTGGCACTCTGGGCTCTGATTCTTCTCCAGCCGGCTTAGCATTCATTTTGTTCATCATGGTTCCAAATGAGCCGGAATTTCCAGTTTCAACTCTCGTGCAACCGATAATTTATATCTGACTGTTTCAGTTTTCAACCCTCCAGCCAAGTTCTCACTGCATGATCTCCTCCGCCTTTGCCCTCCCGTTAGAAAAGAAAAAGCGCAGCAGATTCTGCTATGCTAGGTGACGCGGCGCCGCCAAGATGAAGCCGAAGCGCATTCCGCTTTTCCCGCTCGATGTCGTTCTGTTTCCCGGAGCGGCCCTCCCTCTGCATATTTTCGAGCCGCGCTACAAACAGATGATTCGCCGTTGCTTGACCATGAAATTGGAATTCGGCGTGATTCTGGCGCACAAGCAAGGTATCGCAACAACCGGCTGCACGGCGGCGATCGTCACGTTGGTGAAGCAGCACGCCGACGGCAAGATGGACATCTTGACGCGCGGCCACACGCCATTTCAGGTGAAAGAGATTTTTGACGACAAGGCTTATTACGAAGCTGCGATTGAATGTTTTGACGAACTGTCGGAAGCCTATCCCGCTGCATCAAACGAATTGCTGGAACTTTATGAGCAGTGCTACTGGTTGCTCTTCAATCATGGGCCGGAAGTGCTGCCGCCGAAGTCGAAATTGTCTCCGGCGTATGCCATGGCGGGCGCGCTGCCGCTCGAACTCGATCAGAAGCAACTTCTGCTCGAGATGCGCGACGAGGCGGAGCGGCAAATGCACCTCTACGAACAGCTCAAGGAGTGGCTGCCGCGGCTGGTTTATTTGAATGAACGCCGCGAACGCGCGCGAGGCAACGGACATTCGTGCCATTAGCGGGTAGCCTTTCTTTTCAGGAGGCCGGGTCTTCAGCCTCGGCGTACATTGTATAAAGCCAGTGGGCTTTCGCAGCCCGAGCAGCTTTTGAAGCGTATTTGCGGGACACAATACCAGCTCTCGCCATGGCGGGGGCTTAGCGGCAAAATAAGGGAGCCACACTCGTGGAACATCACGCCGCGCGGCGACTCCGGAAAAGGACTCACAGAACATGGGCGCAAGACCAGAATTGCTCGGCGAATTGAGAAAAAGCCACTGGAGCGAGGCGCGTTACGCGTCGCGCACGGTGAAGGACGAGCTGCGCGAGAATCTGCTGCGGAGATTAAGCGCCGGGGAAGAACTCTTCCCCGGGATCCGCGGCTATGACGACACGGTGATTCCGCAGATCGTCAACGCAATTCTTTCGCGGCATCACTTCATTTTGCTCGGGCTGCGCGGTCAAGCGAAAACGCGTATTCTCCGCGAACTCGTCGGCTTCCTCGACGACGAAATCCCCGTGATCCACGGCTGCGAGATCAACGACAATCCGTATCGCCCCATTTGCCGCGCCTGCCGCGAACGTGCTGCTCTCGAAGGCGAAGCGATCCAGATCGCCTGGCTCCCGCGCAATCGCCGGTATGTCGAAAAACTCGCGACTCCTGATGTGACCATTGCCGACATCATCGGCGACGTGGACCCGATTCGCGCGGCAAAAAGCGGCCGCGATCTTTCCGACGAGCTTACGATTCACTATGGCTTGCTGCCACGCGCCAATCGCGGCCTTTTTGCCATCAACGAATTGCCGGATCTCGCCGGGAAAATTCAGGTGGGACTGTTCAACATCATGCAAGAGGGCGACGTGCAGATCAAAGGCTACCCCGTGCGCCTGCCGCTCGACGTGCTGCTCGTGTTCACCGCGAATCCCGAGGATTACACGGCTCGTGGAAAAATCATCACGCCGCTGAAAGACCGCATCGGCTCGGAAATTCGGACGCATTACCCCGCGACGCTCGACGAAGGCATGGCCATCACTTCGCAGGAATCCTGGACCACGCGCGAAGGCCGAAGAATCGAAATCCCGCCGTACATCCGCGAAGTAGCCGAGGAAATCGCATTCCAAGCGCGCGAAGACAAGCGTGTCGATCGCCGCTCCGGCGTCAGCCAGCGTTTGCCGATTTCTTGTCTCGAAAATGCCGTGAGCAACGCGGAGCAGCGCGCCGTCCGCAACGAAGAGAAGGTCGCGGTCGCGCGCGTTGCTGATATTTACGCCGCGATTCCCTCGATGACCGGAAAATTCGAGCTCGAATACGAAGGCGAGCTGCGCGGAGCAGACACGATTGCGCGTGAACTGATTCGCGCCGCGCTCGGCAAGACCTTCACGAAATATTTCAAGGATACGAATCTGCAATCCGCCGTGCAGTGGTTCGAGATGGGCGGCGAACTGAAGGTTGCGGCCACGGCAAAGACCATCGAATATCTCGCCGAGTTGAAAAAAGTGCAGGGACTTTTCGACCATACCGCGGCGCTCGGCGTGGGGCCGAAAGATGATCCAGGAGTGCAGGCAGCCGCCGCGGAATTTGTTCTCGAAGGTTTGTGGGCACACAAAAGAATCAGCCGCAGCGAAGAGCGCGGATACTTCGCCGAGGCCAGAAAAGTGCCTGAGCAACGCGAAGCTCCGGGACGCCTGCCGCGCAGGCAGTTCAACTGAGCGCAGGGGGAGATAAAAAAATCTTTCCATGAGAACCTTGGCCGACGCCTTCCGCGCACTGCTTTACGCCACCGGCTTTATTTTGTTCTTTGGATGGATTGCGCTGCGCTTGCGCGGTTACGATCCTAATTTCGCCTTCATCTTCCCGGGCGGAGTGCGTCCCATCGGTGCCATATTAATGTCCGCTGGAGCCGCGCTTGCGATTCTGTGTATCGCAACCTTTGTGATACGAGGGCGCGGAACGCCCGCGCTTTTTGATCCACCGCGTCAGTTCGTCGCAGTCGGGCCGTATCGCTACGTAAGGAACCCGATGTACATCGGCGGGTTTTTCTTGTTGCTCGGCCTCGGACTGTACCTGCGCTCGCCCGCCATCGTGCTGATGGTGGCCGCGATCATCCTCGCATGCCATCTTCTGGTCATCTTTTACGAAGAGCCGACGCTGCATCGTAAATTTGGCGAAACTTACCAAGCATACTGCGCGGGGGTCGGGCGATGGCTGCCCCGGCTGCCTCGTACAAGCGCAAAAATGAATCCGGGGCCGGCCGCATGAAATACATCCGCTACAAAAAATACACCGGGCAGGAAGCCGACGACGTCGATTTGCAGGAACTGATGAACCGCCTCTCGGATTTCTTGCTTCAGAGCGGCTTCGAGTCGCAGTACTACGGCTTCCAGGAAATGGACCCCGAGCGTTCCATGGAGCAATTGCGCCAGGCCATTCTGCGCGCGCTCGAAGAGGGCGATCTGCTGCCGCCGGAAATGATGGAAGAGTTGCTCGAAAATCCAGACCTCGATCAAAATCAGCGCCTTCGCGACATGATTGACCAGCTCATCGAACGCATGACGCAAGAGGGCTATGTCTCGCCCCAGCCTCCGCAAGTTACTCCGCCTCCGCAGCAAACGCCCGGAGGACAAATCGGCCCGCCAGGAAAACAGGACATCCATGCGCGATTTGAAATCACCGACAAAGCAATCGATTTCCTCGGTTTCAAAACGCTGCGCGATTTGTTGGCGTCGCTCGGGAAAAGCAGTTTCGGCCGCCACGACACGCGCGATCTCGCCACCGGAATCGAATCAGGCGGCACTTCGAAGCCATACGAATTCGGCGACACGCTGAATCTGGATATTCCCGAAACGCTGTTTCACGCCCTGCGACGCCAGCAGGCCGCCGGCGGCTCCATGATTCCGCTCGACATTGATTATCAGGATTTGATGGTCCATCAATGCGAATATCAAAGTTCGTGCGCGACGGTGCTGCTGCTCGATTGCAGCCACAGCATGATTCTTTACGGCGAAGATCGCTTCACGCCGGCGAAACGCGTCGCGCTGGCCCTTGCGCACCTCATCCGCTCGCAATATCCCGGCGATTCGCTGCATTGCGTGCTGTTTCACGATAGCGCCGAGGAAATCCCCCTCGGCCAACTCGCCCGCGTGCAGGTAGGCCCGTATTACACGAACACGCGCGAAGGCTTGCGCCTGGCGCAGCGCATTCTCGCGCGGCAAAAAAAAGATATGCGCCAAATCGTCATGATCACCGACGGCAAGCCTTCGGCACTCACGCTCGAAGACGGCCGCATTTACAAAAATGCCTTTGGCCTCGATCCCCTGGTTGTCACGCAGACGCTCGAAGAAGTCGCCAAGTGCCGCCGCGCGGGGATCTTGATCAACACATTCATGCTCGCAAGCGACTACAGCCTCGTGCACTTCGTGCAAAAAGTCACCGAGCTCTGCCGCGGAAAAGCCTACTTCACCACGCCGTATACCCTCGGCCAGTATCTCCTGATGGATTACCTCCAGAAGAAAACCAAGCACATTCATTGATGGCCGGGCGCCCTTACCGGGCCGATATCGGCGCCGACACTATGACCATATTTCGTGGTGGGTCAGTTTGAGTTTTTTTTGATCGTGACAAAAAGAGTCAAAATTCAAACTGACCATTACCCATATTTCCTGCATCGTGAATGCTTTGTTACAATCCAATTGCAATGAGGTTTCTGCGCGCACTTTTTGGAGGCAGAATTATGTCGAAGATTCAAACAGGCGGCGCCGCGCCCGTGTTCGCGCTCGCCAGTGTCGATGGCCAGAAGCATTCGCTGGCCGATGCGCTCAAAAAAGGGCCCGTGCTCGCCGCGTTTTTCAAAGTCAGCTGCCCCGTGTGCCAGTTCACGTTCCCATTCCTCGAGCGCATCTACGAAAGCTGCGGCGACGGCAAAGTCAGTTTCTGGGGCGTTTCGCAAGATAATGCGAACGACACAAGAGAATTCCTCGGTGAATACGGTGTGAAATTCCCCACGCTCATTGACGCCGACGGCTACAAAGTATCGAAGCAATATGGCCTCACGAATGTCCCGACTGTTTTCCTGATTCAGCCGGACGGCAAAGTGCATACGGCGTCCGTCGGTTTCGCAAAAAAAGATTTGGAGACGATCGCCGCCGAAATCGCCAAAGCATCCGGTAAAACGCCGCACGCACTCTTTCGCAATGGCGAGAAAGTACCGGAATACAGGCCTGGTTGAGGCTCCAAAGGCTAGGCTCCGGTCGGAGCCTGCAACTCATTCAGAGAAGTTCCTCGTCGAGCAAGCGTTTCTTATGTTTCGGCGGCTTGGTGCGGCGGTCAGGGATCACGCGCGCCGGCGGAGGCGTTCCAACATTCTCCCGCGCCATGCGCCGCGCTTCGGTTCCCTTCTCGAATTTCCGCTTTTTCTTTCTTCGCGCCACGGTTAACGTATTAGGCCACAGTGAAGCCGCCCGCAGCAAATCCGGCGTCGTCAGCCATCCGGCGGAAACTCCGAGCCTTCGCCACATCGCTGACGCTGATTGTTATCTTTGCGGCGGGAGTGCGCCTGGCATTTGCCTGGGATTACACGCGACAAAATTCCAGACAAGCCCTCGGCGTAATTCCGTTCACATTTGAACCCGGAAACATCGCGGCCTCGATCGCTCGCGGACAAGGTTTCAGCTCTCCACTGCGCGTGCCCACTGGTCCCACGGCGTGGATCACCCCGGTTTATCCTCTGCTGCTTGCCACGGTCTTCCGCTACCTCGGAATCTACACCTTTCGCTCATTTGTCGCGGCAGTTCTCTTGAATATACTTTTTGCCGCGTTCACGTGTGTGCCCATCTACTATGCCGGCGAACGAATGGGAGGCGCGGGGCTGGGCGCCGGCGCGGCGTGGCTCTGGGCTATTTTCCCGAATGCGATTCTCATTCCCTTCGAAAGCATGTGGGACGCATGTCTTTCCGCCCTGCTCGCGGCCACGATTTTATGGGCCACGCTGGCCTTGAACGAATCCCGTCCCTCGCGTGACTGGTTCGCTTACGGCTTACTCTGGGGTCTCACGCTGATGACCAACCCCACACTCGCTTCCCTGCTGCCGTTCTTGCTCGCCTGGTTGGCATATCGCGCTTATCACGCTTATCGCGTTGATAACGAAGTCCGGCTCTGGCTGCTGAAGCCGTTGCTTGCACTCGGCGTGGCAATTCTGTGCTGCGTTCCCTGGACCGTGCGAAACTACGATGACTTCCACACCATTGTTCCGCTGCAATCAACTCTCGGGCTGCAACTCTCGGTGGGAAACAACGCGCAGTCCACCGACGCGCAAACAAATCTCGTGCACCCGCTCAATAACGCGGAGGAGCGCGCGAAGTATGTCGCCATGGGCGAAATCGCCTACATGCGTCAGAAACAGCACGAGGCCATCGCGTACATCGAGTCTCATCCACAACGCGTGGCAAACCTGTGGGCGCATCGCTTCATTGCTTTCTGGACAGGAGGCTCTCCTCATCCGCTCAGAGATTTCGAGCAGATTCACTCCGCATGGTTCCGCTACGTTTTGATTTTCAACATTTGTGCCGGCATCGGAGCGTTCGTGGGAATCGTCCTGCTTCTTTGGAGGCGCAGCGTTTTCGCCTTTCCGCTCGCAGTCTTTCCGCTCGTGTTTCCCTGCGTCTACTATGTGTCGGTTGCGTTGCCGCGCTACCGTCTGCCCATTGATCCCATTGTGCTTCTGCTGACGGCAATCGCGCTTTCGGGAACAATGTCGCGGGGATTGTCATACGCGCCTCGGCACTCCCCATCTGCGTAGGCAAACAGACTCGAGCGCGCGAGAGTCTGGGTGCTTCGCGTGGCGCAGGCTTCCGCCTGTGTGCTTTTGCTTTCGTAGGGGCGGGGTTAATCCCCGCCCGTCGCGCAAAGCGTCGAGTTTTCGTTTTGCAAAGCCGCCACGGCTCAGCCTCCCTCAGGCAGGCCTACAATCTGTGTGCCAATTTCGGTTTTGCCAGGTCACGGCTTCCGTTCACCTCGATGCCGTCTCAGCGCTCATTCCCCCCGACGGCTCACCTCACCGGCTATCGGGCTATCCTACATACTCCTTCGTCTACGGCAACACGTATGTCATCGCACTTGACGCCGACATTGCCAGCGATGAAAAGCAGTTCCACTGGGTGAAAGGCCAGCTCGAAGGCCTCGGCGCGACAAGGTACGTGAACATCATCGTGTTCTGCCATCAGGCGCCGTTCTCTTCTGGAACCCACGGCGGCCCGAAAGTCGAAGAGCCCACCGTCGCCCTGCGGGGCATGTACGTGCCGCTCTTTCAAGCACACCATGTTCGCATCGTTTTTTCCGGGCACGAACATTTGTTTGAACACTGGGTCGAGCGCTACGTCGACGCAAGCGGCACACACCGCATGGATTTGGTGGTCTCCGGGGGCGGTGGAGCGCCGCTTTATGGCTATAGCGGCGAGCCGAACCTGGACGACTACCTCAAAGCCAACGCAGCCAGTAAGGTGACGCTTCAGCATCTCGTGAAGCCCGGCGTAGAGCGTAGCTCGACTCCATTCCACTACCTGATCGTCCGCGTCGATGGCGAGAAGTTAGACATGCAAGTCGTCGGCGTGGACTGGGGCGCGGATTTCCAGCCCTACCGCAGCAACAC
>JBAUEX010000338.1:0-16319 GCA_049678845.1 Candidatus Acidiferrales bacterium
CTCCGGTGGTGTGGCTCGCCGCTGGATGGCTCCTGCAAGGCCGGCAGTGATACACCTCGCCTAGTGAAACGCATTTCCATTCTCGGATCCACAGGCTCAATCGGGCGGCAATGCCTGAACGTGGTCGATTCGCTACCCGGAAAATTCGCGGTGGTAGCGATAGCCGCGGGCAACAATGTGAAACTTGCCGCGGAGCAAACGCTGAAGCACCGGCCAAAGATTGTTTCCGTCGCGACATGCGAAGGCGCGAAAGAGCTTCGCGAGAGTTTGGTGGCGATGAAGATGGAGCCGTTGCCCGAAATACTTTGCGGCGCGGATGGCATGGAGCGTGTAGCGACGCATCCGGACGCGGAAACGGTGCTTTCCGCTGCTGTGGGCGTTGTAGGATTGCCGGCGACATACAAAGCCGTTCAACAAGGGAAGAATCTGGCGTTGGCGAACAAGGAAGTGCTGGTGGCGGCGGGAGAACTGGTGATGGCCGCGGCGGAAAAGCAGGGCAAAGCCGTGTTGCCTGTCGACAGCGAACACAACGCGATTCACCAATGTTTACGGGCCGGCGAGCGCCGCGAAGTGAAAAAGCTGGTGCTGACGGCGTCGGGTGGGCCGTTTCGGAAGATGCCCGCGTCGAAATTCAAGGATGTGACGCCGGAGCAGGCGCTGGCGCATCCCAATTGGAAGATGGGGAAAAGAATCACGACGGACTCGGCGACACTGATGAATAAAGGCTTCGAGATTATCGAGGCGCGGTGGCTTTTCGGCGTGCGGCCCGATCAAATTGAAGTTGTGATTCATCCGCAGTCGACGATTCACTCGATGGTGGAATTTGTGGATGGTTCAATTCTGGCACAGCTTGGCCCAACTGATATGCGCATGCCGATTCAATATGCGCTAACCTATCCGGAGCGCGTGGCATCGAATGGAGTAGCGTTGGACTGGAAGACCCTGAAGAAACTCGATTTTGAGCCGGTGCCGGTCAGGAAGTTTCCGTGTCTGCGGCTGGCGCGGGAAGCGATGGAGCGCGGAGGCGCGCTGCCGTGCGCGTTGAATGCCGCCGATGAGGAAAGCGTGGCGGCGTTTCTGGAAGGGCGACTGGGATTCACCGGCATACCGAAAGTGATTGAACGCGTGCTGGAGCGCATGCCGCGCGTGGAGTTTCAGTCGATGGATGATGTGCTCGAAGCGGATAAGGAAGCGCGCAGGATAGCGCGGGAAGAAATCGAGAAAAGGAAGAATTAACGCGATGTCGCATACATGGGTGGGAATACTCGCTGCGGTAGTTGGCCTGGGAGTCATGGTGTTTGTCCACGAGTGGGGCCACTTCGTCGCGGCGCGGATTTGCGGCGTGCGCGTGGATGTTTTCTCGCTGGGTTATGGCAACCGGATCTTCGGCTGGCGGCGCGGGCCCACCGACTACCGCATCAGCGTATTCCCTCTCGGCGGCTACGTGAAAATGGCGGGCGATAATCCCGCGGAAGAGCGTTCAGGCGCGCCGGATGAATTTTTGGCGAAGTCGCGATGGCAGAGGTTGTTTATCATACTTGCCGGGCCGTTCATGAATTTCGTCCTGGCGTTTGCGCTGCTGTGGGGCCTCTACAAAGTGGGCGTGCCGACGCCGGCATATACGCGGCAGCCGGTGCAAGTGGCGGGCGTGATCCCGAATTCGCCGGCGGAGAAGGCGGGAATCAAGCCCGGGGACAAGGTAGTCGCAATTGACGGCACGAAGGTAGGGAACTGGGATGAGGCCCTGTCGGTACCTTCGATTATGCCGGGACACGAGCTATCGATTGATGTGGAACGCGGCGGTGCGACGATCCCGGTGAAGGAAGTGGTTCCGCAGGATTTGGCGGACGGGTTTAGCATACTGGGGTGTCCCAGGCAGCGGGTGCGGTTAGATTCGCTCACGCCCGCGGATCCGGCGGCCAAGTCAGGATTGAAGCCTGGGGATGAATTTATTTCGCTGAACGGCGAGCCGCTAGCGAACCCGGATATTTTCGTTGCAGTTGCCAGGCAGTCCGCCGGTAAGGCGCTGAATATTGGCGTCCAGCGCGACGGAGAGCAATTCGCAGTCTCCATAAAGCCGATCTATGCGGACCCGGGCGATGGTCACGGAAAACGGTGGATCATTGGCGCCAGTTTTGGCCCGGGCGAAACGATTCGTGAGTCGTACCCGTTCTTCAAGGCGGCGGCAGAATCGTGGGGAAAGAACGTCACGATTACGAAAGACATTTTGTCGGTCCTGGCCGGTTTGTTCTCGGGGCGCGTTTCGATTAAGGACTTGGCAGGGCCGGTGGGAATCGTAAGCGTGTCGGTGCAGGCGGCGAAGCTGGGGTTTGCCGAATACATTATTTTCATGGCGTTCTTGAGCGTGAACCTAGGGATCCTGAATTTGCTTCCGATTCCAATTCTCGATGGCGGGCACGTGTTGATGCTGGCGATTGAAGGCTCTCTGCGACGCGACTTGAGCATCACCGTGAAAGAGCGTTTCGTGACGGTGGGGTTGGTGTTCCTGCTCGCCGTCTTCGGCTTCGTGATGTACTATGACGTGCTCAGGCTGTTGCCTGGCCACTAAGATGGCTCCTACCGCGGCACGCCGGGTCTCCACCGGCGAACGGATCAACGTCCAGGAAAAACCAGGTCAATTGCAGAAGCAGCTTGCTGCGCGGTCGATTCGGCTGACGCGACAGCGGCGCGTCGTGTTGCAGGTGATGGATACGGCTCCGCATCATTTGGATGCGGGGGAAATTCTGGCGCGGGCGCAGAAGATCGATCCGCGAATCACGCGCGTCACGGTATATCGCACGCTCGATTTGCTGAAGCATCATGGCCTGATTGACGAGCTGGATTTGCTGCATCTCCGCGGGCACCGGCATTTTTACGAGAGCCACGGGCCGCGCGATCATATCCATGTCGCGTGTTTGCGGTGCGGCAAAGTGCGTGAGTTCGAGAGCGAGCTCTACGAGCAGCTCAAACAGCAGATCGAGCAGGACTGCGGAATGAAAATCACCGTGTCGCGCACCGAAGTCGGCGGCTACTGCAAGACCTGCAAGAGCTGAAGCGCCCTGACAATAAATTTATTTTGATCCGGTCTCGGTGGCACAGGCTTCAGCCTGTGTGCCTTGCCTCTCGCCTGAGGAACTCCGTCCTGCCTGCCCGGAGCGGCTCTTCGGAAGGAAGCGTTCCTGCGAATGCTGGGGTTTCCAGCAGCGCTCTGTTACTTATTGCCAGGGCGGGGGCGTGCGCGGCGCGGTGTTGAGGCGAGCTGAGTCGAAGCGGACGAAGAACGAGCGGGCGCGGGCGAGGTCGCCGTGAATTTGCGCGCGCAGGGCGTCGGGGCCGGAGAATTTTTGTTCGTCGCGCAGACGATGCCAGAACCGGACTTCTAGCGGGCCGGAAGTAATCTCCCGTGAAAAATCAAAGAGATGGCTCTCGATGGTGAGGTGCGTACCGTCGAATGTGGGACGCACGCCGACATTCGTGGCCGAGCGGTAGACGCGGCCATCGAGCAAAGTCTCCGTGGCGTAGACGCCGTGCGCGGGCAGACATTCCTGCTTGGTGGCAAGATTGAGCGTGGGGAAAACGAAACGCCGGCCTGTACCGGTGCCCGGACGGATTTCTCCGGCGAGGGAAAAGGGGCGTCCAAGGAATCGCGCGGCCTGCCCGACGCGACCGGCGCGGAGCGCGTCACGAATCGCCGAGCTCGAAACAATTTTCCCGCGAACCACGACGGGTGGAATGGATTCGACCGCAAAATCGAGTTGGCGACCGAGTGCGGTAAGAACACGCACGTCGCCGGATTGGCGATGTCCGAAACGGAAATTTTCGCCGACGAGCACCGCGGATGTGCGCAGACTGTCGATGAGGATGCGGCGGACAAACTGTTCGGGAGAAAGCGCGGCCATTGCGAGATCGAAATGGAGAACGAGCACGGCGTCGAGGCCAAGAGCTTCGAGACGGGCGAGACGCTGGTCGAAAGTTTCGAGCTGAGCGGGCGCGCGTTCAGGGCGCAAAACGCTCACGGGGTGCGGAGAGAACGTAATCACCGCGGCGAGCGTCCCTGTGCGGCGAGAGCGCTCGACAACGGTGCTAAGAATTTTCTGGTGGCCGAGGTGCACGCCGTCGAAATTGCCGATGGAAAGAACGGCGCGCGAATTCGAGTCGAATCGAGAGCCCCACTCCCCCGGCGAATGAAGAATGGCGAAGGACATCAGAGATCTACCTCGAAGGTGAGGCCATCGTAGGCGAGGCGCACGTTTTGGGGAAGCTGGACGTTGGTGGCGGCGTGCCCGAGGTCATGGCAAATATGGGTGAACCACGCATGGCGCGGCGCGAGTTCGCGAACGAGCGCTAAAGATTGCGCGACCGTTGAATGCATGGGATGGGGAGTGTAGCGCAGCGCGTCGAGGATCAGATGATCGAGGTCGCGCAGCAGGTCTTTCGAGGCTTGAGGGATCGTGTTGAAATCAGTGAGATAGGCAACGGGGCCGATGCGGAAGCCGTAAACCGTGACGGAGCCGTGACGCGCGGGGAAAGGAATTATCCGCGCACCGAAAAGTTCGAATGCCCCATCGATGGCGCGGAGTTCGACCTGGGGCAGGGAGCCTTCGAGAGATGCGGGCGCGAAAATGTAGGAGAAAGTGCGGCGGAGAATTGCTAGCGTGTCTTCGGAAGCGAAAATCGGAATCGCGGAGTTTTGCTTCAAGTTGAATGGGCGAATGTCGTCGAGGCCGAGAATGTGGTCGGCGTGCGCGTGCGTGTAAAGAATAGCGTCGAGATGTTCGAGGCCGGATTGCAAAGCCTGGAAGCGGAAATCGGGTGTCGTGTCGATGACCACATTGCGGCCATGATACGAAAGCAGCACGGAGGGACGCATGCGACGGTCGTGCGGATCTTTTGAGAGGCAAACTTCGCAGTGACAGGCGATCGTCGGAACACCCATGGACGTGCCAGAGCCCAGAACGGTAAGGCGGAGACGCTGCGGGGAGGAAGATGCCAGAGTGTCGCTGTCGCCGGAGGACATCGAACTAACGCGCGCCTTTGGCCCCTTCGCGCATCGCCTTCGCCGCGGCTTTCGAAACTTCCAGGTAGGATAGCTTGAGGCTGCCGACGACTTCCGAGAGCAGACTTTCTTCTTCGGGCGCGAGGTTGCCGCGCGTTTTGTCGCGCAACATGTCGAGCATATCAATCATTTCGTGCGCGCCTTCCAGATCGAGATAAGCCTGTCCCGTGGCGGGATCGGGGATGCCGCCCATCAGCGCCGCGGCGTTCCGCGCGAGAAGATCGATCAGCAACTGAAAGTTTTTATCGGCCTTGGGAGCGGGCTTCGGTTCGTCAGCGGCAGGCGCGGCTGGAGTGCCAGCCTTTTCAGATTTGGCCGCGGGCTGCGGAGGCTTGGCCTTTTCGCGGCGCTGCTCTTCGGCGGCTTCCGGGCGCAATTCGCCTTCGGAAGTGAAGAGGCGGCGGTCCACGACGCGAAACGAATCGTCCTGTTTTTCGTCGCGTTTCTCGTCATGTTTCGGATCAGCCACAAGATGCTCCTTTTGCGAATTTCGCCGTGGGAGGAATCGCACGGTATGTTGAGTCTACCATTACTGCAAGCGGGCGTCACGATGGGGCAAATGGTCTTCCGTTCCTGCAACAAGTACATTTTGCGGGGCCGTCCCCACCCTTAGTTCAAATTGCATCTTGTCAGCGGGCGCGCGCGTGCCGTACAGTGTCGGATCGCGCGGAGTTGGACAGAATTTCCTGTGGCACTCCATTCGAGACATTTGAAAAAGACGAAGGGCCGGTCGAAAGCCAAGCCGCCAAGAACGAAACCGCGAGGTACGGCCAAGGGCGCGGGTGATGCTGGGCGTTTGTTCAAAGGACTGGTGGCGTTGCAGAAGCGGTTGCGGGCCGCGAACGGATGTCCGTGGGACCGCGAGCAGACTCACGAGAGCCTGCGGCCGTTTCTGGTCGAGGAAACCTACGAGGTCCTCGACGCAATGGAGAAGGGCGACGCCGGGAAATTCGCGGGGGAGTTGGGCGACCTGCTCCTCCAAATCGTGTTTCATGCCGAACTGGCGCGCGAGGCAGGGCGGTTCGACATCCGCGACGTGATTCAGGCGGTGCACAGCAAGATGGTCCGGCGGCATCCGCATGTGTTTGGCAAGGTGAAGGCAAAGACGTCAGAGGACGTGCTCAAGAACTGGGAGCAGATCAAGGCCGAAGAGCGAGCCGGGGAATCAAAAGTGGACCGGGTTGGGAAACCTGCCGTAGAGGAATCTGTGTTGGGGGGAGTGCCAAATGGACTTCCAGCGTTACTTGAAGCCTATCAAGTGACTCGGCGAGCGGCGAATGTGGGATTCGACTGGGAAAATACTGACGGCGTGCTCGAGAAATTGGAAGAGGAGATTTCCGAGTTACGCGAGGCTCTGCGTCAGTCGGAGAAAAATACACTTCAAGCAAAGGTTGAAGAGGAGTTGGGCGATTTGCTGTTTGCCGTAGTGAATGTCGCGCGGTTTGCGAGCGCGGATCCGGAGCTGGCATTGAAGCGCGCAAACGCGAAATTCACGAGACGATTCAAATGGATGGAGAATAGCGCTCGGCAGCGGGGCAGCCGATTTGCGGAAGTTTCGCGTGATGAAATGGAAAAATTATGGGACCAGGCAAAAGTCAGCGTTTAGCGGAAGCTCCGATTACGGTGCGGCACGTTTCGACGCTCGCAGAATATGAAGAGTGCGTGCGGATGCAACTCGTCACTTGGGGCGAGGATCTCGCCACGCCTTCGGGGCTGTTCGTCGTGGCGCGGGAGACGGGCGGGCAGACGCTGGGGGCGTTCGCTGGGGAGAAAATGGTCGGGTTTACCTTGGGACTGGCGGGATTTCACGACGGCAAGCCGATGATTCATTCGCACATGACGGCGGTGCTGCCGGAATTTCGCGACCGTGGCATTGGCCGGATGCTGAAACTGGCGCAAAGGAATGATGCGCTGGCGCGGGGAATTCATCTGGTGGCGTGGACGTTTGATCCGCTGGAACTGAAGAACGCGCATTTCAATATCAACCGGCTCGGCGCCGTGGTGACACGGTACATCCCGAATTGCTACGGAATAACCGCAAGTCCGCTGCACGCGGGTTTGCCGACGGACCGACTGGTGGCCGAATGGTACTTGGATTCAAAGCGCGTGAGCGGGATTCTGATCGGGAAACTGCCACAAGTGTCGACTGTCGCCACCAGGATTGCGATTCCCGCGGACATCAGCGAACGAAAGCAGATCGAGCCGGCGATCGGCGCTCGAGTGCAGAGCCAGATGCGCGAGCAATTTTTAGACAAGATGGGGAAAGGCTTCATTGTGACGGGGCTCGCGATCGGGCCGAAGGAAGCGAGTTACATTCTGGAAAAGGAAGAAAAAGTGGCGGCGGAAATTGCTACGAAATAGCACGAGCTGGTGTTCGACAAAACGCGATTAAGCGAACGAACTGTGGGAACTGGGGTAAACGATGCGCGTACAGAAAGTGATTTTGCGGGAAGTTCGCATGCCGATGGTGATGCGATTCGAGACGAGTTTTGGCGAGACAAAGGACCGGCGGATTTTGTTGGTGCAGGTGGAATCCGATGGGGTCAGCGGCTGGGGAGAATGCGTGGCAGGTGAAGCCCCGCATTATTCGCCGGAGACGGTTGACACGGCATGGCATATTCTGCGCGATTTCTTGTGGCCGGAAATTCGCGGCAGGGAATTCGGCGCGGCGCGCGACGTTTGGGAAATGCTGGCGCACACGCGCGGCCACAATATGGCCAAAGGCGGATTGGAATCAGCGATTTGGGACGCGGAAGCAAAACAGAAAGGCCAGCCGCTGTGGAAGCTGCTCGGCGGAGCGCGCGACGAGATTTCCTGCGGTGTTTCGATCGGGATACAACCAGGCGTGGAACAATTAATCGCAAACGTGGAGAAAGAACTCGCGGCGGGATACCAGAGGATCAAGATCAAGGTGAAGCCGGGACTCGAGTTGAAGCCGGTGGAGGCGCTGCGGAAACGTTGGCCGCGCATCCGGCTGATGGTGGACGCGAATTCGGCGTACCTTCTGGAGGACGCGCCGCTACTGAAGCAGCTTGACCCTTTTGGCTTGATGATGATTGAGCAGCCGCTCGGTTGGGACGATATTTACAGTCACGCGAAATTGCAGAAGCAGCTCGAAACGTCGATTTGCCTCGACGAGTGTATCCACGATTATTCGCACGCCGTGGCGGCGATCGAGATCGGCGCGTGCAAAATTATCAATATGAAACTGGGACGCGTGGGAGGCCATACGCCGGCGCGGCACATTCACGATTTGTGCCAGAAGAACGGAATTCCCGTGTGGTGCGGCGGAATGCTGGAGTCGGGAATCGGACGGGCGCAGAATATCGCGCTCTCGACGCTGGAGAATTTCGCGCTCCCCGGCGACGTGTCCGCGAGCAAGCGCTACTGGGCCGAGGACGTCATCGAGCCTGAAGTGGAAGTGACGTCCAAAGGGACGATCAAGGTCCCGACAGGACCCGGCATAGGGTATCAACCGAAGCTCGACCGCATCGAGAAATTAACGGTGCGCCGCGAAGTCCTGGCGTAATCGGTGGAACGTCCGCGTCATCCTGTGCTGTTGTATTCGCTAATCCTGCTGATGGTGGTAGGATGGTCTTTCAACTTCGTTGTTGCGAAAATCACGCTGCGGCATTTTGATTCCTTCACGCTGACTTCGTTCCGCGTCATTTTGTCGGGCGTTTTGATGCTGCCAATTTATTTCGCGATGCCGCGGCGCTCGCATTTCAATCGCAAGGATCTGTGGAATTTCGTGGTGCTGGGATTTTTCGGCGTGGTGATCAATCGCGGGTTTTTCATTGTTGGCCTCGACTACACCACGGCGGGACATTCCGCGTTGATCGTGGCCACGGGACCGATATTCGTATTGATCCTTGCGCGCATGCATCGCCTGGAGCAAATCACGCGAGGGAAAATCGTGGGAATGGCATTGTGCGTTACCGGCATCGCGGTGCTCGTCGGCGGAGAAGAACTGAAATTGCACAGCGGAACGTGGGTGGGAGATCTGGTGGCGATTACGGGAACAATGGGCTTTGCGATTTATACCGTGCTGGCAAAAAAAGTGGCGCGGCAATACGACACCATCTCGATGAACACGTTCTGCAATATTGTGGGCGCAATTATCCTGTTGCCGCTCGGCATCCGACAGGCGGTGCATCTTCACTGGGGAGAAGTGGGCTGGGTGGGGTGGCTGGGGCTGGCGTATGTGGTGCTGGTGGCGTCGGTATTCGCGTATCTGATTTTCTTTTGGGCGCTTCGGCACATCACCGCATCGAGGCTCGCCGTGTTTACCTATGTTGAGCCGCTGCTGGCTACTTTTCTCGCCGTGATTTTTCTCGGCGACAGATTAACAAACATGTTCCTGCTCGGAGGCATCCTGATTTTGGCCGGAGTTTACATCACTGAGTTCTGGCCCGGCGCCGAAGAGGCGACGGCCGAGACAGCGGGCGCATAAAAATCCTTGAAGTGCGGGCGCAGGCGCAGCCTTGACTTCGAATGCGGCGCGAACCTAAGATTGGCCGCAAATGCCGGGTTCGCAGCCGCTGATTGGCCGGACGATCGCACAGTATCGCATCATCGAGAAACTCGGTGGCGGCGGAATGGGCATCGTCTACAAAGCGGAGGACACGCGCCTCCATCGCTTTGTCGCGCTGAAATTCCTGCCGCAAGAAATCGCAAAAAACCCTCAGGCGCTGCTCCGTTTCCAGCGCGAGGCGCAAGCCGCTTCGGCATTAAATCACCCCAACATCTGCACGATTTACGACATCGGCGAATATGACGGTCAGCAATTCATGGCGATGGAGTTTCTGGACGGCCAGACCCTGAAGGATCGGATTTCCGGCAAGGCGCTGCCCGTCGAGGAAGTGTTGGAGTTGGGCATTGAGATTGCCGATGGGCTCGACGCGGCCCACCGCAAGGGAATCATTCATCGGGACATCAAGCCCGCCAATTGTTTTGTTACCGAACGCGGGCACGCGAAGATTTTGGACTTTGGACTGGCCAAGCTGGTACCCGCTGGCGGCGCTATGAATCTTTCGGCGATGTCCACAGCGAGCGAACTAGACCAACTCACTCAACTTGGCGCGGCCATTGGCACCATCACGTATATGTCACCGGAGCAGGTGAGAGGCGAAGAGCTAGATTCGCGGACGGATTTGTTTTCCTTCGGAGCGGTGCTTTACGAGATGGTCACCGGCGTGCGCCCTTTTCGAGGCGACACTTCGGGGGTGATTGCGGAAGCGATACTCAATCGCAGCCCAGTCGCAAGTGTGCGGCTGAACCACGAAGTGCCTGCACGGCTCGAAGAGGTGATCAACAAAGCGCTGGAGAAAGACAGGAAGCTGCGCTACCAGAACGCGGCCGAAATTCGCGCGGATTTACAACGATTGAAGCGCGATTCGAGCGCTTCGGCTGCCGTTGTGCAGCGAGATTTGGATTCAGGCCGCGTCGCGGCTGCATTTGGAAAACAACGTTCGTGGGAACGACACACCGCGGCTGCACTCCGAAAACAACGCTCCTGGGAGCGGCGCACCGCGTTCCCGGCGTCTGCCCGTTGGGGCTTTGCAACAGCGATTTTCGTGGCTCTGGGTTTCCTCACCGCTTTTGTTTTCAACCTGGGCGGATTTCGTAATGACTTTTTCACGAAGGCGCACGCACTCACAGGCAAAGACACCATCGTTCTGGCCGACTTCACGAACACGACGGGCGACCCGGTGTTCGACGGCACGCTGCGGCAAGGCCTTTCCGTACAACTGGAGCAATCGCCATTCCTGAGCCTCGTCTCCGACGACCGCATTCAGCAAACTCTTCAGATGATGGGCCAGAAACCGGATGCGAAACTTACGCCGAAAATCGCACAGGACCTTTGCCAGAGGGTTGGGAGTGCCGTCGTCATCGAGGGTTCCATCGCGCAGATTGGGACGCCTTACCTTCTCACCGTCAAAGCGGTCAACTGCTCGAACGGGAATTCACTGGCCAGCACGGAAGCTCAGGCGAGCGACAAGAACCATGTGCTCGATGCGTTGGGGAAAGCGTCTTCAGAAATTCGCAGCAAGCTGGGCGAATCGCTGAGCTCGGTTCAGAAGTTCGATACGCCGTTGGAACAAGCCACCACGCCGTCGCTGGAAGCGCTGAAGGCCTACAGTTCGGGCTATAAACTTGAGAGCACAACAGGGGATGCCGCCGCGATTTCATTCTATAAGCGTGCCATTGAACTCGACTCGAAGTTCGCGCTGCCCTACGCCCGGTTAGGCATCGCCTATAACGATATCGGAGAATCCACCATAGCTGCCGACTACACCCGCAGGGCCTACGAGCTGCGCAACCGAACAAGCGACCCGGAGAAGTATTTCATTTTAGGGCGCTTCAACAAGGAGGTCACCGGAAACATCGAAAAAGCCATACGGTTCTGCGAGCTTTGGATACAAGCCTATCCTCGCGCCGTGGAGCCACGGGATAACTTGGCGGGAGCAATCTACCCGGTTATCGGACAATATGAGAAAGGGATTGAAGAGGGCCGGGAAGCAGTCCGTTTGGATCCGAACTCTGCCGTAAGTTACGCCCTTCTCGCTTTCGACTACATATTTTCGGGTCGCCTCGATGAGGCGAAGTCTACCTATGAGCAGGCTCTCCAACGCAAGTTGCATTTCCCATTCTTTGATGTGGGGTTGTACGAAATTGCTTTTTTGCAGAGCGATGGGTCCGGTATGAAGCAGCAAGTCGCGGAATCGTCGGGCCAATTGGGAGTAGGAGACGAACTACTCGACTTGGAAGCCGGAACCGCGGCCTACTACGGGCAGCTTAAAAGAGCCCGAGACTTTTCCCGTCAAGCAATGGACTCCGCCGAACAAGCGGGAGAGAAAGAAGCGGCGGCAAATTACCTGGTGCAATCTGCCATTCGGGAAGCTCTATTGGGCAATGCGGGCGAAGCACGGCGGCGTGCCGCATTGGCATTGAAGCGCTCAACAGCCCGTGATGTGCAGTACGGCGCTGCGCTTACTTTCGTGTTTGCGGGTGACAGTGCACGAGCGCAAACGCTGACCGCTGATTTGAGCCAGAAGTTTCCGGAGGATACAAGCCTGCAGTTCAACTACCTGCCGACCCTAAAGGCCAAACTCGCTCTCAGTCGAGGAAATGCCTCTGAGGCCATCGAGGATCTCCGGGCTGCCATACCGTATGAACTAGGACAGACAACATTCAGCACTCCCGGTTGGACCGCCATGTATCCTGTTTTCGTGCGCGGCGAAGCATATGTCGTGGCGCACCGAGACAAGGAAGCCGCTGCTGAGTTTCAGAAGGTTCTGGACCATCCGGGCATTGTGCTCAACGAGCCCATCGGCGCGCTTGCGCACATTGGCCTAGCCCGCGCATATGCGATGCAGGCGGCAGCGGAGAAGGGCGCCGATGCGGAAGCCGCACGCGCGAAAGCCCGCGCTGCGTATCAGGATTTTCTCGCGCTCTGGAAGAATGCCGATACGGACGTTCCTCTGCTCCAACAGGCGAAGGCCGAATACGCAAAACTGAAGCTCATGTGACACTTTAAGGGAGCGCAATGAACGATACGAAACGAATTGCCGTAATTGCCGGAGACGGGATCGGCAAGGAAGTGACACCGACGACGGTGAAGGCGCTCGAAGCGGTCTGCGCCGCGGGCGGGAAGAAACTGGCGCTCACCCATTTTGATTGGGGAGCTGACCGGTTCCTGCGCGACGGGACGACGCTGCCGCCTGATGCGCCCGAAATGCTCCGGCGCGACTTCGACGCGATTCTGTTTGGAGCTCTAGGCGATCCGCGCGTTCCGTCAAATCAGCACGCGGCCGACATTTTGCTGGGGCTGCGTTTCAAGCTAGACCTGTATGTGAACGCGCGGCCGTGCATCCTGTTCGACAAGCGCTTGACGCCTTTGCGCGACCGCGACGAAAGGGACGTCAACTTCATGGTGTTCCGCGAAAACACCGAGGGCGCGTATGCGGGCATCGGCGGGAATTTCAAGCGGGACACGCCAGATGAGGTGGCGGTGCAGGAGGACGTCAACACGCGCAAGGGAGTCGAGAGAATTATCCGCTACACGTTTGACTATGCGCAGCGAAAAAAACTGAAACGCGTTTGCATGAGCGATAAATCGAACGCCATGACGTTTGGGCATGGCCTGTGGCAGCGCGTGTGGGCTGAAGTTCGAAAGGAATACGCGGAAATCGAGGCGAGGCACTTGTATTTCGACACGCTGATGATGGAGATGGTGCGCGACCCATCGCAGTTCGACGTGATTGTAACTTGCAATTTGTTTGGCGATATCGCGAGCGATTTGGGCGCGCAGCTTTCGGGGGGATTGGGACTGGCGCCTTCAGGGAACATTCATCCGGGACAGGTTTCGCTGTTCGAGCCAGTGCATGGTTCGGCGCCAAATATCGCGGGGAAAAATACTGCGAATCCGCTGGGATCCGCGTTGGCGGGCGCGATGATGCTTGAATACCTTGGATGGGAGCGCGAGGCGAAGTCGATCGACACAGCCGTGCGAAGCGCGATTCGCGAAGGAAAAACTACGCCGGATTTGGGCGGAAAATTTGGGACGAGAGAGTTAGGCGATTGGCTGGCCGAGCGGATTTCGAAGCAGGGCTTGGCCGGCGCGGGCGCTTAGGAATTGTAATAGATCTCGGGCTGGTTGCGGCGCATCCCCGAAACGAGCAGCATTCCCAACAGAAAACCCCCGACGTGAGCCCACCACGCGACACCCCCCGCTTGGGCGCTGCCAAGTGAACCGAGACCGCTCAGGAATTGCACGGCGAACCAGAGTCCGATGAAAAGCACGGCAGGCAGGCGGGCGAAAAACCACCAAAAGAAAAGCGTGACGAGCGTGAGAATCCGCGAAGAAGGAAAAAATACTACGTAGGCGCCGAGCACTCCCGCAATGGCGCCGCTCGCGCCGAGTCCGGGGATCGTGGAACCCAAACTGAAAAGCATTTGGGCAATACCTGCGCCCAATCCGCACACGAGATAGAAACCGAGGTAGGGAATGTGGCCCAAGCGGTCTTCCACATTCGGGCCAAAGAGCCAGAGAAACCACATGTTGCCGATGATGTGCAGCCAGCCCGCATGCAGAAACATAGAGGTGAACAAGGGGAGGAAGCCTTGTGCCAGGGTGTACTGCGAGTGAGCGAGCGCCAATTGCGCGCGCGCCGGAACCATCGAGTAAGTCATGATGAAGGATTGCAGCGCGCTACGGTCGAGCGTGAGCTGGTAGAAGAAAACGATGAAGTTGATGACGATGAGAACGAGCGTGACGGTGGGAAAGTGAGCGCGCGGGCGAAGATTTTTTAGGGGGATCATGGAGCAACCGGATTAGTTAGAACTAGGGTGGTGCAGTTCGTCAAGGGAAAAGGGCGACAAGAAATCTCGGGTGTGAGCCCGAGTCTTCGGCGCGAGCACATTTTTTTTCGAGGGCGGGCGGAGTCGCCTGTTTGCGGCACGGCAAATATCTCAAGTCGGATAGAGTTAAAGGATTACATCAAGAGCCAATTTGTTGGCGTTGGTTGAGTCGGCGTCGGGCCTGCGGTGTGAATCGCGGAAGATTTTATGGCGCGCGCCAACATAAAGATTTACTTTAAGGCCATGCGGATGGAAGTGAAGATGCGAACCGCGCGAAGAGAAATGAGCGGAATAAAATTTCAGATAGCTCTAGCAGAAAATTTCGAGGGATTGATTGCGGAGTACGCACGGCTATGGTAAGAAGTTTAGTTTCGCTGCGCGCGGCGCAAGCGTGCTGAGGCGCACGTAGAAGTCGGCGCGCCGACACGCCGACGCTGATGCCACTTCACGAAACCGAAGCAATCGTGCTGCAAAGTTATCCGCTTGGCGAAGCAGATCGATTGGTGAGTTTCCTGAGCCGATCGATGGGACGCGTGCGCGGTGTCGCGGCCGGCGCGCGCAGACCGAAGAGCCGCTTCGGTTCTACGCTCGAGCGCATGTCATATGTACGCATCTGGTTTTTCGAGCGTGAGACGCGCGAACTGGTGCGCATCAACCAGTGCGAGCTGATCGAATCGTTCGTCAACGTGTTCAAGGATTATGCGGCGGGTGTGGCCCTTGCGGTGATGGCGGAAATCACCGAAGCAGTACTGCCGGACAGAGAAGCGGCTGATCCGTCGTTCCGGCTGCTGCTACTTTCGGCCCAAGCGATCAAGCAGCACAAGGAAATCGATTTGCCGCTCGCATATTTCGCCCTGTGGACTGTGCGATTGGGCGGATGGCTTGGATCTTTCGAACGATGCGCGCGCTGCAACAAGTGTCTCGCGGGAATTCCAGCGTATGCGAGCCGGGCCGTTTCGGGAGTTTTTTGCGGCAATTGCCGGGGGATTGGCATGAAGGCGATTTCACCGGATGCGTTGAATACGGGTATTAAAATGTTGGCAGACCGCCTGGACAAAATCGAAGCGAGCAACATTCCGAAAACGACGCTGCGCGAGCTGTCACGATATTCATTGGATTTGATCGAACATCAAATTGAACGCACGCTGGTGTCGCGAAAAATGCTGGAGACGGCGCTTTGACCGCAAAGATCGTAAAACGGGAAACTTCAAGCAGCAGGGGAGTAGGGAAGCCTGCGGGCCCCACATTTCAGCAACTCGTGTTGCAGTTGGAAACGTACTGGTCGAAGCGCGGCTGCGTGCTTCAACAACCCTATGATGTTGAGGTGGGCGCGGGGACGATGCATCCGGAAACGTTCTTCCGCGTGCTTGGACCGCTGCCGTATCGCGTCGCGTACATTCAGCCGAGCCGGCGTCCCGCGGATGGGCGTTACGGCGAAAACCCGAACCGGTTGTACAAACACACGCAGCTTCAAGTGATACTTAAGCCTCCGCCCGCTGACGTACAGAATATTTATCTGGATAGCCTGCGCGCGATTGGGATTGATTTGCAGCATCACGATGTCCGTTTCGAGGAAGACAATTGGGAATCGCCGACGCTCGGCGCGTGGGGCGTAGGATGGCAAGTGTTACTTGATGGATTGGAGATCACGCAGTTCACCTATTTCCAACAAGCAGGAGGACTGGATCTCGATCCCGTTTCATGCGAGCTCACCTATGGGCTCGAAAGGATCGCTGCGTTCCTGCAGAACGTCGACAGCGTGTTCAAATTGCGATGGTCCGATAACGTCACCTACGGCAATATACGCTTGGCGGAGGAGCAGCAGTTCTCCGCGTACAGTTTCGAATGGGCGGATCCCGGGCGTACGCGCGAGATGTTCGACTTGTGCGAGAGGGAAGCC
>JBAUEX010000339.1:0-16144 GCA_049678845.1 Candidatus Acidiferrales bacterium
ATTCAATACTGCGCAGGTGGATGACGCTGGCGGGAACTCGAAGACGCCAAACAAAGCGCCAGACATAGAATCAAAGCTGGCCTTCGACACCCACCCCAACGGCGGCGGCCGCAACCTTCACGTCGAAATCGCCGGAATCTACCGTGCCTTTCGTTTGAACACGACTGGCCTCGGAAACGTTACCAAGTCCGGTGGCGGAGGTTCAATCAACGCGAACCTCGAATTGTTCAAGAACTTCCGTCTGATCGCGAACACCTTCTGGAGCGATGGAGGAGGCCGTTATATTTTCCAGCTGGGTCCCGATTTCACGGTGAACGTTAATGGCGCCGGCAATTTCGTCCCGTCGCCGCTGCACGCCGGATCGGGCATCGGAGGATTCGAGTACACAATCAACAAGAGCCTCCTCTATGCATATTATGGCGGCGTGTACTTTGGCCGGGACTTCGTGGCCACGACCGGTACCGGCGGCACCACTTATACTGGCTACGGCTATCCGGGCTCCAATAGTTCGCAGAATCGCACCATCCAGGAAGGGACCATCGGTGTGAACCAGACGCTGTGGTCAGACAAGAAATACGGCGACCTGAAGCTCCTCACGCAGATCTCCTACTTGTCTCGAAATCCGTGGTCGACTACTGGCACTCCTGGAAATGCAGCCAGCGCGCACCTCGGTATGGCCTTCGTGGACTTGCGCTACGATTTGCCATAGCGCCAGTAGGCCTTGAATTCTCGCAACGGTTTTTTGCGTTAGTAGTTTGCAAATTATATCAGGGCCGAAGTAGAGATAAAAAATTAGCGAAGGAGGAAGCATGAAGTCTCTTAAGAAGATGAGCATCGCGCTGGCCCTAATTTTGGCAGGCGTTGCGGCCGTTCCCGGTTTGGTAGCGTGGGCGCAATCTAAGCTGACCGGCGCCGGCAGCACCTGGGTTTACCCATTGGTGGCCAAATGGTCGGCAACCTACCAAAAGCAAACTGGTATCGAAATCAACTACCAGTCCATCGGCTCGGGCGGCGGAATCGCCCAAATTAAGGCAGGCACGGTGGCTTTCGGCGCCAGTGACATGCCGCTCAAACCCGAAGATTTGCAGGCCGCTGGATTGATCCAGTTCCCCACCGCAGTGGCCGGTGCAGCCATGGGGTACAATATCCCCGGCGTGAAAGCGGGGCAGCTCATTCTGAGCGGCCCGGTTGTCGCCGATATCTATCTTGCAAAGATTAAGAAGTGGAACGATCCGGCCATCGCCAAACTCAACCCCGGTCTGAAGCTGCCCGACATGGACATCACCGTCGTACATCGTTCTGACGGCTCTGGAACGACGTTCACGTTCACTGATTATCTGTCGAAAGTCAGCCCGGAATGGAAGGAAAAAGTCGGTGAAAATACCTCCGTGTCTTGGCCCATCGGCGTCGGTGGCAAGGGGAGCGAAGGTGTGGCCTCCTACGTACAGCGCATCCCCGGGTCGATTGGCTACGTCGAGTACGCCTACCTCCTCGAGACCCACGGAGCCTACGCGCGCATGATCAACCGCGACGGCAAGGTGGTCAGCCCCAGTCTCAAAGGCTTCCAGGACGCAGCGGGCCACGTGGACTTCACCAAGGCGCAGGACTTTTACGTGATCCTCACCGACAAGCCCGGTCCCGAGACTTGGCCGATTTCCGGTTGCACGTGGCAAATCCTGCGCAAGAATGCAGCCAAGGCCACCAATATCGAGGTGATGAAATTCTTCGATTGGGGCTTCGAGCACGGCCAAGATATGGCCAAGTCGATCGCGTTCGGTCCGCTACCGCCGAGCACTGTCGAAGCCATCAAATCATACTGGAAAAAGGAACTCGGCTATAGTATCTGAGCGTTGGCGCTTGGTTCCCTGAATTCCAGTCTTAAGGAAGACGCATGAACGGGTCGGACGTTGCAGTGCAGAGCGGCATGCGGCCGGCGTCCGATCAGCCCAAATCGGTCAGCAGGCCATGGCGGCTGTCGGCCGATTTTTTATTCCACAAAGCTGCGGTGTTCGCGGCGTTTTTAGCAGCCGCGACGCTTTTCGCAATTGTGATCGCCATTACCTACGACAGCTGGCCCGCCATTCGAACATTCGGCATTTGGCGATTCCTCAAGTCAAGCGAATGGGATCCCGTTACTCAGACTTTTGGGGCCTTCCCGTTCATTGTCGGCACACTGGTCAGCTCGGCCATAGCGATGATCCTCGCAGTGCCTCTCAGCTTTGGGATCGCCGTGTTCATCGCCGAGATCGCTCCGGCCTGGATTAAAAGACCGGTCGCTGCGGCCATTGAACTGTTGGCCGCCATCCCCAGCATCGTTTACGGTTTGTGGGGGCTCTTGGTGTTCGCCCCGGTCTTCGCTAAAATCGAGCCTTGGATCAGTGACTATCTCGGAGCGATTCCGGGCATAGGATCCCTGTTCCAAGGCCCGCCGATGGGCATCGGCATGCTCACCGCCGGGATCGTCTTAGCGATCATGGTTTTGCCATATATATCGTCAATTATGCGTGATGTCTTCCTGGTTGTTCCATCTTCACTGCGCGAATCCGCTTATGCGATGGGGGCTACCACTTGGGAAGTGGCTTGGCAGATCATCCTGCCCTACACACGCTCAGCGGTCATCGGCGGTATTTTCCTGGGATTGGGGCGCGCGCTGGGCGAAACTATGGCCGTGACTTTCGTTATCGGAAATAGCAACGTGCTGTCGTCCAGTCTGTTAATGCCGGGCGCGACCATTCCGTCGGTCCTGGCGAATGAATTCACCGAAGCGACGACCAAGCTGTATCTATCTTCGTTGATTTATCTCGGTTTGATCCTGATCGCCGTTACCTTGGCCGTCCAGTTCCTCGCCGTCCTGCTCATACGGCGCCTCGGCCGGCGCGAAGGTACACCGGCATGAGCGTATACAGTGTATATGCAAAGCGGCGCATGATCGACGTGGCCAGTAAAATCCTCATGGGTGCCGCGACCATAGTTGGTGTCTTCTTTCTGTTTTGGATCCTCTGGACCACGCTGAAGTTCGGCCTCGCTGGGATGCATTGGAGTCTGTTCACCAAAGACACGCCGCCGCCCGGCACCGACGCATTCGGTTTGCGCAATGCTTTCGTTGGTAGCTTGATCTTGTTGGGATTGTCCCTGCTTATCGGAGTACCTGTTGGATTGATGGCGGGCACGTGGTTGGCGGAATACGGCTTTCGCAGCCGCACCGCTAACGCTGTTCGTTTCATCAACGATATCATGTTAAGTGCGCCATCGATCGAAATCGGCTTGTTCGCATATGCCATCGTTGTCGCTCCGATGGGGCATTTTTCGGCGCTCGCCGGCAGTGTTGCGCTGGCGATTCTGATGATTCCGATCATCGTGCGCACCACCGACGAAATGCTCAGCCTGGTCGGCAGCGATATGCGTGAAGCCGCCGTCGCGTTGGGGGCTCCTGCTTGGGTAGTGATCACCAAAGTGACTTGGAAAGCGGCGCGCGCCGGCATTCTCACCGGCATATTGATCGGCTTGGCGCGTATCACTGGCGAGACCGCTCCCCTTCTCTTCACCGCCCTAAACGACCAGTTCTTCTCCACCAATTTGTTCCGTCCGATCGCCAATATTCCCCTGGTCATTTTCGAATTTGCGCTGAGTCCCTATGCCAACTGGCAACAAATGGCTTGGGCCGCGGCCTTCATCACCGTCGTGTTTGTGCTCGTGCTCAGCCTGGTCGCGCGCTTCTTCGTTGGTAAGGTACAGGTGCCTAAATGACTCAGGAGCGAGAGGAAGGGTTCCGCATGGCGACCGTGCCCATTTCCATCAAGGCCCCCGAGCCTGCCCCGAGCAGCAGTGCCGCTCAGCTACCCGTGAAAATCGCTGCCCGGGATTTGAATTTCTATTACGGCAAGTTCCACGCTATCAAAAACGTCAGCGTCGACATCCTCCAGAATTGCGTGACGGCATTCATCGGGCCGTCCGGCTGCGGCAAGTCAACGCTTTTGCGGATTTTCAACCGCATGTACGACCTTTATCCCGGCCAGCGGGCGGAGGGCGAGGTCATCCTTGACGGCGAGAACATTTTGGCATCCAAAAGCATCGGCCAGTTGCGCGCTAAAGTCGGCATGGTCTTCCAAAAGCTCACCCCGTTCCCAATGTCGATCTACGAAAACATCGCGTTTGGTATCCGGCTATACGAAAAACTGCGACGCCCTGAAATGAGCGAGCGCGTGCAGCAAGCTTTGGCCAAGGCCGGTCTGTGGGATGAAGTGAAAGACAAGCTCCATCAATCCGGCCTGGGACTTTCCGGCGGCCAGCAGCAGCGCCTCTGTATCGCTCGCGCCTTGGCAGTGAATCCCGAGGTGCTTTTACTCGACGAGCCTTGCTCGGCGCTGGATCCGATCTCTACGGCAAAGGTCGAGGAGTTGCTCTTTGAATTGAAGAAGACTTGGACGATTGTCATTGTCACCCACAACATGCAGCAGGCCGCCCGCGTCAGCGACTTTACGGCATTCCTTTTGGATGGTCATTTGATTGAGTACCAAACGACGGGAACACTCTTCACCACCCCCTCTGACCCGCGCACGGAGGCTTACATCACCGGCCGCTTCGGCTAGGATTTCTGTTGCATATTCTTGCGAACGAGTGTCTAAGGAGTATTGATGGAACGCCATTTCGAACACGATCTCGAAGAATTGAAGGAGCGCTTGCTCTGGATGGCTGGTCTCGCGGAGCGCGCTGTTCATCAAGCGGTGCAGGCCGTGTTTCAAAAGGACGAAGCCCTCGCTACGCGCGTTCTCGAAGAAGAAAAAGCCATCAATGAAATGCAGATCGAAATTGACGATCGCGTCATGCAGCTCGTCGCATTGCAACAGCCCATGGCCGTCGACTTGCGCTTCATTCTTTCCGCCTCGCGCATCAACAACGATCTCGAGCGCATCGGCGACCAGGCCGTAAATATCGCGCAGTCGGCCCTGCGCATTCTGCGTCATCCGCAAGTCAAGCCCTACGTCGATTTGCCGCGCATGAGCGAGCTCGCCGAAGGCATGGTTCGCGACAGCCTCAATGCGCTGGTTCATCGCGATGCCGACCTTGCGAAATCGGTCCTCATCCGCGACGACGAAGTCGATCACCTCCGCGATCAGATTTTCCGCGAGCTCCTCACCTACATGATGGAAAATTCCGCGGTCGTCTTTCCGGCCTTTGAGCTCGTGCTGGTCACCAAGAATCTGGAGCGTATCGGCGACCACGCCACCAACATCGCAGAGGATGTCATTTACATGGTCGCTGGCCGCGACGTGCGCCACCTCGCCGCCGACCGCCGGTAGTAGATTTCCTTCGGTTTCCTGGATGCTATTTTTCCCGCTGCCAGGTCATGTCCACGCGCAGCGGTATGTCGTTCTTGATTGGGACCATCAACAGTTTCGGAGGTTCGATCTTGAAATCGGATACCGTCATTGGAATGGTTCCGGTTATCTCCGTATCGTTTCCGTGGGTCACTGCCTGGAAGGGAACCTGCTTATAGGTCGCCGTCTGACCGGCAAATTGAATCTCCAAGTCGCAATGAATCATTGCTGATGGGAGGGCTGCTTCGGGCAAATGAACGCGCACGGTGACCATCGGAAATTGGGCGCCCCGCGTCACTTGAAGCATGTGCAGATCGCGATTGCTGTCCCCCGAATCAAACGATTTGACAGGCACGGCGACCAGGAAATCACACTGCCCCGCCTGGCAAACGCCCTTGCCTCGCGCCGCATGGCTCGTGCCTTCGGACTCATGCAAGGGGTGAGATACATGGTACGTAAGGGTGGATTTTTCGAGAACCCACTGGCCCTGTGCTTGGGCCATGGCGGGAAGCGCCAAAAACAAAATGGCGATGAGGAGTTTCTTGTTCATGAACCCATCCTTTTTTGAGCCGCGACTCACTGCGGCATTTTCGATCGACAGGCCAATCCGCTGTCCCGCCCCTAACCCGCGGGAACGGGCCGTCCCGGCCGGACTCAATCGGGATAAAACGTCGAACCTTTCAAGAATCCGCTTTCGGGAGTCCTGTGGGCTACCACATTTTTCGCGCTGCCTGTCTGCGCGTTGCTGCCCGTGGATGCGTTGACGGAAAGGGGCCGCTTGCGATCGAAGACGGCAAGGACCGCGTGCGCCGACTTGGAAACGGAGCCCGACTTAAGGGATACGGACAGAATCGCGAGCCCATATGCCGACGCGGTGATGATAGCAACCTGCCCGTGCAACCGCGCGATTCCGTGAACTCTTTCCCCTCTACTTCGTTGAGAAAAGGCCATCTCCCCCAAAATGGGCGTCAGGATCATCCCCGGGCCGTGAATCCAAGCCAGGGCTTTGTGCAGACGAATGTTGCCCTCGACTTTGGTTCCTGGAATCTTAGGCGCAAAGATAGCGTAGTAAGCGCTCGCGATGTACAAGCCCGTCGTCGCCGAGCCCAGAGCAGCATGCAAGTCGCGACTCGTAGAGCTGGTGGTCTTGCCGCCGGCGAAGAAGCCGCTGATGACCGTGGCGCCCAACGGAATGGTGGTGATCAGGCCCAGCCGTTGATGAACCTGGAGCATATGCGATCGTTTATTGAGGCGCGCTTGTTCCGCGGCGTTCCCCCGGGTCTCTGCCGTCGGAAAGCCGAGGTCCTGCAGCGAAAGCGAGGCAATCAAAGCCACGTTCAGCGTTTGATTGGCCTCCGCTGCGAGCGTCACTTTGGCCACTTTGGTGTCGAACCCTGCCGCGGAAACGGACACTTCGTAATCGCCCGGTGAGAGATTTGTCACGCTGTAAGACCCGGCAGAATTTGCTTCGGCCTGTGTGGCTTCGTTCGTAGCCAGATTCTTGACGGAAATTTTTGCATTCGCGACCACTTTGCCCGCAGCGTCGGTGATGGTGCCCGACAACGTCGCGCCAGTCGTTTGCGCCCGCAGCGCAATGGGAATCAGAAAGGAAAGCAGCAACACCAGTAGACCTGGGGCGAACTTTGCCGTTTTCGAATTCATTTTACAAATCTCCCGTCGATTTTTGGTTGGCACGCATTCCGGTGCTGGGATGCTACGAAGAATTCCGAGGATGTATAAGCGATTTGGAATTTGCGCCCACATATCGTCCAAACCTCGTGACCTTTTGGTTCGCAACTGTTCCACACATTTTCGAATTGCTCGGTTCGAAATTGTGCCGCTCGTATTGCCCTTATCGCATCCATTCAATTCTTGCGGAACAGTTTTGCTGCAGAGACGCAAAGTTTCTGGAAGAGGTGCTGGCGTTGCTACAGACTAAGGATTTCGATTTTCCGATGTCCAAAGTCGCTCCAGAAATCCGCCTGTTCCGTTCCAACGGTATGAATTACCCCTGCGTTTGGCTTCCAACCCTGCCGAGTTCACACAGCAGCGTATATCGTCGTCCACCATAAGGTTCTGTGCAGGTAAGTTGTTCGGGGTACACGCCATTTCGGTGAGGCTACGCCATGGTAGCAAACCTAAAAATCAATCTGCGACGTTTTCACGTTTTGCAGCCAGCGGTTTAGTTCCTTTCCCAGTAGCTGAAAGTCGATCGGTTTCGACAGGTACGCCCTGCAGCCCGCCTGCAAGATTCGTTCCTGCTCCGTCGCCAGAGCGTGTGCCGTCACCGCAATCACGGGGATCTCGCAAGTCTCCGGTTTTTGGCGCATCCACGCGACCAGGTCCAGACCGTCGTCGTCACCGAGATTGACGTCGAGTAAGACAGCATCGGGCAGTTGCTTCGCAAGAATCTGATAACTAGCCTTCAGGTCTGCCGCAGACCAGACTTTATACCCTTCCATCTCGAGCCAATCGCGGAGCAACTCGCTGTTGAGATGGTTGTCTTCGACAATGAGGATGCCGTGTTTCAAGCGTCCTCGACAATCTGAAGAGCTACCACGCGCTCCAACTGCGTCATCAACGGTTCTCGCCAAGAATTCTGCTTACGGAAGAGCGATTCCGTGTGTGCGTGGATATATTTTTCCTCTTCCTGGGTGAGATCCTTACTGGTCAGAACAAACACGGGAAGATCGGCCGTGCGTGGGCTGCCGCGCCACTCGGCCAACAATTCAAACCCGCTCATCTTGGGTAGCACTAAATCGAGAATGACCAGTTCGGGCAGAGCACGAGCCACATGAACGCGGGCTTGGGCACCATCGGCGGCGGTGATCACGGAGTAGCCGCGCGCCGCGAGCAACTCTTCGATCATCTCACGGGTGGACGCGTCGTCTTCCACTACCAGAATGGCCCGTGCCGGCGCTGCCCCACCGCGAGACCTGAGGCAGCGCTCGACAGCAGCCAGCAACGTCGCCTTGTCCACCGGTTTAACCAGATACTCGTCGGCGCCGAGGGCAATGCCGACGCCAGGCTGATCCACAATGGTCACGACAATGACCGGGATCTTTGACGTCCGGGTGTCATTTTTCAACTGCAGCAGAACCTCCAGCCCGTGGAGCGGCCTCATAAGCAAGTCCAAAGTGATGGCGTCCGGCTGGCTCTCAGCCGCCATTTCGGTGGCGCGTTGCGGCTGGTCACAACGCAGGGTCTCATAGCCGGAAGACATGAGTTGCGATTCGATCAGCTGCCCCGTTGCCGCATTGTCCTCAACGACGAGAATCCGCGGACTCTTGGCGGCTCGGGGTGTAGCCGTGGTCGACTGGACGGGCTCCGCCCGAGCGACAGAAACGAGGGGCATGGAAAAATGGAAACAAGTTCCCTCGCCGGGTTTGCTGTCGATTTCCAGTTTGCTTCCGTGCAGCTCGACCAGGCGTACGGTGATGGCAAGTCCTAGGCCAGTTCCCTCGATGGCAGCGCCGGATTGTGTCCGGCGATAAAACGCTTCGAAAATCCTTTGTTGGTCCTGAAGTGGGACTCCCGGGCCATTGTCGCGTACCTCCACACTGACCTGCTCCCCCGCCCGATGGGCAGCCAATTCGACTCGCCCGCCTTCGGGAGTGAACTTAATCGCGTTGCCGATCAGATTCAGGAGTATTTGTTTGAAACGCGTAGCATCGGCGCGGACATGCAAGCTGGGTTCGATCTGCTGGAGCAATGTCTGCGATTTCTTGTCCGCCAGCGGTTGGAGGGCGCTGAGCACTTCGGCACACGCTGACGCGACCGCCACATCCTCGGGGGTAAGCTCCATTCTGCCTGCTTCGATTTTCGAAAGGTCAAGAATATCGCTGATTAGTTTGAGAAGGTGTTTCCCGCCGGTATGAATGTGGTTGACATAACGCCTCTGGCGATCGTTCAACGGGCCGTAACGCTCATCGGCAAGCAAATCGGAAAAACCTAAAACGGCGTTCAACGGCGTGCGCAGTTCGTGGCTCATCGTGGAGAGGAATTGATCCTTGAATTTGCTTGCGCGTTCTGCTTCCTCTTTTGCGTGCAGGAGCAGCTGTTGCGCCCGCTTCTGCTCGGTGCTGTCTCGCGTGACCTTTGCGAACCCGCGCAGTCGGCCCATTCCATCGCGCAAGGCGGTAATCACCACGTTAGCCCAGAACCGCGATCCGTCCTTGCGCACCCGCCAGCCCTCGTCTTCTAGTCGTCCTTGCTCTCCGGCAACTTTCAGTTCATGGGCGGGCTTGTCTCGTTCCACATCCTCCGTTGGGTAGAAGCGGGAGAAGTGTTGTCCAATGATTTCCTGAGACGAGTACCCCTTGATGCGTTCAGCGCCCGCATTCCAACTGACAATGCGCCCTTCCGGATCCAGCATCAGAATCGCGTAATCCGTCACCTCGGAAACCAGCAATCGGAAACGCTCCTCGGATTCACGCAGCGCTTCCTGCGCACGCTTTTGCAACGTAATATCGCGTAAAACAACGACGCCTCCCCGCAGTGCGCTATCTTCTCCCCTGAGGGGCCTGCCTGTAACGCTGATTAAACGACCGTCCGGCACTTTGGCGCTGCGGATAAAAAGCTCCGCTGCGTCAACACTCTCGCCGCGCATGGCCCGTACTAAGGGCAGTTCATTGGGCGGACACAAGGTCACGCCATCGGTCAAGTAGGCGCCGTACTGATCAGACCACTGGTCGGGTGCGGTGTTCGTCGCACCGATACCTAAGACCTTCTCCGCGGCCGCATTAAACAGGAGAAATTCCCCATTCGAATTCGCGACCACAACGCCTTCGGCAAGACTTTCCAGAATCAATTGCAGGAGTTCCTTCTGGTGCCTTGTTTCCTCTTCCTTCACTTTCTTGTCGGTGATATCCCGGAAAACCAGTACGACGCCGAAACCTTCTCCTGTATCTGTCAGAATGGGCGCCGCGCTGTCTTCAATGTCAAATTCCTTGCCGGCCCTGGATAGCAACAGCGTGTGGTCGGCCAGGCCGACAACCTTGCCCTCGCGGAAGACCTTCTTGACGGGGTTCTCGACGGGGCGCCGAGTGTCCCTGTTCACGATGTCAAACACCAGATCCATGGACTTGCCGGCGGCTTCTGCCTGGCTCCACCCCGTAAGGAACTCGGCGACCGAATTCATGAAGGTCACGGTGCCATTCATGTCCGTAGCAATCACCGCGTCACCGATACTCGCGAGAGTAGTTGAGAACCACTTTTCATTTTTTGCCAGGGCTACCTGCGCCCGCTGGCGTTCGGAAAGCTCGCGGCTCAAGAGCACGAAACAGAACGCTAGTAGTGCAATCCCTACAAGGGTCCCGGCAAGAATCGTACGCCTGGACCTCGCCATGCTCTCCTGCGTTACTTGCGTGCGAAGTTTAAGGAGCCCCTCCTCTTCGTTTGTCATTTCTGCAATCACGCCGCGTATCTGGTCCATCCATTGCTTTCCGGAACCATTCAGGATCTCGCGGTTTGCGGCGCTCGGGCCTTCGCTCTTGCGGAGATCGATCGCCCGTTGAAGCTCCGCCAATTTTGCTTCTACCAACGGCTCCAGGATCTGGATGTGTTTCTGCTGGTTCGAATTGTCGGAAGTAAGATTCTTGAGGTGTCCAATTGCCTGATCAATGTTCTTACTCGCCGCACGGTATGGCTCAAGATAGCTCTCGTCCCCCGTGAGCAGATAGCCTCGCTCACCGGTTTCTGCATCGACCAGCCGGGCCAGTGTCTCATCGAGTGTGTTAAGGACCTGGTATGTATGCTTCTGCCATTCTGCGGCTTCAACGAATTGGGCGGTGTTCTGGTAGGATTCCCACCCAGCGAAGCCTAAAACGCCAACCGCTAGTACGAATCCCCAAAAAACCAGGTACCTCTCCATTTTCCATCTCATCTTTCCTCCACGGCCCCGCCACGTAATCTCGCGAGCAGACGTTAGTTACTTGCCCCCGCCGGTTGTCTGCGGTTCACAACCATGAACGACGGCCTCGAAATTGTCCAAGACAGACGTATCCCACCAGCCGCGATTTGCTTCGTCTCGCATGATGGCAATCGCTTCTTCCGGTGGGAGAGCCTTGCGGTAGGGCCGGTCGGTAGTAAGCGCGTCATAAATGTCCGTGACTTGAAGGATGCGCGCGGTGAGTGGAATTTCTTCTCCTTTCAGGCCATCCGGGTACCCCGAGCCATCCCACTTTTCATGGTGGTGGCGAATGATTGGCAGCACGTGGCGAAAGGAGCGGAGCGGTGCGCAAATTCGCTCGCCCACGACTGTGTGTTTTTCCATGATTTTTCGTTCTTCCGCAGTCAGGGGCCCCGGTTTTAGGAGGATATGCTCCGGCACGGCCAGCTTACCGATATCGTGCACAAGACCGCCTCGACGCAGAGCGACACGCAGTTCTTCGGATAACCCCAGTTTTTCCCCTAGCGCAACCGAATACTTCGAAAGACGGTCACAGTGACCTTCCGTATAGGGATCTTTCGCCTCAATGCTCAGGGCAAGACTGAATAGTACTGTTTCGGCGTTGTCCAGTTCGTCAGTGAACTGCTTCAATCGCCGGAGGGAATGCACGCGTGCAAGGAGCTCGTGCTTGTTGACCGGCTTGGTGAGGAAATCATCAGCGCCGCACATGATCCCTTGGATGCGATCGTCATCGGTTTTCAAACCGGTGATCAATATCACGGGGATCAATCGGGTTTCCGGCTTCGACTTCATCGCCTGACAAACTTCGAATCCGGTGGGACGAGGCATCATCACATCCAGCAACGCGAGATCGATCGAGTCACTATTTACTGCCTGTCGCGCTTGCTGCCCATCTACGGCGATGATTACTCTGTAACCTGCTGCGCTCAATAATTCGGAAAGTAAATCGCGGTTAGCCTCATTGTCATCGGCCACAAGGATAGTTCCCTGGTGGCCCTCCTGGACAGACATATCGCCTCCTCAAAACTGTATCGATCGCCCGAACAGGTTCGTCAGCGCCGACTTCCGTCAGGAGATTGAACAGAATTCATTCAGTCCCAGCTAAAGGACAAGGACAGCGATTGGGCGACACCGATTCACCAGTGTCTCAGAGCTATCGAGTTTACTTCCAACTTTCGGCGGTTTGCTACCAACCAGTAAATAACGATGAATGGAATGCTCTAGCCGGCAATTCCTCCGCCAGAAGACATCGTCCGGTACTGGCTCGGTTGGTCAAGCAAGAGCATCCCGGACGGCTACTCTAGGCTGCAAGATGATATGGCTTTTAGTTGGGAAGGGCGTAGCGGAGTCGGTGGGGTTGGGCTTTGAGTTTCCGTCATCAGTGTCCGATGATGTACCCAATCGTACCCTGCGTAAAGTTGTGTCAGAGGTTGCCTAAGATGTTTGTTTCGGGAGAGAATCGTCCGAGCGCCCGTAGCTCAGTTGGAAAGAGCGTCTGCCTTCTAAGCGGCCGCGAATTCAATCCAAGTCGTTGCTTCGGTTGCGCTTACGAGTTTCGGATCGTCCTTGGCCTGCTCTACAGTTGCTCCAAAATCCGCCTGTACCGCACGCGCATAGCCCCTAGAATTCGGGTCCGACCTACCGAATTCCGTTCATGGCACGACCAACTTTCTTGAACCAAACTATCTGGGTGAGCGTCGTCCGAGTACCGTCGTAAAGCAAGCGGCATGCGGCGACCGTCTTGCCTAGAGAGCGCAGTTGAGCTAGGCAGCCTGACTGGATTGTTCAGATCGTGCTACGAAATTCCAGGGCAGCAGTTCCTCGATACGGTTGACGGGGTGATCGGAGATTCGCGAGAGCACCTCGCACAGATAGCTTTCAGGATCCAAACCATTCAATTTTGCTGTGCCAACCAAACTGTAAATCGCAGCAGCTCGTTCACCCCCTGCATCTGACCCAGCGAATAAGTAGTTCTTCCGACCCAGAGACACCGCGCGCAATGCTCGTTCTGCGGTGTTATTTCGAAAAACTCTGCATACTGGGTCGCACTCTCTAGGCTAGGCCCACTGCTGTCGCGATTCGTTTCAATCCTACGAAGGGCACGGGATATTTTCCAATGTGCGATATGCCAAAACCGGTGCAACTAAACATAAATGAGGATTAGCGGTACGGAACCCAACTGTCTTCATTCGCGCCGACGAAAATTACTATTCATAGTAAAACAAGTACCAGTTCTTTTTTAGCGGCTTGAACGCGAAGAGTCCATCTGGCCCGGGACTGACGCTGGGAGGCAAGGTGCGATCCAGCGAATCAACGGTTGGTGTCAAGGGTAACTCCGAGTAAACGTACCCTTTTTGGGATTCGCCAGTCAGCACCCCCTTAATACTTGCCACAAAGAAGATTGCGCCGGGATGATGTGGGTCCCGTCTGAGGCCATCGCTGACGCCGGCTGCATCGAATAACGATTCATAGGCCATCCAGCGTTGCTCGCCCAAGGCCTTTTCAGGCGCTTCGTCAATCTTATCTGCTATGGCAAATCGCGGCGCTATCGTACTGAACTTGCTGTCGCGGTCGGCCATCTCTACCAGCTTATTCAAGTCAGATTCGTGTTCATTAAATGCGGTCTCCAAACTTCGATCAGAAGGTTGACCGCAGCCTGCCATGCTTACGAGCGCCAGCAGGCAGAACAGCGAGGGGATCGCGGTTTGCAGATGCGGTCTCTGAATCATTGATGGTCACATCCAGCGTTTACATAATCGATCCCGGCCTGTATTTCTGCTGCGTCGTCGTAAGTGTTATTGTATGGGTAAATCCCGAGCAGAAGAGAGCCCTTCAAGTTCGATGGGCTTACTTTTGAGAAGGCGTGTTTTGCAAATCCTGCTCCGCGCAAGACAACGCCAGGACCCAAACCGAGAGCGGTACCCGTGGCCCCGAAATTGAAGTTTCCGAAATCGTGCCACTGATACCCTTGAGCTTTGTAATCCCAGGCGTGCCCCTGCCACACTTGATTGACCCACCAGGCATCCGCCATAGCATGCGTAGCGGAATCTATACCAGTTCCAAAATTCATTTGCCTAGTTGCCGCGATATTCGCGTTCACGTCTGCACTCGCAGGATGCTGTGGTACAGGAGGGCACGGGTTCTTTAATTGAAATGGTTTAGGTTGAAGAGCAGGTGGCAGGTTGTCTGAAAAGTCCGGCCCTCCGCCGTCAGGAATATTGGGAACTCCAGACGCTTGAGGTAAGTGCCCTATGTCTTCGAAAAAACTCACATTGGTTGTTCCAGGATCGTTAACCACGGTGCAGGCAACTGTTGGGCAGGGAGGCGGAGGCGAAGAAGCTGGAACGCTCAGTACAACGCTGCCGCCGAATCCACCATTAGGAAGCGCACCGCTATCATCCCCAACGTAGCCGCCGTCAAAGGTCCCTCCGCCAAACGCATCAAACCCACCAGATGGAGCGGTGCGTGACGCACATCCATTCTGTGGAGGGTCGACTTCGCCGTTGCTCGCATCTGCCTCAGAATTGTCCGTGTCTGAATGACCGCCGTCAGAAGCTTGCTGCGATTTGTCCGTCGGCGTCGCTTGCGCCGTATAGCACCCTGCGAGCGCTCCCGAGGGATCAGTGATGTTCGCGGGATCGTTAATTGAATAGCTATAGCGGTTCAGCGACTGCGGATTGGTCCTCGAACCGGCAATCGGGTCCGGAGACAACAGCCGTCCCAACCGACTCACGTGGTCGCGCCATCGCGTACTGGTTTCCGGATTCAGCGTCATACTCGTAGGTCGTGAAGTTCAACTTGTCATTCGCGGCGTTATACCACGATTCGCCGAATGGAAAGTGACCCATGAAGGTATAGACGCCGCCACTCGAATTCGTCACCATGCGGTTCGACAGATGATCCTGATGATAATAAAAGGTACCAGAGGAATTGATCTTTGCTAACAATTCACCACCCGCGTAAATGTACTCAGCCGTGGGCGAGCTTGGCGCGGCACCGTTCGCGTACTCGGCGATGACCTTCGCATCGGAGAAAATATACACAGTCGTCGTGCCGCCCGCGACCTTCTCCACTCGCAAGCCATTCCCGTCATAAATGCCGCGCTGCGCTGGAAAGATTTTGCGCAGGCGGCGTAATTACACTAAGCTTACGTGCATTATGAGAATAGCCTGGTGTGTGCGATGGGTGATGGTGCCGTTATTCTTCGTTTCTGTTTCATTGGTTGGAGGCGCCCAACAGAACGCAAATACTTCCGCTGCGAACGCGAAAAGTCCGGCGCTATCTAAAGTTGAGTTCAATGGACTTTTGGCCCGAGACGCGTCGTGGGGCTATCTGGCTTATTTGGTCCGAAGCCGGGCTCTCAGTTTCACTCCCGCGCAAGGACTTTTGCAGGAAATTGATGCCGTCGGGGGCTCAAGATTTGTAGAAATATTGAAATCAGCAAAAATTGTTCCTGCGAGCACCGAGTCTAAAGTCGATGCGCAGCTTGCGGAAAATCTGGGCCGCTGCACAACATTCTTTTACAAGAACGATTACGCGGCGGCTATAAGCGAGTGTTCGCGGGCCGCGAAGATCAGTCCTGACAGCCCGTGGCCCGAAATGGGACTCGCCGAAATGGCGATTGCCCAGAAAAAATACGATGACGCGGTCACGTTCGCGCAGAAAGCAGTAGCTGTGGCTCCGAGCATGGCTGAAGCTCATTTTTCACTCGGCGAAGCGTTTGCTCTTAACGGAAATGCTGACGGTGCAGTAGACGAGCTGAACGAAACCCTACAGCTTGATCCAAACCACATAGACGCACTGATTCTTTTAGGCGATCTTCATAGGCCTTCAGATAATTCGGACAGCAAAGCAGGTGAGATTGCCCTCTCGTATTATCGCCGCGCTGTGGCGCTCGAATCGGATTTCCCAGATG
>JBAUEX010000340.1:0-5438 GCA_049678845.1 Candidatus Acidiferrales bacterium
GTGTTGGTCGGACTGTAGGGGTTGGCCACATAATTGTTCCAGCCGTCCCCGTAATACTTCCACGAAATGTTCGCTTCGAGCAGTTCGTCTCCGATGGTCCGCAGCGTTGATGGCGGAATCGTGAATGCACTGCCCTTTGGGTCGCCAAACGCCACGCTTCCATCGCCATAGTATCCGGGATTGTAATTGTTCAGCAGGTAGTAGTGGCCGGTCTCGCAGTTGGGCTGGATCGGCCGTTCGAGCGATTGAAGGTAATCCACGATGGCCGATACACCTGGCTGGCTCGTATCCGAACAGTTGCTGTAGGACCCACCCGAGTAGCCATCCTGTGTGTAGAAGTTATTGGTACCCGCTTGCGGATCGGGGTTTTCAATTTGGTTCGACGGCGGCACGGCAGCGTTGCCCGCGCCGTCGCTGAACCAGACCGCGTCTCCGGTGCCGAGCATCACGTGGTTTGCGCCTGTCCCGCCCTCGACCGACTGGTGGAAGTTGTCGCTCATGGCGTAATCGTCAGCAAGCTGCTTCAGATAGGGCGCGTCTCCCTGAGCCATGTTGTAAAAGCCCATTGCCGTCGCGCCTTCGCCGCTCGGTGCATCGTAGGCCGGAGAACCCGGCGCCTTGCCATTGCTTCCCGCCCCCACGCTCACTTCGACCCAGGGGAACAAATCAGATTCGCACCCGCTGGGATTCTGTGCCGTTGCGTAAGCCTGGTTGCAATCCAGTTGCTGCCACATTTGATAGAACCGGTGCACGGGGCTGGCCGCGTAACCGTCATAGGGAACTCCGGGCGTTAGCTGAAAAGGTCCGTCCGGCAATGACGCAGCTCCCTCTCCGTCATACGAGATCCGTGCATCGGGAACACTTCCCAGTTGGCCTGTTCCTCCCGTTGTCAGGAACTTGTAGTAGCCAGGCGCCAGTCCGTTTTCGGCCGCTTGCGCCTGCGCGATGGTTGAAAAAATCGGCGTTTTGGGGCCGCCAGTCAGCGGAACGGGCAGCACCGGAAATAACGACTTCGACATCGGACTTTCCTCGAACGGATGCGGACTTGAATCCACCGCCGAGTTCTGCGCGGCAATCGAGTAATTCACTCCGGGCGTCCCGTCCTGGTTGACGATTCCCTGGGAAAGCAAATTCCAGACGGTTCGCTTGCCCTTCGGCTTGTACGTGGCGAAAATGTGATCGAATGTACGGTTTTCTCCGATAATCACGATCACGTGTTTAATCGGTGTACGCGTTTTACTATCTGCACTGTTTCCGTTTCCTGTGTTTCCATTTCCGCTCGCGCGAACAGGAATCGGCGCTCCCAACGTCACCAGCTGTAGCGCCATTATGAGGCACAGCATTTGCTGGACACCTAAAGAGCGGACTTTCTGGGCAACTGATTCCTTATTCATTGATAGCTCCTTCATAGGGAAAGTCGCGGAACCGGGCAGCGCAGGCTGGAACGCTTCGATCTCGCGCGCTCTTCTTTTAGCTCCGCACCGTGAAAGAGGGGCTAACGAACGGTTAATTGAGAAATAATTTGCGGCGAATTTTCCGAGACATTTGTTAAAAAATGGAAACAATGAGGAGGATCATCTAGGAATGCAACGCTATCCGTGTGTTCGCGTTTACCTGAGGAAAAAAGGACCGCTACTTTTCACATTTTAATCAATTCGCGGAGGCGACGCGTCTGGGCGCGGCTGACGGGGACTTCGCTAGCGCGCTTGTCGTCCATTTTCAGCATGTAACTCGATTTAAACCACGGCACGACTTCCTTGATGTGGTCGATGTTGATCAAGTACGACCGGTGCGCGCGCCAAAAGCGATCCGAGTCGAGCGACGCCTGCAGTTCCTCGATGGTGCGGTAATTCGAGACGCCTTCCGCGTCCTTGGTGAAAATCGTGATGGTCCCATCCTGAATCGACGCGTACACCATCGCATCCGCGTCCACCAAAAACATTCTCTGCTGCGATTTCAATAGCAGCTTCGCCGGCTGGCCCGGCTGCGCCGCCTTCGGCGTTCCGAGCTGGCCGATCAGCGTTTCCAGCCGCTCCACGGGGGATGAATTCGCCTCCACCATTTTTTTCGCGCGCTGGATGGCTTTCGCCAGCCGGCCCTTATCAAACGGCTTGAGCACGTAATCCACTGCGTTCACTTCGAATGCCTGCACCGCGTATTCCTCGAACGCCGTCGCGAAAATAATCTGCGGCACTTTGATTTTTTTCTCCATCAGCTTCTTGATGACGCCGAACCCGTCCAGGCCGGGCATCTGCACGTCGAGGAAAACCAAATCCGGGCTGTGCTCCTTGATCAGATTCACGGCGTCGATTCCATTTTTTCCTTGCGCGACGATGTTCACCTCGGGAAACGCCTTCAACAAATACGCAAGCTCCTCGCGCGCGGGCTTCTCGTCGTCAATGATCAGCGTATTGACCGGCATAAACGTTGTCCTTCGTTAATTCGCCCGCCAGTATACGCATGCCGCGCGCAACTCGTCACGCTCCGCTTTTCGAGTTTCGATTTTCGAGTTTCACCCTTATGATAATCCCCGCATTCACGGGAGGCTGCCATCGCGCGCGCGAAAATCATTTCTAGCAAAACGCTCTTCCACGGGCACGTTTTCGACGTTCGCCGCGACACGGTCATCGAGCCCGGCGGCGTCCGCGCGACGCGCGACTTGGTCGTCCACAACGGCTCCATCGTCGTTCTTCCCGTTTTCGACGACGGACGCCTGCTGCTCATCCGCCAGTATCGCCATTCGGTCGGCGGCTGCCTGTGGGAACTCGTCGCTGGCCGCATCGAGCCCGGCGAGCAGCCGCTCCCCGGCGCGAAACGAGAACTCCTTGAAGAAACCGGCTACACCGCGCGCCGCTGGGAGAAACTTCTCGACCTCTTCCCCACTCCCGGCTTCGTCAGCGAACACATGGTGATTTACGCCGCGCGCGATCTTCGCGCCGGCACTGCGCATCCCGAAGCCGACGAACGCATCACGGTTCGCGCCTTCACGCCGCGGCAAATCCAGAATTGGATTCGCACCGGCAAGCTACGCGACGCCAAATCCGTCGCCGCCATTTTGTATTATTTACGCTTCTGCCGCCGGGCTCTTCCTTAGGACAAAAAAGCGAAAGACCCCACCCTTCGCTCGATTGTTTAGGACCGGCACTCGTAAAGGCGATGACCATGCAAGGCACGGTGAAATGGTTCAACAACGCGAAAGGCTTCGGTTTTATAGGACGCGACGAGGGTCCTGACGTTTTCGTGCACTACTCGGGCATTGTCGGCGACAAATTCAAGACGCTGCGCGAAGGCGACCGCGTCGAATTCGACATCGCCGAAGGTCCCAAAGGCGAACAAGCCGCCAACGTCGTCAAAGTTTCCTAAACTGCTGTTCGCCCACTTGTATGTTGATCTGTCCGGGTTTGATCGAACGAAGAGCCAAGAGGCCGTCTGGAATGTGTCGGAGAATGTCCGCAACGCGGCTTGATTTGGCTCGAATCAGCAAAACCGCAATCTCGGAACCAGCCAGGTTCTGTTGGTACTGTATTCCCTGATCCAGCGTGATGAATACCTCGAAGTTGCTCTCTGCCCGCTTCAGGAGCTCGCCGTTCGTTGATCCGGCGAAACCAGCCTCGGGAACAGTGGCGCACTCCTGACCCTCCACCGACAGACTGGATTTAAGCGCTTTCGGAACGCACTCATCCAGTAAGGATTGTCATCCGAGCCGCGAGACAACGAGCGCTTTCGCTTCTTCTAGCGCGGCAATGGCGGTCTCTCGAGTGACGGTGGGAAAATCGTTGAGGAAGTCACCGAGCGTCTGCCCGCCCTCCAAATAATCGAGCAATTCCTGAAATGGCACGCGCGTGCCCCGAAAAAGAGGAATGCCGCCGAGAATATTTTGGTCCTTGATGAGGACGTTGTCAGGCATCGTCATGCTCTCCCTCTTAACTTAACTCCCCGTTTGGCAATGAAGCGAAATGCAACAAAGCGATTTGCTGCGTCATCCCACGTGGTTCAAGCTTGAGAAATCGAATCGCTTCACTCCTCGAACGTTTGCTCTATAATCGCGCCATGGAAAATCGGGAGATTGCGCGGATACTGCACGAGACGGCGGAGCTGCTCGAAATTGATGGCGCGATCATCGGGCGCTACCGCAGCTACGAAAAAGCCGCCGAGCTGATCTACAGCCTCCACGAACGCATCGAGGAACTCGCGAAAGACCGCAAAAAACTCACCGAGCTTCCCGGCATCGGCGACAATATGGCCGAGCACATCGACGAAATCCTGAAGACCGGCGATTACGGCCTGCGCAAGAAGCTCCTGAAAAAATATCCGCCAACTCTGCTCGACGTTCTCTCGCTGCAAGGCCTCGGTCCCAAGAAGGCCGCGTTTCTCTGGAAGAAATTCAAAGCCGGGACCGTGGAAGACGTTGCGAAACTGGCGCGCGAGCAAAAACTGCGCGACGTTCCCGGCTTCGGCGAAAAAACCGAAGAGAATATTCTGCGCGCGGTCGAATTCTTCAAGAAATCCACGGGCCGGTTCCGCATCAACGCCGCCGAAGCCACGGCCGGGCAGGTCGCCGCGCACATTCAGGCGATGGGCAAGCAAATTGCTTCCGTCACGCCCGCCGGTTCGCTTCGACGCGGCAAGGAAACCATCGGCGATCTCGATTTCATTGTCATCCCCGCGGGAAAATATTCGCAAAAATCCGTGGACGCCATCTGCGACCACATCCTGAAATACCCGTCCATCGAGCAAGTGCTGGCGCACGGTGAAAATAAAGTCAGTTTTCTCTTGCCCCATGGAATGCAGGTGGACGTTCGCGTGATTCCGCCGGAGAGCTACGGCGCCGCGCTTCTATATTTCACCGGCTCGAAGGAACACAACGTCGTTCTCCGCGGGCGCGCCAACACCATGGGCTACACGCTGAACGAATACGCGCTGACGACTCTGAAGGGAGGCAAGACCGTCGCCGGAAAAACGGAAGCGGAAATTTACGCCAAGCTTGACTTGCCTTACATCGAGCCCGAGTTAAGAGAAAACACCGGGGAAATCGAAGCCGCCGATGCCGGCAAACTTCCGAAGCTCATCACGCTCGCCGACATTCGCGGCGACCTGCAAATGCACACAACGGCTTCCGACGGCAAGAATTCCATCGAGGAAATGGCCGAAGCCGCGCGCGAACTCGGCTACGAATACATCGCACTGACCGATCATTCGAAAGCGGTCACCGTCGCCAACGGCCTCGACGAAAAACGCACGCTCGCGCAAATCAGGAAAATCCGCGCAGCCGAAAATAGCGTTGGCGGCATGCACTTGCTCGCCAGCAGCGAAGTGGACATCCTGAAAAATGGCGCGCTCGACCTGAGCGATGAAGTTCTCGCGCAACTCGATCTCGTTGTTGTATCCATCCATTCCTACATGAATCTCGACCGCGCCGCGATGACGGAGCGCATTCT
>JBAUEX010000341.1:0-6818 GCA_049678845.1 Candidatus Acidiferrales bacterium
GCTCGAACAGCGCCACCGACAACGCGCCTCTGGACATGTATGACACAACCATAATGCTCAAATCACGGCGCCAATGGCCCGCTGGTATGACCTACGAAAAGCTGATTCAGGATATAGATGCCAAGCTGCAATTTCCCGGACTCACGAATACCTGGACAATGCCAGTCGAAAACCGTCTGGACATGGAACTCACGGGCATCAAGACCCCCGTAGGCATGAAAATTCAAGGGCCCAGCCTCGACGGAATCCAGCAACTGGGAGCGCAAATCAGCGACCTTCTTTCGGGCCAGCCCGGGGTGCAGTCCGTGTTTGCTGAGCGCGTGGCACAGGGCTTCTATATCAACATCGCCGTGAATCGGCCGGTCGCGGCGCGCTACGGGCTCACCGTCGCGGATGTTCAACGCGCGGTGGAGTCCGGCATCGGCGGTCAGGATGTCGCGGAAAATATCGAGGGACGCGAGCGCTTTCCCATCAACATCCGTTACAACCGGGACTTTCGCAACGACATTCCTGAACTCAGCCGCGTGCTGATTGCTGCGCCTACGGGCGCACAAATTCCCCTCAGCGAAGTGGCGAGTATTTCATTCTCGCGCGGGCCCGCTATGATTCGCGACGAAGAGGCCCAGCTTACCGGTTACGTTTATTTTAATCTGGGCACAACGGACTACGGGGGATTTGTCGAGCGCGCCCGCAAGCTGCTGAAGACTAAACTAGCTCTTCCGCCCGGCTATAACTACAAATGGTCAGGGGAGTATGAGTTTGAATTGCGTGCGAAAAAACGGCTTGAGCTGATCCTTCCCATCGTGCTTTTCGTGATCTTTCTGCTGCTTTATATGATTTTCGACTCCGCGGCAGAAGCAGCCATCTTGTTTTTCCCGGTGTTTTTCGCGCTCACTGGCGGACTCATCCTCCAATGGTTTCTCGGCTATGAGTACAGCGTGGCCGTTGCCGTCGGCTACATCGCGCTATTCGGAATCGCAGTCGAGACCGCCGTGGTAATGGTGGTTTATTTGCATGAGGCGCTGGACAAGCGCCTCGCTTTAGGGGGGTTGCTTGAACGCAAGGATATCGAAGCAGCGACCATCGAGGGGGCAGTCCTCCGCCTTCGCCCCAAACTCATGACGGTTGTCGCTGTGATCGCCAGCCTGGGACCAATTCTGTGGGAAACGGGCATCGGCTCGGACGTGATGAAGCCGATTGCTGCTCCAATCGTCGGGGGCATGGTGACTTCGACCATCGCCGTCATGATTTTTGTCCCGATACTGTTCGCCATGCTCAAGGAACGTGCGCTGCGCGCGGGCACCCTGCAATTGAGAGAATCCCAGGCGGGCACATAGGATAATTGAATCTTCGACACGTAGCTCGTGTCGCTGTTCTACAATCGAGGTTCTGAAAGGCCGCATTTTCGGCGAAGCTTGAAATCTATGACTCGGGAGGGGCCTTTTCGAAGCTTCCGTAGCGCAGAGCTAGCGTCGGGAGGACAAGCAAGTTTAGCGCTGTGGATGTGAGCAGTCCCCCGAGAATCACAGCAGCCATGGGGCCTTCGATTTCACGGCCCGGATCGCCGCTTCCAATCGCGAGCGGAAGCAAGCCGAGGCCGGTGACGAGAGCGGTCATCAAGATGGGCGCGAGGCGTTCACTTGCGCCGCGAAGCGCGGTTTCTAAACCCCAGTTCATTCCTTCTTTGTCCACAAGGTGCTCGTAATGAGAAATCATCATGATTGAATTTCGCAGCGTGATTCCGAATAGCGTTACAAAACCGATGAGCGAACCGAGCGACAGAGTGCCTCCCGTGATTACGACAGCAAGAACACCGCCGACGAGCGCAAACGGAAGATTCGCAAGGACAAGAAGCAGATTGCGGTAGTTTCCCATGATCACCGAAAGAAGAAGCACGATTCCCAGACCAGCCAGCAATGAATACACGAGCAAGTCATGGCGGGATTGGGCCTGGGCAGCCGCGGTCCCAGCGAATTCAACGTAAGTCCCCGGCGGAAACGACAGTTTCGAGATGCGGCTTCGTGCTTCGGCTACGAAGGAGGTTGGATCGCGTCTTTCCACATTGCAGGTAACGGTTTGTACGCGCCGTGCGCCTTCGTGCAAAATGATGTAGCGGCCGGAGGTTTCATAGATATCGGCAAGCTGGCGAAGCGGAACGTAGTTTCCATCCGGACCTCGCAACGGAAGGGCACCGATTTCTTCGACGCTATCGCGTTCGGACGGCGCAAGAATTACGGAGACGTCGAACACGCGATTGCCCTGGTAAACTTGGCCGACAATGTCTCCGCCGTAGGCGGTCCGTAGCACGTCAAGAATATGCACGGCATTGAAGCCCCAGCGAGTGAGATCATCCGTGCGCAGCCGGACGACAATCTGGGGCGTCCCCGGCGGAGACTGGAGCTGAACCCCGGTCGCCCCTTTAATGCGGCTTAACGTGTGGGCAATTTCTTGCGCCTCGTGGTCAAGCTGATCGAGATCATTGCCGAAAACATTGACCACGATCCCGCCCGTGAAGCCCGAGAGCGTCTCGTTAATGCGTTCGGTGAGAAAACTGTTTGCCGAGAATGTCGCGCCGGCAAAGTTGGAAAGAGCCGCTCGGATTTTGTTCTGTGCAATCATCGCTTGAGATCCATTAAGAGGGTTAAAACTGACCTCGATCTCGCTGGAATGCGTACCCGATGTATCGTCGCCAAGCTCCGCCCTTCCTACGCGCTGAGCTACTGAGCGCACACCGGGAATTTTGAGAAGCGCCTGTGTGACCTGGTCGCCCAAACGCAAAGAGGCGCTAATAGAAGTGCCCGGAACTTCGGTCACGTGCACGGTGAGATTGCCCTCCTGCAAGGTCGGCAAAAAAGAACCTTCGAGGAAAGGCAGGATGGCAACGCCGAGAACAATTGCCACAGCAACCGCAGCGATCACTAGTCGCCGCGATTGCTCGACGCCCAGCAGCAGTTTGCGGTAGCCAGCCTTTGACCACCGAACAACTGGCGGCTCCTGAGGAGGAAGTTCGCGGTTGCCAAGTAGAAGGAAACAAAGCGCGGGCGTCACGGTCAGGGCAACACCCAAGGAAGCTAGAATTGCCAGGATATAGGCTGTGCCGAGCGGGGCAAAGATCCGGCCCGCAAGGCCGGACATCGTAAGCACCGGGAAGAAAACCAGAATCACGGCAAAGGTGGCGTAGACAACGGCGCTGCGCACCTCGATGGAAGCATCGAACACTACTTGGAACACAGGCTGAGGAGATTCGAATGTCCAGTTTTCGCGCAGACGGCGATAGATGTTTTCCACGTCAATCACCGCGTCGTCGACAACTTCTCCGATGGCGATGGCCAGTCCGCCCAGCGTCATGGTGTTCAGGCTGAAACCGAGTTTTTCCAGCACAATCAGTGCGGCCAGAAGAGAAAGAGGAATGGCGGTGCAGGAGATGGCCGCAGTACGCAAATTGAAAAGGAACAGGAACAAAACTGCCACAATCAGCGCCGCTCCGATGAGCAACGATGAACGGATGTTGTGCAACGCTGTTTCGATAAAGTCCGCAGGCCGAAAAACATCAGGGTACATAATGATTCCCTGCATCGACAGTGCTGGGCGAAGTTCTGTGAGCGCTTGATCAAGTCCGCGAGTGACTTCCAGTGTGTTGGCTCCGTACTGCGACGAAACCATCAGCATGAGCCCGCGTTCACCACGAATCGAAGCAGCGCCAATCGGCGGCGCGGGTGCGTCAACCACATGGCACACATCTCCCAATGTGACGTTGGCTCCGTTGTGATGGAAGAGAACCGCTTTGGATAGTTGCTCCGCCGTTACCGACTGGCCCTCGGTCTGAATTACGATTCGCTGGTTCGGCGTATCCACGAATCCGGATCCGCGAATGCCGGTTGCCTGACGCGCTGCAGCAATAACGTCATCGACCGTCAATCCAAACTGAATCAGTTTCTCGGGGATGAATTGAAGCTGAATTTGCCGGGGCTCTTCGCCGTAGATTGCGATTTTGGCGACTCCCGGCACGGCCAGGAGTCGCTGCTTGACCGTCCAGTCCGCTACCGTGGTCAAGTCCATCAGCGAGTGGTTCGGCCATTTGAGCCCGACGGCCAGTACAATACTCGTGGAAGAAGTGAGCGGAGTCATTACTGGACGGACGCCAGCGGGAAGCTGGCCCACAAGTGTAGTGAGCCGTTCCCCAACAACCTGCCGGTCAAGATAAATGCTGCTGCTCGGGTGGAAGACGACGGTGATCGCCGAAAGTCCCTCGATAGAACCAGAGCGGAGCGAATCAATTCCCGAAACTCCGACAATCGCATTTTCAATTGGCTGAGTGACCAAAAGTTCGACTTGTTCCGGGGCCAATCCTGGCGCTTCCGTTTGAATTACGACCTCCGGCGGGGCGAATTCCGGGAAAACGTCGTAACGCGCTTGCGTCAGCGAGTAGAGTCCGTAACCGAGCAAAGCGCAGGCAAGGGCAATGACAATGCCACGAAATCTCAGCGAAAATCGAACGATGGCCGATAGCATTGCCTTGTTAATCCTCCGGCTGGATTTGTGAGCGGAATTCTTCAGAAAGCAATAACTGTGCGGCGCGAATCACGACCTCCTCGTGAGGAGAAAAACTGGTTGAGACAAAACGTCCATTCGCAAGCGGTTCGCCTGTGGGGACGAGTCGGCGCACGAAGCGGCCAGGCGCCGTCTGCACGTAGACCCAGGCGTTCCCTTGCCACCACACAATGGCCGAATTGGGAATCAGTACTCCGCGCATTTCTTGGCCAACCGGCAATCGGGCGATCAGATTTAGTCCGGGCGCGAAACCCAGACGGCTGGGAGCGATGTAGAGAAGGCCGATGCCCTGGATGCGCGGATCAATGCGTGGAAATTCCGAAATCAGTTTTGCTTCCGCATGGCCCAGTCCAGGAAGGTCGAGCGTGATGGCCTGCGGGAAAGTCGGACTGAATCCCGCTGGCAACGTGACTTGCACGAGAAAATCACTTTGGTCGAAAACGCGATTTAGCTTGGCCGAGTTGTTGACCACCCAATTTGCTACAGCGTCGCCCCAGTTCTGCCGCACCGCAGCCATTTGGAGCGCCAAGTCCTGTTGCGCGGCTTGAGCGTCCGCTTGATCAGAGCGCAGAGCGCCTTGCGCTGCCTGCAAGTCTTTTTGTGAGGCGTTCTTCTGATCCTCATACAGGGAATTTAGCCGGTCATATTCTTCTTGGCCGACTTGAATTTTCGTTCGCGTTTTTTCCAGATTTGCCGAAATTGTCACATAGTTGCTTCGCGCGGTGATGAGATCTTCAGGCGATAGAACGATCGCGGGAACGGTCACCTGCTCGCGGGCGGTCAGACCTTGGAGATGAGCTACCGCGACTCCCACGCGGGATTGCGTGCCGGCACTGAGCGTAAGAATCGTCTGCCCATTTTGGACCGAGACCCTCGGAGGGGTTTTTATTGCTTCTTGTTCGTCGTCTTCATCTTGATCGGCAGAAGCTCTTCGCGCCGGTGCGACAATGCGAGCAAGAATAACCGCGAGCGTCATCGCGAGGCCTGCCGAGAACAGCCGTTTCCAGTTCCTCTTCATTGCTTTTTCTCCTTTGTTTGGTTTTCCAGAGCGGGTGACTGCGGGCCGAGTGCTGGCATGGCATCACCTGGGTCCAGAGGACGCTCGATTGCGTCCTCAAGGGCCCCGAGAGCGAGTTGGGTGCGGTAGAGTGCGGCTATTTGCGCGCCACCCGCGAGGACGTTCTGCAGCAACTCGCCATTGAGCGGAAGCGGTCCGGATTCGCCTGCCTTGAAGGCATCTCGCGCCAACTGGACTCGGCTGCCATGAAGTTTGACCAAATCTTCGGTTTCGGTTAGCTCCTTCCAGCCTCCGTTGTAGCGCGCCAACGCTGCTTCGCTCTCCGCAATGGCCCGAGCTTGCGTCGCAAGAAAACTGGCCGCGGCTTCTTTGCGCTGCGCTTCAGCTTCGGCAATCGGTCCCTGGTTGTGATTGAAGACCGGAAGGGTGACGGAGAGCCCAAGTGTAAAGTAGCTGTTGCTCTCTTCGTATTGGTACCCCGGGCCAATTTGAATATCAGGGTATTGCCGCGCGATTTGGAGCTGAAGATTTGCTTCTGCTGCTGCGTACTCGGCCAATGCTCGTCGAACATCCAAGCGGTCTAGCACCGCCGCGCGTTGGATTTCCTGCGCCGAAAAAGATGTGGCATGGGGAGGGTTTGCGAAGTCCGGCCACGAAAACTCCAGGTCATTCAGCGCGGAAACGGGCACGCCAATGGCAGCAGACAACGCGGCGCGCGCCAGGGACATTTGGCTCTCGCCGCTAAGAACGGCCAGCGTTGTATTTGCCAGCTCAATGCGGGCCGAATCCACTTCCGGGCGTGGAATCTCGCCAACGGCAAGCCTCCTCTCCAAAAGTTTCACGCGTTCAGACAGGACGCTTTCTTGAGAACGCGTCTGATTCAAGCGGCGAACAGCGATGAGGTAGTCGAGCAACGCTGCGCGAACGGCGCTGTGAACTTTCCACGCGGTATTCGCCAAGTTGAGCCGCTCTGCTTCACTCAGGTCCCTTGCTTGGCGTATTCGGTAGCCGCGCTTTCCGGCGGTTTGGATCCGGATGGCAAAATCGAGGCCGAACAGATACGGGCTCGGCACTCCAGGTGTTACTCCCAACGTCGGATTGAGGCGCGCCCCCGCTGTGATAACGGCGGCTTTAGCCACTTCGGTCTGCGCCTGAGCGACTGCCATTTCAGGATTGAAATACAAGGCTGCAAGTGTCAGCGAGTTCAGGTCCCAACTCTTAGGTGGCCAGGCACTCAATGCATGACCTA
>JBAUEX010000342.1:0-3292 GCA_049678845.1 Candidatus Acidiferrales bacterium
TCAACGCTTCGACGCCGCCCTTGCGAGCGGCTCCGCATGACTCGGGGCCGATGTGGGTCGCTATTTCACATTCGTATGACTTTTGCATTCACTACACCTCGCCGGTTTAACCGGCGCACAGGAGAAATTTCCATGCGCACAAGAACCATCGTGCTGGCACTCGCCGTTTTAGTTTTGGGCGCCATGGGAGGCGCTCTGCTGGCTCCCCCGCCCGCCGACGCGGTTTCCCGCGAGATCATCCAAATTCAGCAATCGATCGCGCAGATTCTGCAGAATCAGCAGGACCTTCGCACCGACATCGACACACGATTTGCTTCCATGCAGGTATTGGTTCAGCAATCGCTCACCGCACAAAATCAGTTGAGCCAGACCATGGGCTCACTGCAGAAGACCGTGCAGGATGCGCAGGCAAACAGCGGTGCGACAAATTCCTCGACCACGCAGCAAATCCAGGGCATCTCCGACAACATGCAGGATATGCAAGCGCGCGTCGGGAAACTCGCGCAGCAAATGAGCGACATCCAGTCGACATTGCAACAGATCAACGCGAAGGTTTCCGGAGCCGCGCCCGCAGTGCAAGGCACGTCCGGCGCGCCGATGGGAAGCAACCCGAACCCCGGTCCTGAGAGCAACGCGAGCCAGCCGCCTGTGACTCCTTCGCAGCCGGCGGCCCCCGTGCCGGGAATCTCCGGCGATACGCTCTATTCCAATGCGTTGCGCGATTTGAACAGCGCCCACTACGATTTGTCGCGGCAGGAATTCAACGACTATCTGAAAAATTTTCCGGGTGGCGCCTTCGCCTCAAATGCACAGTTTTATCTGGGCGAAATCTTTTATGCGCAGGGGCAATACAGCCGAGCCATCGAAGCGTATGACGGGGTAATCCTGAATTATCCGAAGAGCTCCAAAGTGGCGCCGTCGATGCTCGAAAAAGGACGCGCCCTGGCACAGACGAATAAAAAGGTGAGCGCCACGCGGGAATTTCGCGACTTGATCCGGCGTTATCCGGGCTCCGACGAGGCCAAAAAGGCCGCTACGGAACTGCGCGGCCTGTCTCCCTCGCGCTAGGTTTTGCCAGCACGCGCAGGAACGGCGCCCGTTCGGCCGCCGGTTCAGGTATACTTCCGAGCTTGATAAGGTGGTAGTGTGCGGAGGCGCGCATGTCCGTTAACAAAGTAATTCTGGTTGGGAGGCTGGGCCGCGACCCGGAGACTCGATTCACGGGCGGCGGGCAGGCGGTCGCAAATTTCACGCTGGCGACCGACTCCACTTACAAAGACCGCTCCGGCGAGCGCCAGAAAAAAACCGAATGGCATCGCATTGTGGTGTGGTCGAAACTGGCCGAGATCTGCCAGCAATACCTGAAAAAAGGCTCGCTGATTTATATCGAGGGGCGCCTTCAGACGCGCGAGTGGGAAGACAAGTCCGGGCAGAAACGGACCACCACGGAAATCGTCGCATCGGAAATGAGAATGCTCGGCTCGCGCAGCGATTCGGCCGCCGCTGGAGCCGGAGCCGGCGCGTCACACTCGGCTGAACCTGACGTCATGGCCGCTGACGACGCGGGCGGACACGAGCCAAACATTTCGGACGAGGATATTCCCTTCTAATAACAAGAAGGGGAGAACGCAACCGTGGCAAAACGCAAGAGTAGTGAAGTAGATGAATACATAGCAAGATGTCCGAAAGAGGCGCAAGGCGATTTGGCGAAGGGCAGAGCGGCCATACGGGCGGCAGCGCCTGGTGCCACTGAACGCACCGACTATTTCCAACTGTCCGGGTATTCCCATCCAGGAGTTGATTAGTATGACGGGATGTTTGCCTGGTTCAGCTTTCAGAAACCACACATACGCCTACCTGTATCCCCTCCCGTAATACGAGACCACAGGAAGGAACTTGCAGATTATGCTACAACGAAAGCCATTGTGAGCTTCCCCATGGGTAAACCGGTACCGGTGACGTTGGTAAAGAAACTGGTGAAAGCAAGTATAAAGGTAATGAAGGATACGTCTGAATAGACTTCGCCCTCAGGATGGTAATCTTTCGGTCAGAGCAAGAGAATTCGAAGTGGCCCAACACTCAATCAGCCAAGAGGTTGCTACTCGGTTTGCGGCGCGGACGGCTCGTCGTCGGATTCGTCGTCCGGCGATTTCAAGGTGGGCAAAACCTCGCGGGCAATTAATCGCTTCTGAATATAGTTATCCTTGCGCATCTTTCCGTCGCGAAACTCCAGAGCACGCTGGGCGTAGTTGGCGATGTCCGGCTCGTGCGTGACCAACACGACGGTCAATCCCTCGTCTTCGTTGAGCCGCTGCAAAATATCCATAATTTCAACGCTGGTACGGCTGTCGAGGTTGCCCGTGGGCTCGTCGGCAAGCAAGATGGCCGGCTTGTTGACCAGCGCCCGCGCAATCGCCACCCTCTGCTGCTGACCACCGGAAAGCTGCGAAGGATGATGCATGGCGCGATCGGCAAGGCCAACGCGTTCGAGCGATTGTTTAGCGCGGCTGGCACGTTCCTCGGGAGGAATGCCTGCATACAAAGTTGGCAGTTCGACGTTCTCGAGAGCCGTTGTACGCGAGAGGAGATTGAATTGCTGAAACACGAATCCGATTTTCTTGTTCCGAATGTGAGCCAATTCCACTTTGCTTAACCCCGAAACATCGATTCCGTCGAGAAGGTACCGACCCTTCGACGGCCGGTCGAGACAGCCGAGAATGTTCATCAGCGTTGATTTGCCCGAACCCGACGCGCCCATGATGGCGACGAATTCGCCGCGGCGAATTTCAAGCGACACGCCGCGAAGCGCGTGCACCTGGATTTCTCCCAAGTCGTAAGTCTTGTGGACATTCTCGAGCGCGATGACGGCATCAGACGCCACGGGTCGCGTGATTTCAGATTCTTCGGGGATGGCTGCTCCGGTTGCCATGGTGTGAGTTAGAGCCGCGAACTTTGGCGGCTAGTGTCCCTGTCCTTGTTGTTGTTTTTGCCGCTCTTCATCCAGTTTCTTCACGAACGCGTCGAATGTCCTCTTCTGTTCCGCGGTAAGAATGGTACGCGTCTTCTCTCGCCACTCCTGGCGGACTTGATCATCCTTGGGGTACCATTCAGCATGCTCCTGAGCGTCCAAGGCATGGAATTTCGAGCGCGCCGCGCCGACCAAAGCGTCGTACTGCGCTGCCTGCGCGGGCGTAAGCTGAAGCTGGTCCTTTAATTCCTTGACCATGCTGTGATGGCGCTGGCTCCCAAGGCCGTGCGCATCCCAAAGATGCGTTCCGACACCGCCCAGGAC
>JBAUEX010000343.1:0-5215 GCA_049678845.1 Candidatus Acidiferrales bacterium
ATCGTCATCGCCTCGACGACTACCGGCCCTATGCATATAAAACCAAAGATTTCGGCAAGACCTGGACGGCCATCTCGGAAGGCCTGCCCCAGGACTCCTACGTCCACGTAATTCGGCAAGACCCGCAACGCTCGGATCTGCTCTATGCAGGAACGGAGACGGGAGTTTGGGTATCTTTCGACGATGGCGAACACTGGCAATCGCTCCAATTGAACCTGCCGACGTCGCCAGTTTACGATCTCATAGTGAAAGGAAACGATTTGGCAGTCGCCACTCACGGGCGCGCGTTTTGGATTCTTGACGATGTGTCTCCGCTCCGTCAATTCGATGGATTCACCGCGAACGCTCGCTTCCATCTGTTTAAGCCGGCGGCCGCTCTCCGAATCAATCCCGGTGAATTCTATTTGCCGCGGCAGCAATTCGTGGGGACGAATCCGCCCGACGGGGCATTGATCTACTATTCACTGAACGCCGAACCCTCGGGAGCGATGACGCTTGAAATCCGCGACCCGAATGGCAAAGTCATTCGCAAGTTTACCGATCCGAAGAGAACGCCCGTGAAACCCTCGGAAGATATCATCCTGCCGCCACCACCCGTCCCTTCGCTGCCGGCTTCTGTGGGACTGAATCGTTTCGTGTGGGACGTTCGCTATGCCCCGCCGAATACCGTGCCCGGTGCCGTATTTCTTTCGGGTCGCCCCAAAGGCCCGCTGGTTACACCGGGTCAGTATCAAGTCAAGCTGACTGTTGATGGCGAGTCGCAAACCGTTCCGATCGAGGTCAAAATCGATCCCCGTGTTCAGATAAGTTCGATGGACCTTGAAAAGCAGCTCGACTTCGCGCTGAAGATTCGCGATCTACTTAGCCGTGCTTCTGGAACAATTCTGGAAACGCGGGAGTTGCGGACACAACTGGACGCCTTGCAAGAACGCCTTGCCAGCGACCCGAAGGCGAAAGAAGTCCTCTTGGCGAGCGCTGAGTTGCAGAAACGATCGGCTTCCGTGGAAGACGCGTTGATTCAGATCAACCTGAAGACGTTGAAAGACCTGATTAAGTTTCCCATAGAGTTGTCAGGCCAACTAGCGGAGTTGGAAAGCATCGTGGAAAACGCGGATTCGCTTCCGACTCAGCAAAACTACGCGGCGTTTCAGGACCTGAGTGCGAAAGTGAATCAGCAACTCGCTTTGTGGAAACAACTTGTGGGCAAGGACCTTGTTGAACTCAATCAACAAATGGCAAAGAGCGGCATCCCCGGAGTTTCGCTCTATCCCGAGAAGCACAAATCGGAGAACGACGGATCTGGAATCTGACGGAGAGGGTTCCGATGCGTTCTGATTTTCCACCAGTCAGCAGTGATTTTTATATTTGCAAACGCGCGCAAAAGGAGAGGTCAGCGTGGAGCTAAAAGGCAAGGTCGCGATCATCACGGGAGCCGCTCGAGGACTCGGGTTGCTAGCGGCCCAGAGGTTGGCTGCAGAGCGCGTGAACATTGTCGGAGTTGACTTGCGCAACGAACAGCTGAAGCAAGCGATGGAAGGCGTGGCTAAGGAATTTGGAGTGCGGGCGGTGGGTTTTCCCGCGAACATTGGCGATGAGGGAGCAGTAAAGGAAATGGTGCGGCAGGCCGTCGCCACGTTCGGACGTATCGATATACTGATCAACAACGCCGGAGTTCGAATCACTGCACCGGTCTGGAAAACGGATTCCGCGATGTGGGACCGTATCCATGATAGCAATCTGAAGGGGCATTTTCAGTGTACACGCGAGGTGCTCGCCCAGAACATGCTCGAGCGCGGCGAAGGTACATTGATCTTCGTCTCTTCCGGCTCGGGAAAAAAAGGAGAAGAGGATTCTTCAGCCTACTGCGCTTCCAAGTGGGGAATCATCGGATTTGCCGAGTCCGTAGCCAAGGACCTGAAGAAAACCCGGATCCGCGTCACCTCGCTTACGCCAGGCATGATTGAGACGCCGATGGCTCACGAATCGGAGGAATGGAAGCTGGGACTAGATTGGCTGAACGCGGATTGTGTGGCGCAGGCAATTGTGTTCTGCATCAAACAGGATGCGAACACGATCATTCCGGAACTCCGCATTTACCATCGCGCCCAGATTTGAGTGCTTTGAGTCCGCAACTGTGATTGTTGCGGGCGCCTCCGAGCTGGTCTGATTGAGTGCCGCAGCCGTGCCTTTGGGTCACATGTACGAGACGCCTTCGACACGATTGAGCACACTTTGCAACGACATCTGTATGAAGGTCGCTGCAAAGACCCGCAGAACATCCGGCTAATCATTATCTTCTGCTTCGTGGTTCCGGCATTCTTTCCAGATCAGCCAACAAAGCACGGCGAAGAAAACAATCGCCCAAGCTGGCGACTCCAGGAAACTCGCTCCGATCCGGCTGCCCAGGTCGAACCGGTCGCCATAACCGGTGCCGGCAATGATCGCAACAGCGATCGCGCTAATGGCTCCACCAGCAATCAATCCGGAGCTATATAAAATCCCCGGTTGAAATTCTTCTTTTTCTTCAGAGCTCCCGACCGATTTTAGCCCTGACAAATGTCCAATCAGCGCGCCAGCCAAGATTGCGGCGGTGGCGGAAAGAGGCAGATACATGCCTACCGCAAACGGCAGCGACCGAATCCCGCACAGCTCGATCACCAACGCCACGAACACGCCGACCAATAGCAGCCGCCAACGCATACGGTGGTTCAGCAATCCCTCCACCAGCAACGCCATCACTTGCGCTTGCGGTGCCGGCAGTTGAGCCGATCCAATCCGCTGCGTTTCTCGAAAGTGGACCATCCCGTCTCGAGGCGAGACCAGATAGCGTCCCGCGGGAATCCCCGCGCCTACCCCCACTGAATAGAGATCGTACTTTATTCCTCCATAACTCACCCCAGTTTCAACGCGCTGGCTCACGTCTGGGATTCTCACCGAACTGACAGGATTCGGTTTTCCGGAAGCTCCGTTTAACCACGTCAATGTGAGTCCGATCAGAAGAACTGACGTGCATACTCCTATCAGCAGGCCGATTTGCTGCGCGCTCGGCGTTGCGCCGACAAGATATCCCGTCTTCAGGTCCTGCGCCGTCGTCCCCGCGTTGGATGCCGCTATGCACACCACCGCGCCAATGCTAACCGCAATGATTTCATATGTCCCGCCCACCCAGCCTGCCGCCACGAACAGCAGACACGTGATCATTAGGACGGCGATCGTGATCCCTGAAATAGGATTGGCGGAAGAACCCATCATTCCTGTGATCCGCGCCGAAACCACTACGAAAAAGAAGCCGAATATTGCCACCAGCAGTACCGATACCAGATTTGCAGAACCGTGTGGGTTGATCTTCCAAGCCAAGAGCACAAACAGAAGCGTGAGCATCCCCAGCGATCCCAAGACGACATACAGCATCGGTAAGTCATGCTCGGTCCGATTCTCGCCAATGGAAGATGCCGAACTTGGCGGCAGCATTTTCCGCAGGCCGCCGCGCACCGACTTGAAGACTGTCGGAAGAGCTTCCAGGAGCAAGAGTGCGCCACCCGTAATCACCGCACCCGCTCCCACATAGCGCAGATAGCTGGACCAAATTCCCGCCGGGTTCATCTGATTGATCAGAACTGTTGAAGGATAAAGTGGCGAAGTGACGTTTTCGCCAAAGAAGTAAATCAGTGGGATCAAAACAATTGAAGACATTGCCGAGCCTGCGAAGATCAGGCGCGCCATGGGCAGACCGATCAGGCAGCCGATTCCCAGCAGCTCAGGCGAAAGATCGACGCTGAACACGGCCCCCCGCAGGCTCTTCGTGCTCCACTCAAGCGAAGACCGCCACAGCCGAAGGCCGCTCATCAGGAATTTGTAGATCAGCCCGGTTGCCAGTCCAAGGAAGACCAGTCGCGCAAATTTTCCGCCCCGCTCGCCTGAAATCAGAATGTGCGCGCATGCCGTTCCTTCTGGATAACGCAGTTTGTCGTGCTCTTTCACCACCAAGTAATCGCGCAGAGGCACCATGAAGAATACGCCCAGAATTCCGCCGACCAACGAGAGCCAGAAAATTCTCCAGATTTCCAGCCGATAGCCAAGAAAGAGCAGCGCTGGAATGGTGTAAACTACCCCTGCGGCGATTGATTCTCCGGCCGAACCCACCGTCTGAACGATGTTATTCTCGAGGATCGAACTTCGCCCGAAGTATTTCAGCACCGTGATGGAGAGGACGGCGATAGGAATCGAGGCACTAAAATTGAGACCCACTTCCAGTGCGATATAGACCGTGACGAGGCCGAAGACAATTCCTAGGAAAGAACCGAGGAGAACCGCGCGCAAGGTGAACTCGGAAGGCCCCGATTTGCTCTTTTCTGTGTTAGCCATTTCAGGACGTAAAGCATGTCGCAAATCCCGCGTTCAAACCGGCAAGCTACAGAGGAACTTCTCCGACCCGCCGCGCTCTCGATGCGTGGCCGATGGCATACTCGGCCGCCAATACCCGTAATATCGGACGCAATATCGAAGCGAATTCTATCATATCAGTGGATGCGCTCTTAAAATTAGAGCATGCCATAACGGCAGAAGAACTCCGCCGTCGTGTTGTGAAACCTTCGTTCGCCGAATCAGTCGGCCACTTGTCGCCCTTTAAGCTTCCAGGGTCCGGATTCATTCTGGCGCCGCAACCGCTTCTTTGTTGCTGTCACATCTTCGTCATTAGCCTTCCAAGGGTGCATTCGACACCTTGGCTGCCCGACGGCTTGCTGCCCATGGCGGGCGACCACTGGAATGCCAATCGCCGGATCATCTGAGCTTCTTGACCACCACGTTGATAACAGGGCTCTCCGAGCGGTCGTATCGATCGCCGCTTTGCCGTTCACCTGTACGGAACATGGTCCGCTCGGGCGTACCGCAGTCCATCGCGATGCGCATCTCCGGGCACAAGACGGCCAGCATGTTCCGGCGGTACGACATTTCCAATGAAGGCGACTTGCGCGAAGCCCTACTCCGCGTCGAGTCCTACAACAAATGACAGCAGCAGAAGGTTGTCTCGATCGCGCAGTAAGGGCAGGGAAAGTTGCTTTGTGGAAAACACTCTCTACAAATTCCGCTACAGTCAAGAGGCTCTTTGCTTAAGTGGTGGGCGATGTGCGATTTGAACGCACGACCTTCCCGGTGTAAGCGGGATGCTCTAACCGCTGAGCTAACCGCCCGTAACATGCTATCCGAAGCGAAA
>JBAUEX010000344.1:0-2007 GCA_049678845.1 Candidatus Acidiferrales bacterium
AAAGCTTGCGGGCCGTCACGCCGTCACGTCGATCACGTCGAGGGTGTGCGACTTAAAAGTGAAAGTTAAGCGGCCCGGCGTCCCTCCCAATAGCTTTCAAATTCGCCATTGAGCTGACAGGAGCGTAGCGCCACGATTGCGTTGGCCCCTCGAACAGTCCAAAACATTCCTGATCTCTTGAGACGTGCAGCAATCACCGTCTTGCATCCGGCTTCGATCACCCCCGAACCAACAAAGAGGTGTTGGCGGCGAAACTTGGGATATCGCATGCGCTCTCGATTCCGCTCAAAATAGTCTGCCTCGGTGCGAACCTTCTCTGCGATTTCGGTATTGTCGGACTTGATCGCGCGGAGTACGCCAACGAGCTTTTCGATTTTCCCGCGATCGAGCAGACGCTTCTGGTGGATCTTCATCCAGGCTTTTTGTTTCCCTTCTTCATTGGGGTACCGCTTGCGAGCGACTTCCCACAGATGCTGGCGCGCGTGGTAGAGATCGACGATCTGAATGGCGCCCGGAAAGTGCAGCTCGGCAATATTCCAGATCCATTCCGCACCGTCGCCCATGACCACCTTCAGGAGCGCGCGGCTCCAACCGCGTTTCCAAGCTTGCGCATGGATTCGCCGGCCAAATTCTTCTGCCGTTTCAATCGCTCCCGTGTACGTGGTGGTATCGGGGTCGCGGATGGCATAGCCCTCCTTATCCCACGTGGTCTGCGTGAAGACGCATCCCAATTTACCTTCCCGCGTATGGGCGGGTTGGCCTTCGATCTTGCCCTGCCGACCCGCTGTCTCTTCCTTCACCACCGGGATGCCGGTCCCATCCATCTGCACATACAGAATGCGGATGGGTTTGCCGATCAGGACAGGCAAATCCAACTGCAGGGCTTTGTGGATCTCGGCTTGTTCGCGTTGAGCGATATCCGCTCCGATGGCCTCTGCCGTGCGCTCCACTGATTTCGTGGTCACCTCTAGCCCGGCCAGAACTTTCATCTGTTCGCGGCCGTGATCGAACGGTGCCTCATGCCCGACCATGGCTTGCATGCGGCGTACTCCGGGAGAGAATTCCGTATTCTCGATATCCAGTTCGACATCGACCGGAAATTGCCCTCGGCTACAGTGCGCGCACAAATAGTAGGGACGCGAAACTTCCACCCGACCCAAGGCGGTCAGCACGGTCTTACTGCGCAGCTCGCGATAGTGCGCTCGTTGCCCGCAAGAGCAGGGTAGCGTACGCTGTTCATCGCTGGGGGCCGGAAATTCCAGCAGTTGGCTCAACACGGCGGCACCGGCCCGGTGCAAAGCCGAGCGCATGGCCATCTCGGTCGCTTCCAGATCCAGCCGCCCCGTCTTGCGCCGATCCTCGAACACCACCCGCAAGAACTGCTCTACTTCCCGCGTGATCTCTTGCCGCATCGCCTCGACCGTTTTTTTTTCAGCCCGGTCTCCGCCTCCTCCCCAACAGACCGCAAACGGCAGATCTCCGCGTTGGTCCCCAGAAACTCACGAGTGAGCTGTTGGAATTTCCGGAACTCCTCGACTTCCCGCTCCGCCTTGTGGATCGCCGCAGCGGTCGATAATGCTTTCGAGACCGTCTTGCCGTCGACCTTGTAGGTGAGCCGGAAATTGGGGCCGTGGCCTGGCTGGCCGGGTTGATGACAGCGGCAGTCCGGCTTGCCGCACCGACCTGACGTGCTGGTAATGCTGCCGGGGCGAAGATCGCCGAGCTGCGCGATGCGCTCAGTGATCACTTCCCGTCTCTGTTCCAAATCCGAAAGGGACTGGGGCATGTGGTGGTCCTCCTACTCCTAACGTATCATATACGCAAGGAACTAACCACCCGAAAAGCATATTAGCCCTTTGTCCCTTTAAAGTCGTGCACCCCATCCGAAAGCGCCATTGGCACAAGAGCCTCCTTTCGCGTATTATGGTTGTTTGTCCGCGGACCTAGCGACGCGGCTGGGTGATGTATTCGCCTGGCAGACACGCGCAGACCGGTCCTGACGGAAGG
>JBAUEX010000345.1:0-16456 GCA_049678845.1 Candidatus Acidiferrales bacterium
TCAACGCTTCGACGCCGCCCTTGCGAGCGGCTCCGCATGACTCGGGGCCGATGTGGGTCGCTATTTCACATTCGTATGACTTTTGCATTCACTACACCTCGCCGGTTTAACCGGCGCACAGGAGAAAGACATTATGCAAGCGGCAGTGGTACCCGCTGTCAGCAGTTCGTGGCAGATCAAAGACGTGCCCCAGCCCCAACCCGGGCCCCATCAGGTGCTGGTGAAGATGCACGCGAGCGGCATCTGCTATACCGACGTGCATGAGACTCTCGGACACATTCCAGGACAATTTCCCCGAATTCTAGGCCACGAGCCGGTCGGCGAGATCGTCGCCGTTGCTCCCGACGTCACAACGCGAAAAGTAGGCGACCGCGTGGGTACCGCATGGATTCAATCCACGTGCGGGCGCTGCGAATGGTGCCAGCGCGGCCGCAGAATGTTCTGTCCCTATCTGAAAAGCACAGGAGTTGAGGCACAAGGCGGACACGCCGAGTACATGCCGATGAATGCCGACGCCACCTACCTGATTCCGGACAACGTTTCCTATGAGCAAGCGGCCCCGATCTTCTGCGCCGGTTACACCGTCTATAGCGGGCTCCGCTGCGCGGATCCCAAACCGCATGAGCGAGTGGCCGTGCTCGGGATTGGCGGACTTGGGCACCTAGCGGTGCAATACGCAAAGGCTGGGGGCTTCGAGACCATTGCGATTTCGCACTCCCCCGATAAAGACAAGATGATCCGCGATCTCGGCGCGGATGAAATTGTCCGCGACGGAAAAAGCCTTGCTGCAGCGGGTGGCGCAGACGTGATCCTCAGCACTTCCAATTCGACCAAATCAATGGTGGACAGCATTCAGGGGCTGCGGCCAGACGGCCGGCTGGTCACAATGGGAGCCGACGTGGAGCCGCTTTCAATCTCGCTGATGGACCTCATCTCGAAGCGCATTCGGATAATTGGCAGCCAGCAAAACGGCCCCGAATATCTCTACGAAGCCCTTGATTTCGTAGCTCAAGGAAAAGTTAAAACGATAGTCGAAACGTACCCGCTGGCCGACGCTCCGAAGGCATATCAGCGTGTTGTGGAAGGCAAGGCCCGATTCCGCGCCGTGCTCACGATGTAGTGCCGAATCTTGGAGTGAACGAACGGTAAGGCGCTCAGTCGGGCACGGGAATTGGCCGAGCTCTGCTTGAAGGCTCCGGAAGTGATGCAACACACGCGTACACTTAATGCAGCCCTCGAACGAACGCATCGTGTGAGAAGTTGGCTACGGACTATCGCTCGAAGGAGCGTCGGCAGCCGATCTCGTCAAGTCAATGCAAGCCAAGAGTGAACCCATCGCTCGGAAAGAAAATCCGCATGAAGAGCACGAAGAACTCTTCACCCACCCAGTCACGTGAGAAGAGGCAGTCTGAGAACTTCTCATTTGAGGAGGCTGCCTGCGTAGCGGGCTGGGACAGCAAGATTCGACCCTCCAAATCCCTTGAGGATCGCGAAATTGATTCCAATCACCTTGCCGTCGCGGTTAAACAACGGGCCTCCCGAACCACCCGACGTTGTCGCCGCATCGTAAACAATCTCGTTGTTCAGCACGTCGCCTATGTGCCCCTGCGTCGTCGTTGGACGTATTAGCTTCTGCTCGGCCAACTGCACCATGATTTGATCCACGTCTTGGCTTCCTCCGGCGATTCTTTCCACGACAGCCGAGCCCGCCCTCGCGAGGATTCCTTCGATACCCGTCGGATATCCGATGAGAACCACTGGATCTCCTGTCACGCTGGCGCCGCTCCTCGGGTCCAATGTCAACACGGCGATACCGGGAGGCGGAGATTCCAGCTTTAACGTAGCAACGTCAGCGTCGGTTCCTATTCGGTCAAGTTTCGCAGGAATTCCTTGAGTTCTCCCGGGGAAGTAAGCTTGATACGAGAGGACGTGGGCCGCAGCTCCGTGATTGATGAGCTGTTGCATGTCGTCGTTCTTCCACCATGGTTCCGCGACATGATGGTTGGTAAGGAGCACGCCCGCGCGGGTAACCAGGAACCCAGTCCCGAAAATGTCCGCTCGCAAGGGAGGTCCTGTGCCCTCCGTATCAAGCTGCAGCATTCCGTCCTTGTCCACCTGGGGCTTACCCTGCGAATCCACCACAACTCGTATCGGCTTTCCCGACGCTTTATCCTGAAACTCGACGACGACATGCAGCAAGCAGACGCTCGGCCCATCATTGTGCACGACCGTTTCCGCAATCTTCCCCTCGTTTTCAAGAAGCTTCAGTCGGTTCTCTGTGTTTTGGAGCTGTTTCCGCAAAGAGTCGACGTCTGCTCCCTCCGCGGAATCCATTCTCCTGCGGAGAGTCCTGGACTCCGTTTGCAGTGATCGCTGCGCTCCGGTCGTCGAGGGCGATTCGGCCCGGAGTGAATCGCGTGTTTGCTCCACGCGCCGCAGCAGATCCCCTTGCTGTCCCAGGCCGTAATTCAGCCGCGCAATCTCTGCGCGCAATTGAAGCGTTTCTTTGCTGCTGTGCCGAAACAAAATCAGCGTAAGAAAAGTGGCCAGAACCGCAACGATGCCAAAGACGAAAATCGCGGGAATGAGCCAGGCGCGACGCTTCCCGATCCCCTGGCTCAGCGATTCCACTGCGATATCTGCGTATCTCTCCCTCTCTACCGCGTATTTTAGTTTTGTCTGGAGTTCTTCTGCCGGTTCTCGCTCGCGGAATTGTGTCCTGATCCTCGCAGCGAACTCTCTCGTATCGAACGGAAAAGAAATCACGTCATTCACGCCGAGATCCAGTGCCCGGGCTCTTTCCAGAGCACCTCCGCGCACGATCATTAAGATCTTGAGCAGCGATTCCGTCTCGGGCCGCGACCGGAGTTGCGCGATCAGCCCGCAGCAGCTCAAATCAGAAGGGGTGGCTTCCGTGATCAAAACCTCTGGAGAAAATGCGAGAACCTCGTCGGCCGTTAGTCCGCTCTTCGCAGTGATCGCGTAACCCTGTCCGAATAGGGCCCTGTTGACGGCGTCGAGCGATTCTTCCGAAACATTTACAATTAAAATGCGCATCCCTTATTCGATACCTCTTCCAATCCAATCAGATTCGCTTTTGGTCTCCCTTTGCTTCGACGCTCCACGGACCAAGAAAACGCTCTGCTCTCGTCCTGCAATAACTCATCGCACTTTGACGTCTGGTTCAACGGACATTCCCGGCCTGAGCAAGTGCTGGGGATCTTGACCCTTTTCAAAAATGATCTTGACCGGGATTCGCTGGACGACCTTGACGTAGTTACCGGTAGCATTCTCGGGCGGCAGTAAGCTGTAGCGCGCCCCAGTGGCTCCGGCAATGTTGAGGACGTGCCCGTTGTATGTGCGAGCGTAGGTGTCCACGACGATTTTTACGGGTTGGCCAGGCCGCATATATTTCAATTGCGTCTCCTTGAAATTCGCGGTCACCCAAATATTCCGGCTGTCCAGAGGGACGATGGTCATCAGTTGCTGGCCCGGCGAGACGTTCTGACCTGGCTGGACGGATCTTTGACCCACGATCCCGCTAACCGGCGCCACAATCGTCGTGTACTGCAGATTGAGCTGCGCCTGCTGCAGGTCCGCAGCTGCCTTTTCGCTTTCCGCCTCGGCCGCTTGAGCACGTGAGCGCTGCACCGATATTTGTTGAGGTTTTGTCTCCGCGTATTGCAATTGGGCCTGGGATTGTGCCAGTCGCGCGCGCGCTTGAGTGACCGCCTGTTCTAAGCCAGCGGCAGAAGCCCGGGCAGCCTCGACAGCCGCGGCTGTGGCTTTCTGGCTATCCACAGCTTGAGTGTACTGTTGCTGCGGGATTTCGTCCTTCGCTGCAAGCGGCTTGTATCTGTTGACATCATCCTGAGCTTTCAGGTCATTGGCTTCGACTTGTCGCAGCGAAGCCTGCGCCGCATCAAACCCTCTCTCGGCGGCAAGCAGCCCGGCCTTGGCATTGTCAATGTCCGCTTGAGCGCTGGAGAGTTGGCTGGAAGTATTTATGGAAGTGATCGGAACGTTTGTCTGCTGGGCCGCCGCGCTTGCTTCGTCATTCGCCAAAGTCGCTTCGGCATTCGCTACAGCCACGTCGTAGTCTTTGGGATCGAGCTGCGCGAGCACTGTGCCAGCCTCGACGTATTGGTTGTCGTCCACCACAACGCGAGTGACATAACCCGAAACGCGCGAACTGACGGGATAAATATAACCGTCGATTTGCGCATCGTCAGTGGACTCCCAAGCCGCGAAGTGTCGATATAGCAGGACCGCGATGACCAGGATGACAAGGCCAAGCACGGCAAACAGAATTCGCTTGCGTGTCTTCGAGTGGCGCATCGGAGTTCGGCCTGGACCTACTCCCGAGCCTGTTGACGATTTCGATTCGTCGCGCGTCGCTGTTTCCGAGGTTTGAGTCGGTGTGCTTCCCATGCTTACTTTCCTCCCAAGAGGTAATGCAGGGCAGACTGGTGAGCTACGCCGACGGCCTGCGCGAGAGAGACTTTCGATAAATCAAAAGAGTAGAGACTAGCGATATAGGACTGATTCGCCGAGGCCACCGATTCCTGCGCCTGAACGACTTCGAGATTGTCGGCGACACCCGCCGCAAAACGATCCCGCGCCTGCGCCAGCGTCTGAGTGGCGAGATCAATGTTGCTCCGTGCCACAGCCACCAGATCCGATGAGGATTTCAGGTTGTAGAACGCCGTGCGCACTTGATCGTCGATCTTGCCGCCCAGGTCCGCGAGTTCCGCCTTACGTTGCTGCAGTGCGGAGTCCGCTTGCAGTTTATCTGCTCGTACGCGGCTTCCCTGAAAGATTGGTATATTCAGTGAGACGGCAACGGAGAAGGTGCCGTGTGAGGTCCCAAAATTGGGGCTGCCGATGTCGCCATAGTTTGTGTCCGCAGACAAATAAGGATAGTTTTCGGCCGCAGCCGCCCCTCCGGCAAGCTCGGCTGCTTGGACCTGTGCCTTGGCGCTAAGATAATCGGGGCGAGTTAAGTACGCTTGCTTCAATGCCTCGCCCAGGTTGATGCCATCCAGCGGTTCGTAGGGTACCGAATCCGTCAAGTTGAACTCCTGGCCGTTCGGCAGACCAATCACCCGCGCAAGGACTAGTTTGTCGATGGCCAGTTGGTTCTGGGCGGCAATGAGCCGCTGCTGCTCGGTTTGCAGCTCCACTCGTGCGCGCAGCACGTCGATGCTCGCAACAATACCTTGCTTGTTTTGATCCACATCTTGATCGTAGAGCGTCCCTGCGGTTTTGACTTGAGCGCGCATCGAATCCACAGTCGCTAAATCCGAAATCACGAGGAGATAAGCGTTGGCCGTCGTAAGCACTACCAGGTCACGGTCGTTCTCGTAGGTATACTGCGAGGCCCTTTCGGACTCCGACGCTGATTTCACGCCTTGGATGTCGGACCAATTGAAAATCTCCTGGGAGAGATAAGCTCGCGCGTCCGCAACGCCGAAGGGCCCGACAATCGTCGAGATGTTGGCACCCGGAATAGAAATGTTGAAACCCTGGGCCCTGAGATTGATTTGTTCGAGTGAGCCGCTAACTCGTGCCGAGAGGTTCGGCAGCAAAGCGTTCAAACTGCGAAGGCGCACAGCGTGAGCCGCGCGAGTATCCTCGCGGCTCTCAATCACGCCGAGGTTGTATTTCAGCGCGCGCTCGAATGCCTCATGGAGAGAAAGTTCCAGCGTCGTTCCCGTAGCTTGGCCGGTGGGCACGCTCCCGAGAAAAGGGCTTTGCGCCTGCGCCCGGCTCAACCGCGAAGAGCTCACGAGCAAGGTCAAGAGGAGAGCCGGAGAAAGCATCAGATGCCAAGTCCGTTGATTACCAAACATTGTCGTTCCTCCCCAAAGCGGAGAATCAGCTGCTCTGCTTCGCGTACCTTGCAAGGGCATCGAGGACAATCTCGACGGCCATTTCACTGCCCATGCCTGAATTCACCATCAAGTGGAAACGGTGCCTTCCGGGCCAGTCGACGTCGAAATAGCGCTTAATGAAGTGCGCACGGTCACGGTCTACCGTCTCCGCCAGTTCAGTCGCTTCCTTTTCGGTTTTGCCTGTCGATCGAAGGCGCCGGACCCTCTCCTGAAAGGGAGCATAAATGAAGACATGGAAGGCATCGGGACGCTTGCCGAGATAATAAGCCGACCCACGTCCCACAATGACGCAATTGCCGGCATCCGCGATTTCAGGCAGGAGTTTTTGCACCACCTCGCGAACGCACTCGGTATCCACCATCTTCAACCGCGGGGCGTTCAGGCTCCCCTCAAAACTTCCTCGCATGAAAGCCTTGAGAAGCCGGTAGTACGCTGGGTCTCGTTTCTCCTCATGGTCTTCCACGGCCCGGCAATCACAATCCAAGCGGCGCGCGATTTCCTCCGTCAGCAACTGGTCCCAGAGCTTCCAGCCCAGCCGTGTCGCCACCCGCTCGGCGATCTCGCCCCCCCCGCTCCCGTATTCGCGCTCCAGGGTGATAATTCGAATCGGCATAAATCCCTCGCTTATCCTTCGGTACGAACAGTGCACCCTTCGTAACAGGTTCGAGCATCAAGTGTCCGTTTCTTATTCAAGACGTCTGAATCCCGCCGGCGCTTCGGAACGATTATCCGGCTGCTACTTCCCCTCCCGCACCCGGCCTATTCCTCTTCAATGCAAAGGACAGCAGGAACATAATTCCGGCTCCGATGCATAGAACCCAGAATGTATCGATATAAGCCAGAGTCGTCGCCTGCCCAATCACCGACTGATACAGGCGCGAATATGCCTGGGTTGTTGCTCGTGAAAGGTCTAAGCCCGATGCAGCCAGACGAGCAGCCAGAGCTTTGGCCGCCTGGGTAAATGTCGGCTGCCCCAGACCGGTGTGCGCCACCAAATACACTTGATGGAATTGCGCCCGGCGCGCAATCAGAGTAGTGACCATGGACGTGCCGATGCTGCTTCCAATGTTACGCATGAAATTCACCAGGCCAGAAACACTGTTGCTCTTTTCCGCTGGCATTCCGACGTAGGAGGCTAGTGTTATGGGGACGAACAGAAAACCCAGGCCGAACACCTGCACCACACGCATCAGGCTCGCAGCTCCGAAGCTGATATCGAGGTCGAGATGCTGCGTCGAATAGTACATGGCGAAAGAAAGGCTCAACCAGCCAAATGCGATCAGGTAGCGAGCTTGGACCTTGGACGCAAGTGTCCCGGCGACGGGCATAAGAAACAAGAGCACGAGACCGCCACCGGAAAGCACCAGACCAGCCGACTCGGCAGTGTAGCCCACGAGCGTTTGCAGGAACAGAGGCATCATCACCAGGCTGGAGAACAGCATAATTCCCAAGATAAACATCATTGCGTTGGCACCGAGGAAGTTGAAGTTCTTGAACAGACGAACATCGACGATCGGTTCCTTCTGACGCCATTCCCAAAGGACAAGGGAAATCAGGCCGACTCCGGCGAGGACGGCAAGTATGAGAATGAAATGCGACGCGAACCAATCATCTTCCTGTCCCTTATCGAGCATGATTTGCAGGGCACCCACACCGAGCGTGAGCAAGGCCACGCCGATATAGTCGATCCTCAGGCCCGCGCCGGAAAGGCGCTTGAACCAGGGGGGATCTTCGATCAGGCGATAGACCAGGAAGAGCGCCAGAATGCCGACGGGCAGGTTGATGAAGAAAATCCAGCGCCAGGTGTAGCTATCGGTGATCCAACCGCCCAGAGTAGGTCCAATTGTTGGAGCGACGACGACTGTGACGCCATAGAGCGCGAACGCGAGGCCCCGTTTCTCGGGAGGAAAAGTGTCGGCTAGGATCGCCTGGGCCATCGGCTGCAGCCCGCCGCCTCCCGCGCCCTGGAGGATACGAAACAGAATAATCGCGCCGAGGCTGGGTGCAATTCCACATAAGAGCGAACTGACGGTGAAGATCGTCAGACATATCATGAAGAATCGCTTGCGACCGATCGCGCTGGCGAACCATCCGCTGATCGGGAGCACGATGGCATTGGAGACCAGATACGACGTCAGGATCCAGGTGCTCTCATCGGTACTCGCGCCCAAGCTGCCCGCCATATAGGGCAAAGCGACGTTGGCAATGCTGGTGTCGAGGACCTCCATGAACGCTGCCACGGCAACCACGACCGCGATCAGCCACGGGTTTACCTTTGGCTTCCAGGGTTCGGCGGGCAGGACGGGTGGAGTGCTCCTGCCTGCGGAATCACCGCGTCGTGAATTAGAAAGATTTGGAGCGTCGTCTGCCATATTGGCGCCGTTCCTCTTCGATGTTCGTCACAGTTCAAATGATTCGCGTCATGCCGTGCCTGCGAGCCGGCAGGCCCGCAAATCGAGTGTACAAAGCAGTTTGTTAGTCACCTTCTTCGGGTCGCTCGGGAGCGGGACGGCCAGCACACCCGCTGTCAGACGCTCAGCACAGGACATGGAGCGTCACGAACTACCGCGTAGCTAAGATCCCTCAAGCGGCCAAGAGAACCAGGCTGCGGGCTTCTTCCGATCACAAGCACGTCTGCCTGCAGCCTGCGCGCCGCCCCGGTCAATATATCTTTAATCGGGCCGACGGCGACGCTCACGGCCGCGCGCGAAGCAGCGGCGCTTTGCAACTCCTTGATGTGGCGGACCGCTGCCTCTCTTTCCGCGGACTGCAGGCGCTCCCGCAAATCCAATTGGACAGGTTGATCAGACCCGCTTGGCGAAATCACATGAACGAGCGTCAGATTCGCGTGGACAGCCTCCGTAATCTGGCTGGCATACCGAAGAACCCTTTGCGAATCCGCGTCCAATCCAATCGCGCAGACCCATTCCCGATGTTCGAGCTGCCGTGGTGAAATTGTCTCGGCGTGCTGCGTAGTCAATACCGGACAATCCGCATCGTTCAACACCTTCGCTGTTGTGGAGCCAAGCAGCATTTTTCGGAACACTCCAGCGTGAGTAGGCATGACGATCAGGTCGAAATTGCGTTCCCTCGCTACCTCCGCAATTCGAGTCGCCGGATCCCCAACCAGCAAAAGTCTGGGGCTATCTCGCGTCGGGAAGTCAGACTCAAGAAATGAATTGAGGTTCTCCCGAGCAACGATCTCCCGGTTCTTTTCAATCTCGGGCACAGGCCGGACTAAGAATTCGAAACCGGACGCGGATACCTCGAGCGCGTGAAGGAGAGTTACTTTGGCTGAAGTGATGGAGGCAGCCCTCTTCACGAACGGGGCCATGGCTACACAAGATGCCGAGAAGTCCACCGGGAACAGAATGTCGCGGATCATCGTCATCAGTTCGTCTCGCAGAGTAGACGAGGAGACCCGAAGCAATCAAGCCGCACGGAGTTCTCCCTCGCGGAACCGGATCGTCGCGAAAACAGTGACTGTGATGAAAAGCACCAGAACGAGGAGTTGCGTCATTTTGAACGGAGACGCGGACTGCGTTGGCGCCAGCGCTTTCAGAGCCGGCTCTTTCTCAAAGAGCTGCACAATAAAGATGAATATGTCGAAATAGAGAGCGATCATGGCGGAGATCACATAGGCGCGCCGCCAAGCGCGTTCGGGCCGATGGCTTCGAAACGGTTGAATGGCTGGCCGGCGCTGTTTCTCGCTGTCGGGCCAAAGACGCCGGGATTCAGTGCTGTAGGAATTTTCTTTGACTGTTTCCGTGACGACATAACGCCAGCCTTAAACCATAGCGTCAGACGGGGTTGCCCACAAGGCGCGGACAGCTTCTTCTTCCGTGCCGTACACTTCAAATACATGGATCAACCGCGTCAGTTCGAGAACCTCTTTCGCCACGTTGTTCAGGCCAAAAATAGCAAAACCAATCTTTGATTCGCGCGCGACTTTCAAAGCTTCGGCGAGGCAGGCCATTCCGGCGCTATCGATGTAAGCCACCCTAGTCATGTTTACAATGACGCGCGGCACCTTTCTTACCTTTACCAATTCCATAACCGCCTTGCGAAGCTCAGGAGCGTTATACAGAGTAACATCGCAGCAAACGTCGACGATCGTCGCGATTCCGTTGGCACGCGTTGTAATGTTCAAATCCATCGATTTCTCCGCAACCAATAGCGAGACCGACGAATACTCCGAGTCCGAACAACGGCCACGTGCACCGGTCTGGCTACGCTTTTTCCTTGCCGCTTCCGTTCCTGTCAATTACTGGCTGCTGCTCAAACCTCAACTCGATTGGATGCACCGTCGAAGCTGGCGATTTGGGCGACTGCTGGTCGGCTAGTAGTCCGCTCCTCCTAACGATCCCATATCCCTGTCCGAATATGCGCAGTTGACGGCGTTCAGCGATTATTCCGAAACATATACAACTAAGTACGCATCACCTATTCGATGCCTCATCCGGCCCAATCAGACCCACTTTTATTCTTTTTGCTTCGATGCCAAGCGGGACCAAAAGCCTCAATGTCGCTCTGCGTCAACTGAGTGACACTCGTATGGTTGGTATCATCGCACCGTCACGTCTGGTTCGTGGATCTGGCCCCAGCGTAGGACCTGCTCACCTTGACATTCTACTGGACGCGCGGTACTCATTGTTTCGTCAAGTAAACATAAACCGCACGTTCGAGGAAGTATTCCTTTCTCGATTTCATCGCCTCAGAGCCCACGACGCGACAGCGCCGATCCATCATGGTCGACCCACCGCGAGACGCGGACATCTCGATAATTTCTGTTTGCCTTAATCGGAAGTTCTGGGTTAACAACCTTGTTGGGGAGGGAAACCGATGCGAACTGAAAACCAAAATCTACTACGTCCGCTCTCTACGCCGCAACAAATCAACCAAAGACATCGCGAATTCTGGCGCGAGCAGTTGCAACTTATGACCAAGCGCTTTTCCGACGCGGCGATTCGTGAATTGGCGAACGAAGATATGCAGTCGGAGCCCGCGAGGGAAGTTGCTCTAAGGTCGCGAAAGAGCCTTGAACAGGCCCAAGACTGACTGGCGGAGGGGGTGGGATTCGAACCCACGAGACCCTTTTGAGGTCTAACGGTTTTCAAGACCGCCGGTTTCAACCACTCACCCACCCCTCCAAAGTCGAAACGCTATTGTTGTATTGTAGCTCGCGGATGCTCTTCACAATACGTTGGAATATCGGAATATCGCAGACTGCGCACTCTTTCGCAACATGGAGATCGCAACGAGCGGGCTTAATTAAGGCAGGCCGGGAAAAACCCGCACACTTAAAACTCCTATCCGTTGGAGAGGATTCGCGTCGAGAGCAATAGAGGAAGGGGCGATGCAGAAGAGCGAAGAGGAAGAACGGACGGGTAGAGGGCAGAACGATGCGGAGGAAGGAGCTAAGGAGGACAACTGGCAGATCCGCAGCCGGACGGATGGATTTATCGCGACGGTCGGGATGTGACTGCGTTATTTTTGCGCGGCTGTGGCGATTAAACGGCTGTCGGTTTGTTCTTCGTGGACCAAATTGCCGGCTCGAGAAACGTACTCTGGCAGGATTTCACGAAGCTTCGACCGCACGGGCCCTGCGCCATCGACGGTCAAAGAACCACCCAGTTTTCCAACCGGCGCGCCAGCAGCAGCCATTCCCGACGCTCGCCGCGCACTCGCTTGATCTTGGGCCGATCCGTGGAAACGATTTTCTCCGCGGCGGATGAAATCAGGATGAAACTCTCGCACCCACAACCTTCCGCGGTTTCGAGCAAATTCACCAGGCCGAAAACGTTGTTCTTTACCGCCTCCTGGACGTTCTCCTCCATCATTTGCTGCCTTACAGCGTGTGTCTCCGCACGCTGGACAAGCGATCGTTAGAAACATTATTTGGTTAATCGCTTCTGAGAGTACTCAGATGGACATTCATCTCGACTCTGAGCAATTCAGCACAGTTTTTTTTGCTCTGTTTTGGTCTACTCCCGTGGTGGGAAGGCCCGCATCCGGGCATTCCCCGGACTCGATGCCGTACGCATGAAGGTTCACCTTATCAATCCGAGCCATGTCTCTTTTGGCACCGCGGTAATCACGCCCCGGTGGCTGTATGTGCTCGCTGCAGCCACGCCAGTTTCCTTCGGCGACCCAATCCTTGTCGATGAAACGCTTGATCCCGTGGATCCGGAGCGCATTCAGGCCGGCGATGTTGTCGGCATTGGAATTCACACCGGGAACGCCCTTCGCGGGTACGAAATTGGCAAAATGGCGCGCGATCGCGGCGCCTACGTTGTCTTCGGCGGAATCCACGCCACCCTGTATTCGGAAGAGGCGCAACGTCTGGGCGGCGCGCACGCGGTGGTCAAGGGCGATGGCGACGTCGTTTGGGCAACGGCGTTAGCGGACTGCGCCAGGGGCGCTCCGCAATCCATATACTTGGGCGGTCGCGTCGAGGCCTCAAGTTTTCTCAAGGCCCGCTGGGATTTGATTCCGCGCGGACAATATATGTGGGCCTCCGTGCAAACCGTTCGCGGATGTCCAAAGCATTGCTCGTTTTGTTCCGTCTGGCGCACCGACGGTCAGCGCCCGCGCCAGCGCGCCTCCGAAGCGGTCATCGAAGAGATAGTGCAGTTGCGGCGCCAGGGCTTTCGATTTATCGCACTGGCGGACGACAATTTTTATCCCGTCACCCTCACCGACATTGCGCTGGCCAAACGCCAGGGCAACGCGCAACGCGTCGCGGAACTCGAATCTCTCCGCGCCGAGCGTTTCGAATTGATGGCGCGCCTCGCGCTACTTCCCAAGGACACGGTGTTTTTTACGCAAATCACTATGGAAGCCGCAGAAGATCCCGCCTATCTCGATGCCATGCGCGAAGCGCATATCAAGGGCGCATTGGTGGGCGTCGAATCCGTCACGCCCGAGGGCCTGAAAGACGTCTACAAGGATTTCAATTGCGCGGGCGAAAATCTGGTCGAGCGCTTGCAGACGTTCCGCAAACACGGCGTACATGTCCTCGGCTCATTCATTTTTGGCTTGCCGAGCGACCGGCCAAACACGTTTGAAGCCACGGTCGACGTAGCGCAGCGCGCCGGTGTCACCTTTGCGCAATTCGTCATGCTCACGCCCTTTCCCGGAACCATCGATTTTGCAAAATGGGAAAAGACCATGGAACTCGACCCGAAGAGCATAGGCGGCATTCCGCTGACTCGACACTGGCTCATCCCCCAGGCGTTGCGTCCGAAGCTCTATTGTCCGCATCCCGCAATGTCGGCAGACGAGATTCGCGAGCGCACACAGGCCGTCTGGGACCGTTTCTACACCCTGAAATCTATTTGGAAGCGCTCCAACTTCATGACTTCGTCGAAAGGCCGCTTGGCTTTTGTTTTGATCTCGAAACTTTACCGCCAGATGTACGCGAACACGGGAATTGCTACCGACAGCGCCCGAGTGGCGCGTTCGGCGCGTTGGGCCCGCTGGCTCGCGATGCCCTGCCGCTACCTCTTTGCCGGTCGGCCAATCCCAGATCTTCAAGTGCCTCATCTCGAAATGCCGCATTCCAGCGCTGCGGAAGTGCTTGCCCCCGAGCCCGTCGTCTAAACAAAGTTCGGCGCGAAGCACCAGAATGTTGTGCGAAGAAACCTTGCGGAGATTATGGACTGAATTGCTTGCTCAGGATCGCGTGAACGCCGAGCGGCGCGGCCCCCTCAGGATCCTCGCGGGAAGAAAAATGATAGCCCGCACCAAATCGAGCGCGCCTCCCACGGCAATGCCGACCAGGCGGAATGGCAGCAACAGCAACCACACAATTGGGTATAGCACCAGCGCCAGAATCGCCAGCGGCCAGCACAACACCAGCAGGATGCACCACAAAACAAACGTCAGCATCGCCCGTCTCCCACTGTCAGATACGGATTAGCGGCCCGATTCGTTCCCTCTACTTACAGTGTCACATCCATTGACAGACTCTGAATCATCGTGTCCAGTTCCTGTTGTGCCTGGTCGCGTTTGGTTTGGAAATCCTGCGTTTCCTTCTGCAACGTCTCCAACCGCGTCTCCTGATCGGCCAGCTGCTGTGTGTAACGCTGCGTGAGCGCGCGTTCCTCGGGACTTCCCTTGAGCGCCTTCAAATTTTCCCGTATGCGCTGCTGGTCGTCATAAATTTTCTGCTTTTCGCTGTTGCGGCGGGAGATCTCCGCATCCAGCGCCGCTACGCGATTCTTCTGCTCGACGATCTTTCGCAGCGCCGTCTCCACTTCCGTGTTGATGGACTTTTGGTTCAGGAAAAACGTGATCTGATCGTCCGTCACATTTGAAATCTCATAGCGCGTGTCCAGCGGTTCGCTTTCTCCCACTTCCAACTTGGACGTCTCTTTCGGTTGTACGCTGACGCGGAAGCGGTAAACGTTGGATGTGGTTTCTTCCGCCTTCGGCGTCCCTTCCGCCAGCTTCCAACCGACTCGCAGAGGATGCTCGATCAGCACTGTGCGCGGCGTCGTATCATCATCACGCATTGTGTAAGTCGTGCTCTGCTGCAGTTCTCGCGTCATGCTCATCACGCCTCGCGAAATGCGTACGCGCGTCACGCGTTGCGGCCGGCTCTCGCTCTTCGCATCCACGCGCACGCCAAGATCCGCTGCATAGGAAACTAAACGCTTCTCGCCCGGCTTGATCGGATCCGTAAGGCCCTCGCCCGCAAACGCTTCGTCTTCGAGAACTGTAAAGCTGCCTCCATCCAAAGTCAGCGGACTCGAATTCGTCAACCACAGCGCCCGCAACGGCCGCTGCGAATTCAGCGAATTGTTCCATAGCGAGACTTTCTCCGCCGCGATATGAACCTGCACGATAGGAACCAGCGCCGACTCGTTCTTGTGAATCGTCACATGGTCCTTGAGCTTGTACTCGAACAGGTCGCCCAGATTCGCGCCTTCCGCCGCCGCCGAGGTCCGCCCGCGCGCCTCCGAAAGCAGTCCATCGCCGGGTACCGGTGCCGCGCCTATGATTCCGCCCGCGACGCCGCCCGGCACACCTCCGCGAACACCAAATATGGGGCGCTTTCCAAGTTCGCGCCCCGATCCGGCGACGCCCATCTTTGGCGCTTGTAATTTTGCGTACACCTGTGGCGCCTCCGCCGTTACTTCTACACTATCCGACATAGTTCCCACTTGCAGCTTGGCGTCTTGCGTCTGCTCCCCGCCACCTCCAAGCGACACACCCTGTATCACGTTCCTTTGGAAACCACTCGCCTGAATTTGAAGGACGTAATTCCCCGCAGGCAAGTCATCGAACTCGTATTTTCCTTCATCGCCTGTCGTAGTGTCATTTCTAGCGCCAGTCTCCGTGTTCATAATCTGCACCTGCGCGTTCTGTACCACTGCGCCGGTCGCATCAGTCACAACGCCCGACAAACTTCCTGAGCCGCCCAGCATCGCGCTCTCGTGCGTCTGCGGAGTGAGCTCCGCAGTCTCCGGCAGCGGCACCACCGGACGTCTCGCGTAGTACGGCTGCGATAATTGTTGAATGAAGGATTGCGGCGCTCCCGCAACGAGCGACAACTCAACATTGTCCCAATCCTCGCCCGTCGTGTTATCCACAATTGCCCAACCTTGCAGCAGCGGCTGATCGTCCGCCTTCGACGGCAGCACAATCCTGTACGTCGTCTTCCATATCGGCACTTCGCTGATATAGCTAACGTATAATTGCCGCGCGCCCGAGCCCGCCGCCGAAATCGTCATCCGCCGCAAATCCTGCTGGTGCGTTGACGCCAGCAGGGAAATATATCGCCCGACTTCGCGATTCACGTTCGGGTCGGCAACGCGCACGCTCACTGCCGGAGTAATTTCGACGGTTCGAACTTCCCCGCCATCACTAACCACCGTCGCCAAATCCACTTCGAGCGTTGTGCCGCCGCTGACGCGCGTTTTCCGCTCCACGCTCAACAGCCGCCCGGTAATTTCCGTGTTGCCACTGCGAATCTCCAAATGCGTTCCGCGCAGCGCCGCCAGAAATTTCGAAAGATCGGTGTTTGCTCCCAGCGGCAGGCCGAGCGCCCCCAGACGCTGGCTGAATGGCGCTTCAGAGTCGTAGTCAATTCCCGTGATGCGGCCGCCGTTCAAGTCGAGCACCGTCAGCGATTGCAAAACGTCATTGAGCTGGCTGCTCGTAAAATCGATGCGCATGTTTTGATCGCCGTGAACTTCGCCCAAGTGCTCGAAATAGCCGACTCCGCCCTTATATAGGACCACGCGGCGCACTGGCAGCTTCGTCGCGGTCGTTTCGTCACTCGCTGCCGGACGGTTTTCGCTCGCGCGCTGAGATTTCACGGTCGTGGCCGCCGCGCCACTGCCCGGTTGCGTCCCGCGTTTATTTTGGCGCGGCGTCGCCCCAGTCACTTGCATTCCCGCTACAACTGCTGCACAGCAGAGCCACAGAATCCACGCGCGCATTTGCCCTCCGTTCAGTGCCTCAGGCGCAAAACCACAAACTTGAAAGCCTAAATAGAATAGCTGCGGGACTCGACATTGACGCGACTCGACCGCCACGACGTGGCGCAACTATAG
>JBAUEX010000346.1:0-10290 GCA_049678845.1 Candidatus Acidiferrales bacterium
GCTGTCAGCGCCTCCTTCACGTTCGAGAATATTGTGCTCCTTTGCCGTTGGTCGGAAAGTTTGTCTCTGCGTTCAATCAACTGATCCTGGGCATTCGCGGCCTGAGCAGAACGATTGCGCAACGGAAGATTCAGGTTCAAGCTCGCAGCGTACTCGGGCGACCGGTTATGGAAGATCTGGGAGTAAGCGCTGCTAATGCCTCCGGGGATGGTGGCTCCGATCGTGCCGTTTGCTACGCCTATGAAGATGGGGATGCCATTGGAAGTCACTGGATTCCCATTCTGATCGACGACGGGTTCGGTCATCTCCGGCGAAAATGTCCCGTTGGGAACGAAGGGTCCCGTTCTATTCCCGCTCAAACCCACGCTGACGTATTCCCCCGATAAGGTGAGCGTCGGCAAGAGCGAGTTCTTTGTTGCCCGGACGTCGTACCGATCATTGCGTAGCGTGAGCTGGTCGACTTGCAGCTCGGGCCGGTTCGCCCATGCTTCCTTGACCGCCTCTTCCAGCGTGACATCGGGGACCTGGGGCGTTCGTTCGAGCGGCGTTGTCGGCACTATTTCTACTCCCCTGAGCCTCGGGTCCGATGGGTCCTTCGTGATGAGGTTGCGTAGGACGTCCTCTTGCACACTCTCGTTAGCCTGTGCGCCGATTAAAATTTGATTGCCCTGAGCAATGAATGCCTCCGCGAAGACGACGTCGCTGGGACTCGCCGTGCCAATCTTAAGCTGGTGCTCGTTATCCTCGTAGAGCCGTTGGTAACCTGCCAGGGTTTGCTTGGCGGCTTCGACGGCCTGCCGGTCAAAAACCAGCGTCCAATATTGTGCCTGGACCTGAGTGATCTCGGTGATCACGGTCTCTTCGAATTGAAGCTGCCCGATCTTGGTGTTGTTCTTGGCCTCGAGAATAAAGCGTGTGTGGGGCAAAAAGCCCCAGCCGTTCAGTAGCGGCTGCTGGATTTGGGCAACTAGGACCGATGTCAGGGCAGGATTGAAAAAGTTCGCCGACGGGGAGGATGAACTTCTGTCGTTATTGAGCTGCACATTGAACACAGTTCCGCTGTGGAATTCCTGTGTGTAGCTCAGGTTGACCTGCGTATCGTGGCTGGCCTGCGTGATGGCCCCGGAACTAGTGCCAACGCCGCTCGACAAGGGGTTGTTTATGTTCTGTGAGATGTCGCTGATGCGCGAGTTTACCGCGATCACAGGATCAAAGCTGCCTCCGCCGCCTCCCCCGATCACGAATTGGCCCAGAGGAGCGCCGCCGCCTTCGGCGTTGAGAATATTGGTTTCATCGATCCACGGAATGTATTCGGCGACCCCGATATTGAGATCGTTTTCCAGTGCGAGGGCAATCGCGTCCTGAAGGCTCAGATTCAGCTTGCCATCCTGAATCAGGCTGTAAACGTTTGGACTGTTCATCAAATTAGGTTGGGGTATATTCTGGCCCGTATAAGCGCCGAAGATATTCGGCAACGTCCGTTTGCCCTTGCTGTAGTCGCGCCTCAAGAGAAAATTTGTGTAAGGAATCGCCGCGTTCGGTTTTGCAGCCGCCGGCGTTTGCGGTGAGCTCGGCTGCGGAGCCGGTCTCTGGGCGAATGTTGGCGTGCCGACAGCCAGCGAACCAACAAGATAAAGAACCACTACGACGCGAATCAGCCTTCCTGTCATAAGTCTTATCCCCTTCCCGCCAGATTTTGAATATGGCTGGTTACCGCCCGAATTAGACAAAGAGGTACTGCGGTCGGGCACCAATTTCAATCACTTCAAAGCACGACGGCGGCCAACTGTATATGTATGTAACTAACAGAATAATCTGATATCTTCTCCTGAGGTTTGTCCGCAATCGGACGCTCTAAACCAGGAATGGACACCTTCCCTCGGGGTCAACTACAGAGGTAGCATCATCGTCGAATGAGCCGAGGCGATCTCGTTACCGGGCCGGTGTCATTTCGTCAAGGAGCTACGCGACGCGCATTTTGCGTGCCGATGCTTCGGCATTTTCTTTTCTCTTGCGGGGGTGCTCCATCCTGAGCGCTTTGCGTTTCGCGCAGCCAAGGGTGGGTAGTTTATCTTGTCACCGCGGCGCCCTCGCGCGGCAACGATCGGGTTCGGGGTGTTGCCGGGCACTCGAGTCTCGTCAGGGCATGGCTTCATCCATGTCGAATCACCGGTTTTCGTAAATATTTTCCTTTCGCGCGTTTCATCCGCGCGGTGAATGCGGCTTTCAGTCGGGTGCTCCGGCAATTGCATGTTGCCTCCGGCGCACGCCGTCGATTCCCCCACGATTCACCCGCGCGCGTCGCGAAGAAAATCGCAAACACAAATAGCAGCGGAATGTGATCCAGATTTGCGTCGAAATATCTCCACGTCGCAACGCCGTGCCCTGGCGCGCTTCGCCTATGCGTGTTCGACCAGCCGCTTCAACCGTTGCAATTCGCTTCGGTCGCGTCGCGCCACCGCGTGCCGCGTGAGCAGCCAATCCATAAATTTGCCAAAGCGTCCGGGCATTTCATAGCGGTCGCGCATTCGCAAACGCGTTCCGTTCGCGCTCTCCTCGATTTCCCATCGCTGCATCCCGCGAACGCCGTACGCATCTTGAAATTGCCATTCGAGCACCCGCCCGCGCTCGAATTCCGTCACCACCGCGGTGTGCGACATTTCGCGCTTCCCGATCCTCCCGGTTAATTTCACTTTGAGTGCGTGGCGAAATTCAATCGCGCCTCCCTGCACTTCGAATTGCAAATCGAGTTCGCGCCCGTACCACGCGCTCATGCGGTGCGGCACGAAAAAAGCGGCGACGACTTTTGTCGGCGCAGCGATCTCCTGAATGAAAATCAAATCGGCCATGGAAGCTGCGCTATCTTACCGGACGCTCGCGCAATCACCAATCCAGAGCAGCGATTTCGCATTCGCTCGCCGGCCGCGCATCGCAGCATCAAACAGCCATGCATTTCGCGCGCAGCTAAGGTAAAAAGGTAGTGCTCTGCATCACGACAAAATGCCGCCAGCTTCAAAGCGTCCACCAGGTCCGCGCGGAAAGCCGCTCGTCGGCGTCGCTCTTGAACTTCGCAAGCACGGCCTCAATCTTCTCGCCCGTTGCGCGCGCGAGTATGGTGACCTCGTTTATCTTCCGCTCGCTTTCGGGCAGAAACGCCTTCTCGTCAGCCATCCTGACTTGATCGAACAGGTTCTCGTGATCCAGCAGCACAAATTTCACAAGAGCGCCCTCTCGAAAGTCGCCACGGGCCGGCTGCTCGGCAACGGTCTGCTCAATAGCGAAGGAGATTTCTGGCGGCGTCAGCGGCGTCTGGCGCAGCCCGCGTTTCAGAAGACGCGCGTCAACGAATACGCAGCCACGATGGTCGAGCACGCACTCGCCTACACCGCCGCGTGGCGCGACGGCGAAGTCCGCGACATCGCCGACGAAATGTCGCGCCTCACTTGCGGTATCGCGGTCAAAACGCTTTTCGGCATCGACCTTGGCGTCGAAGCCGACCGCGTCGGCGAAAATCTCACCAACCTGATGCGTTTTCAGATTCACCGCATCCGTTCGCCCTTGCGCATTCCGGAGAATTTTCCTACTCCCGCGAACCGCCGCGCCGACGCCGCGTTTCAATATCTCGATTCCCTTGTCTATCGCATGATCGAGGAGCGTCGCGCGCGTGGCGCCGGAGGCAACGATCTGCTTTCGCGCTTAATCTCCGCGATGGACGAAGACGGCACGCAAATGACTCCGCGGCAATTGCGCGACGAAACCATGACGCTTTTTCTCGCTGGCCACGAAACAACCGCACTCACGCTTTCCTGGACGTGGTATCTCCTGGCGCAAAATCCCGTCGCCGAAGCGCGCGTGCACGAAGAATTGTCGCGCGTTTTTGGCGGCCGCGCATCGCGTCCGCTCGAAGCGAAGGACGCGGAGTCGCTCCCTTACCTCGATGCCGTGATTCGCGAATCGCTGCGCCTTTACCCGCCCGCATACATCGTCGCTCGCGTGGCCATCGAGCCATTTGAATTGGGAGGCTATTCGTTTCCGGTCGGCACCACGCTTCTGATGTCGCAGTGGGTCATGCATCGCGACCCGCGCTATTTTCCCGACCCGCTCGCGTTCCGACCAGAGCGCTGGCTCGACGGATTGGCCGCGCGTCTTCCCACGCACGCTTATTTTCCATTCGGAGGCGGGCCGCGCCGCTGCATCGGTCAGGGATTTGCGCTAATGGAGGCATCGCTCGTCGCGGCGACACTCGCGCAGCGCTTCCGCTTCGAACTCGAGCCGGGTCAAACGATTGTACCGGAGCCGCTCGTCACGCTGCGCCCGCGCGGCGGCATTCGCATGCGCCTTCACGTACGAGCCCTGGAATCCCAGAAAAGGGCAGCTTTCTAAAAGGGCTTAAACTAGACTGACGTGTCAGTCTCGTGGCAGAAAATCGTTCCAATACGGATAGATGCGTATCGTATGGATGATTTTGTGAGCGGTAAATCGATATTTCCGCAGCGGCGGCGCTGAGATCGATGTCCGTTGCGCCATGACTCGTCAGGGTGCGGCACGACGGTGCGTGAAATCCGATCACGCCCTACACTGGCCAAGCGTACATGCTGCGTACTTTGCGCGTCATTTTACGAATTCTGGTTGTTTACCCTGGCCCCACGGATCGTATGTCAATGCATAAATCACGCGCTCGGCCAACGGCGGATGATTGTACAGCCACAGCTTGATGAAGGAATTCGGATGCGGGTCCGCCAGATCCACTTCGCCAAGAATCTGAAAAGCCCGCGCCGCCACCTGTCTTGAATCGGGAATCAGTCCGCGCGTCACTTCCAGTCCATACTGGTCCGCCTGATGTTCAATGTGCCGGCTGAACGTGTTCGCCGCCGGCGAAGCCAGGAATCCCAGAATCGCGAACCACAAAAGCAGCACGGGCAGTGATGCCCAATCATCCGTCCCGCGAATCCCCCAACGTCCGCTGCACCGTGAAAGAGTCCACAGCATTCCGTGAAAACCGAAATAGAGCAGCACCAACAACAGGATCGCCGCGAAAACCAGTCCTTTATACACATGTCCCAAAACGTAATGCCCCATTTCATGCCCGAACACGAACATCGTCTCTGGCACGGTCATCTTCGCAATCGTCGTGTCCCACACGACCACGCGCTTCGAAGCGCCAAATCCGGCAACATAGGCATTCAGGTCATTTCCCTTTTCGCTTTCGTTCATCCAGAACATGCGTTCCGGGGGAATATTCATTCCCGCGCGTTGCACCACTTTTTCGAGCGCCACCACCAGCGCCGGATCCTTTGTTTCCAGCGGTTCGAATTTGTTGAATAGCGGCGCAATCACCAGCGGCGAAAGAAAAATCACAAAAAATAAAATCGGCAACGCCGCCAGCCAAAAGTAAAACCACCAACGGCGGGGGCTGTGCCGGATGACCGCGTAAAGCACCCACACCAAAATAATTCCAATCACGAACGATACAATTTCGCCCTTTGTCCAGTCCCACGCCCACGAGCCCCAGCCCTGCACGGAAATGCCGTAGCTACGCGAGAGCCATTGCCCGTAGATGTCCGTCGGCAATTCCAACAAGGCGATTGTCAGCAGCAGAATCGGCGTGAAAATCACCGCCTGCAGGAACCGGACCTTCGTGACGCGTTCAGCCCAGTCGCGGTATTTTGGCGCGAGCTTCCAAGCGAGCACGAGCAGCAGCACGATAACGCCCCAAACGAAGCCGGTGAAGTACAAGATGTATTGCGCACGCGAGTATTTCACCGCCTTCTCGTAGAGATCCGGCGGCAGCGTGTACGCCTTCACTTCGGACTGCTCTTTTTCCGTTTGTGTTGTTGGGGAAGAAGACGCGGGAGGCTGCGTCTGCTGCGGCGAATTTACCAAAATCGCTGTCGAACTTGAAACCGCTGCTCCGCTCGGAGCCGCGCTCAATGCCGCAGTCGACGCAAACAGAACCAGAAGCGCCAATGCCGCAACAAATTTCAGAGTCCTGAATCCAGTCATCGTTTTCTCTCCGCTGACGAAGTGTGGCAGGCCCGCTCAAACTTCCGCGGGATTATGCGCCCGGCCGCCCGCTCCCACAAGCGCTATCGTTATCGGCGGGCATCGCTTTCTCTCGTGTCGCCGTCTAATGGGAGCAATGAAATGAAACGGGTCATGGTCATCTTCGCTTTCGCTTCGTGGGCGTTCACCGCTAGCGGCGCAATTTGCCCAGCGGCGTTTCCGCAAAGCGCGCCGCCCGCCACACAAGCTCAGTCGCAAAGCACGTCCACGCCCCAAGCCGAAAATTCCGCCATCTCGGCCGCCGCGCTCGGTGGCAAACGCCTCTCTTTTGAACAAATGCTTCTGGCTCTGCCCCGGCGAGTGGTCTCCAAATCAGGCGCGCCGGGCGACATGGTGAATTTGCTGATCGTCGGCTCGAAAGAGCAAGTTGCCGACGCGTTCCTGGCCGCCGGCTGGATCCTACCCGATAAGAACGCGCAAGACGCCATCGTCCACGCCATTCAGGAAACCATGGCCCACAAGGCCTACGCCGAAATGCCCATCAGTCAACTCTACCTTTTTGGACGTCCGCAGGATTTCGGATTCGTCGACGGCATGCCTATCCAAGTTGTCGCCGAGCGAAATCATTTTCGCGTGTGGCGCGCACCCTGGCTCGATTCCCAGGGCCACACGATTTGGGCGGGCGCGGGCACGCACGATGTGGGCATCGAGAAAGACCAATCCGGCACGCTGACTCATCGCATTGACCCCAACGTCGACACTGAGCGTGATTACATTCTTCAGACGCTCGAAGACGCGGGAAAAGTCGCCAACACCGAATACGTCATACCCGCTGATCCGGTACGCCAGGCAGCCACGGCCACTGGCGACACCTATCATTCCGACGGCCGTATCCTCATAATGTTTCTTAAGTAGCCGCTGGCAGCGCGACCCTCCTCGCAGTCGCATCTTTAACTCTAGCGCTGGCTGGCGTACGCTTGAGGCAGAGCAGTAAGACAAGTGAACCGGCGAATGAACCGGTGACAGGCAAGTGTACAGGTGCCTCTTTGGGTGCGTCCCGCAACCTACGCTGGCCCGAATTTCACGATGCGGCTAGCATAGGGGAAGGCGGTTCCGAGGAAAAACCATGAAACATGCTATGAGATGGGCGAATCTTGCAGCACTGCTAATTCTTATGCCTGGAATTTCCTCAGCGGGATTTGCGGCCCCGCCTCAATCGAGCCAGCAGTCCAGCCAATCCGTCGCCGCGCGCAAAGCGCAGGAAAAAGAGAAAGAAGCGCCCAAGACGAAAACTGTCTGGACGAATGACAACATTCCGGATACCCCGGGAGGACTGAGCGTTGTTGGACAGCCCTTGCCTTCGCCGGGCTCAACCGCAGCAGGTTCCACCGAGCCTGCTCCTGGTTCTGCGAATGCCAAAGCGCCGACAGAGGCTGACAAGGGAAAACCCGCCGCGGAACGCGCCAAAGCCCTAAGCGATCTCGAAGACGCCAAAAAGCAACTCGACAGTGTGAAAACGGATCTCGATATTGCCCAGCGCGAATACGATCTGGACTCCGCGCAGCTTTACAGCACTCCGGATTATTCCAAGGACCAGCAGGGCCAAGCTAAAGTCGATGCGGAAAAGTCTGCCATCGCCACCAAGCAGGAAGCCGTCGACGCGGCACAAAAGAAAGTCGACGACCTCGTGAAACTTCTGAAATCTCTCGGTGGAGAAGAAAAGCCCATGCCACCACCGGCCCCGGCACCCGCCCCCCCCTCGCTGAAACCCTAAAAGGCTTCCTCTCTGATTTTCCTGGAGCGTCGCACGCAAAGCGCATGTTCTCTCCTGCACGCGACCCTCGTCCAATAGCTCCTCCGCAAGCGCCCCACAATATATAGCGCACCTTTCCTGTTGACACACTAGGCTGCACAGCTCAGAATCTTCGCAGATTTTTCAGCTTTGACACGGGGATCGCGGCGTAAAGTTCGTTCGGCGCCGCCAGATGAATTCGCGAGCCGAGTTTCGGGAATTGAATCCGGCACTTTAAACTTCGCCAATTGCTCGAGGAGGTTACACATGGTATTTCTGCCGGGCCGCACTGTGCAGTGTGTAAATCCAGAGTGCGCCGCGCGCGGCCACTGGCTTCGCGTGGAAATGGCGCCGGTCGAACGCTGCTCGAATTGCAATTCACAGCTTCATAATGTGCCGCCGCCGCTGCCCACGCGTTTCCGAATGCGTCCCCGGCCGCTGATCAGCTATCGTCCCCGCCCCCGCTGAAGACGGAGCCCGTTAGCAAGTCATGTTCCGCGATTCCGAGCGGGCATGTCAGCGATTTGTCTATGGATTTGGTTGCGGCCACATCGTCCCCGCAGCCGTTTTGCGTCGTGGAGTGCTCGTCAACCCGCGCAAAAAAAGGCCCCGATTCTTCGGGGCCTTTCCTGAAGTTCGCTGACGTGGCCTTAGAAAGCATACTCCAAGCCGAACTGCATAATCCGCGGCTGGGTCAGCAGGCGCTGGTAGGTTCCGAAAGATGCCTGATGGTCAAGTCCGAGCTGGAGGCTCTGTACGTCAAAGCGCTTGGTATTGAACACGTTAAACATATCGGCGCTCAGACGCAACTGGTGGTTTTCATTAAATGGCATCTTCCAAAACTTACTGAGCTCCATATCGGTATTCACGAAGCCGTCACCGCGGATCGGGTTGCGCGAGCCTGATTCGCCGGGGAGCGGCACGCTGAAATTGTTGTATGCGGTTGCTGGATTGCTGAAGACGTTAGGCGTGAGTGTTCCGCCTATGTCCGGCACATTGGAGTGGCCGCCGTTGATCCGGGTAGCCGCGTCCGCAAGCCCCGTTAACTGCCAATTGGTTGGGAAGCAGAAACAAGTTCCCCCGCTCACGGGGAAGCCACTGGACCAACGCGTAACGCCGGAAAGCTGCCAGCCGCCGATCAATGCATCGAGGCCTCTGTCTATGTGGCTCGCCAACATGCGGCCCTGACCAAACGGAAGCTGCCAGACCCACTGGCCATTGATTTGATTCCGTAAGTCGAAATCGGATGGGCCGCTAAGCTGATTGCCCATCCACGGATTGACTACGTTGCCGCTCAACGCACCCCATTCGCCAACGCTCTCTGAATCCGAAGCCAAATCGAACGAGGTCGAGTAGGTATAGTTGACGTCGAATTGCAAGCCCTGTGACATCTGTTTCTTGAAGGTCAATTGGAGGGAGTGATAGTGCGACCAACCCTGGGAGCGCCATGCGAAGAGAGAAGAATACTGATTGTCGAACCAAGTGTACTGGCCCGTTTTCGGAAAATAGGTGTTGTTCGGGTTGTTGTTGCTTGGAAGACCGACGAGGTCAATGAAGTCCAGCGCCGATGTTTCGTTATCTGAGTTGCAGAAGTATGTCGCATAGATCGCGGTTACTACGCTGGCCGTCGGGCCGCCACAACCAAAAGAAGAAGTGTTATACAGGTCGCCTGATTGTAAGGGGGTCCAAAGATTCTGCCAGTATGCGACCGTAGGTCCTATCTGAGCGGCGAGCGCTGCATCCTGAGCAGAAGTGGTCTGTAGGCTTGGGGGGACGAAACCGCTTGATGACCGCGCCACCTTAGCCATCGCCGCTGCCGCCTGGTAATAGGTAATTCCTGAAGCGGGATCTTTCAAGTTAAGAGGTTGGGCCAAATCACTTTGGAGGAGCAGATTGTGTCCCAGGTGCCCGACATACGCGACTTCGATGGCCATATTGTGGGGAAGCTCTCTGGAAATCGAGAAATCGAGAGCATAGGAATAGGGAGTTTTCAGAGAGCTATCGAGACCCCAGCAGATGCAGAAGTTCCCCTGAGGGAACGTCACCGGGAAATTGGCGCTAGGAGCGGGAATAAAGATCGTGGTGCCATTGTTATCGGTTGTTGGAATGTTATTTATCGCTGACGTGAGCGGTTGGCCGGCAATCGGCTGCCAACGCGGCGAAGATGCTGCAGTTTCAACCTGCGCCGGGTTGACGAGTAGCGTGGAAAGCCCGAACTCGCCGCCGCTTTTATCAAAGGTAGTGATCATGGACTGGCCGAAATGGTCGTAATACTTGCCGAATCCGGCGCGGATTACGGTTTTGTCACGATCGCCGACAAACTTCCTCAGCCAGTCCGCACTCGGCTCCGGGGACCACGCAAGCGAAAAGCGGGGAGCGAAATCATTTGAGGTATTCCACCAGTCAGGGCGGCCGTTAGATCTTCCCGCGATGTCGAAGGTGACATTCGGAAACGCGTTTGACGGGACTCCATTCATCATCCCGGCGGCGCGTTC
>JBAUEX010000347.1:0-8335 GCA_049678845.1 Candidatus Acidiferrales bacterium
TCAACGCTTCGACGCCGCCCTTGCGAGCGGCTCCGCATGACTCGGGGCCGATGTGGGTCGCTATTTCACATTCGTATGACTTTTGCATTCACTACACCTCGCCGGTTTAACCGGCGCACAGGAGAAACACAATGAAGAAATGGATCTACAAAGCGGCAGCAGGCATCGCGGGAGTTCTCTTCGTAGTCTCGGCGATGACTTTGTTCGCGCCAAAGACGGTGCATGCGGTCGCGAACCTTCTGGTCACGGTAACCAACACGCCCAACGTGAACGTGGTCAACACGCCCAGTGTGAACGCAACGATCACCGGCACACCCAGCGTAAGTGTCAGCAGCTTGCCTGCAGTAACGCTCGGCGGTTCATCCAGCGTGAGCGTAAACAGCTCAAGTTCGACGCCGGTATTCGCAGACGTGGAGGAGCCCTGGCGTCACCCGTACCAATCGACGTGCGCGAATGGAGCGAGCGCCGGCGAATCGAGCAATGGTTGTTTCCTGACGGCCGTCCCAAGCGGAGTTCGTCTTGTCATCGACTCGATATCGATGAACGCAGCGGTGCCTTCGGGGGTCAAGTTGGTGAATATGGAATTCAGCGCAGTGTCTGGGCCCGACACCTTGTTTTTCGGTCCGCGGAGTTCGGAAAACGCAACGAACAACGAATACAGCTTCTCTCAGAGGGTGTCATTTTATCTCGAAGCGGGGGTTACGCCTGTTTGCCGGGCATTTTTCGACGGCGCGCTAAATGCCGGAAATGGCTTTACCTGCGAAGTGACCGGTCATCTGGTCGCACTGCCTTAGCGGGATCGAAGGAACTCTGTAATGCAATGCCCGACGACGCATGAAAGTTGCGAGGGAGATGCCTCAGAGACATTGATTTTGGAGTTAAAGAAAAGGAGATAGAAAAACATGAACGTACTGCGAAGAATCGCGATGGGAATTGGTGGAACGGTCGTCGTGGCTCTGCTGATCGGTCTGGCCACGCCAAAGACGGTGCACGCTTTGGTCTCGGCGCTCGTTACAGTGGCAAATACGCCGGCAAATCCGGTGCCGGTGAGCAATGTGAACGAACCAGCGCTCGAGGCTTACCAGGATTTTTGCCGCGCTGATCTCTCGATTGGCAGCACCGTCTGCAATTTCCAAACAATTCCTGCAGGCAAGCGCCTGGTCATCCAAGATGCCGACATCTCACTGGCGGCGGCGCCCGGCGTGAGACCTTATTACGTAGCTCTCTTTACGCCGCTGGCTCTGAACGGAAGCGTCGTTGCTGTGGGCCATCACCTCACGGCGACGTTTATGGGTTCTCAGCCTAACTATGCCGACTGGTTTGAGACGCACCAGGTTGTTCACCTTTATGTTGATCCGGATCAGACCCCTTCTTGCTCGGTGGGAATTACTGCCCCCAAAACCCTCGGCGATGGCACCGATGCGTTCGTTTTCTGCAACATATCCGGCTACCTGGTGAACGTGCCTTAAGGGGCCCGTGAACCTCGCCACAGAGATGCAGGTCGACCAAGCGGAGGCCTGGGACTGTGGCAAAAAATCGAAAAAGAGGAACGCCATTGATGAGCGTGTTACTAAGAATTGCGGTGGGAATTGGTGGAACCGTAGTCGTAGCTTTGGTGATCAGTCTGGCCGCGCCTAAAACGGTGCACGCCGTGGTCAGTGCCCTCGTCACCGTGGCAAATACCCCGGCGAATCCGGTACAGGTGCAATCTGTCGATGACCACGCGATGCACGCGTTCCAAGAGGCAGCAACATGCACATCTGCTGCTAATGTCAATTGTCAAGCCCAAGGCCTTTTCCCAGTTCCTCTCGGAATGACCGCCGAAGTGCAAGATGTCTCCGGGCTATGCAACTTTAACCCTTCTGCAACGACCACCGGTTTTGCCCCGCCCCCGACGAGTGTGGCCCTCGAGGCGATCAACAGCGCCGCAACCCCGATCACCCCCGGCAATCCCAACGGAGTCGCTGCCGTAGAACTTCAGGCGGTGTTCCAAGGGACATTCCGTTCGCTTAACACGTTTTACACCTTTGGAAGGCCAATAACGTTATATGCAGCCAGTCCCTCCGCTGGCCCTCAGGCAACCTTCGCTATCTTTGTCGAGACCCCGGAAAATTTTAGCGCAGACTGCGGCTTTAATATTTCGGGCTACTACGTGAAGAACGGCCTGTAATGCAGGCGCGGAGTGCAAGGCCGGGCAGCGCTTACACCGGACTCAGTATCAGATCGAACGCAAACTAAAGAGGGGGAGTTCAATGAAACGCATCATGGAATGTCCGTCGTGGAACAGAATAGCTTCCAGACGTTTTATTTCTGTGCAAACGCTAGCTGTCACGCTCGCAGTACTAATTTGCGCCGTCGCGGCCAGTGGGCAAACAAGCATCAGCGTCACGACAAATGCGCAGGGTACGTCCGGCTACACTTCGCTTTCGGCAGGCGCGGGGCCATTTCCCTTCAGCAACTTCGGCGTGCAAGCGAACTCGACGATCTCGTTCGGGTCTTTCACTCTGTTTCCGGTGCCGACAGTCACGCCCGGGACATCCTTGTCCCTAAACGGCTCGACACTGTTTCAAGTGCCCACCTTCGCTACCGGCGCGCATATAGATACCTTCTCGACGATGAACATCGGCTACACACCTTCGTGGACCAGCGGAACGATCACCGCGAACGCGAACGTCTCCGCAAGTGCTGGCTTCCAATACAACATCGGCCCTTTCAGCGGGAGCAAAAATATTTACAATCAGAGTCTCTCGGCGACGGCCAGCGCCAATCTGCTCTCCGGCGGCTCGCTGACCAGCGGAACCGCCACGGCAGGCGCGACGGGACAAAATTACAGCGCCAGCTATTCACTGAGCGCATTTGCAGCTTCGGCGTCCGCTAGTCTTATTGCGGGAGCGAACCTGCAGGCCACGGTCAATTCCAGCACTCCCAATGTCCAATACGGGTATTACACGTGGGTCAGCTCCGACGGCACGTTCTCCGCTGGAGACACGCTTACGTGGAATGCCGTCAATGGAGGGCCCTTGACCTTCCAGTTCCCAAGTCCCGGCAATACCAGCAACAATGATCCGTTTTTCTTCAACTTTTTGCCGGGTGTTCAGTTTGACATGAGTGTCTCTCCTTCCGCCACGTTCACCGTCCCTTTATCCGGGAACCTCAGCGCCGAGGCGTTCGGCGACACTCTTGCCAGCTACACGTTTCCGATCGGCACGCCATTTACGGAGGACGACAACGCAAACCCTGTAGACTATTTTTTCACATGGGCAGCCGGCCAGTACGCCAGCATCCCCACAACTTTCCATTACTGCAATCTCCCGAATACAGGTTGTGATTACTTCGATGTTCAAGGAAATTCATTGTTGTTCGCCAATGGTTTCCTTCCGGACTCTCCTCCTTTGAATTTTACGGGTGGAGGGACTTTCGGCGGGTGGAATCCATCGCTTGGATTCAATCCAACGCTCCCGTTCGCCTGCGATCCGTCGACGGGCCAGTGCTTTCTGTCGAACGATTCAAATATGCCTATTGGTCCCGGCAGCGTCACCTTTAGCGTCACGCCGCTTAACCAAACGCAAACTCCCGAAGCCGGCACACTGCTGCTGCTCGGCACGGGCCTGCTGGGTCTCGGCGGAAAGCTACGGCGCCGCCGGGGAGCGTGAGCCGCCGGCCCGACCATCGCCAGCGCAAGGATGACAACGAATCTTAAAACAAGGGTCTCAGACGAGGTGAAGCCGTGGCTAAGCGAAACAAAGAGCGCATAGAAGAGGCCGGCGCTTTGATTCTTATACCCGGAATGTTTGCGCTTCTTCTTACCGCCGGATATCACCTCGTGTCTATTCTTCTGCAACTGATGGCGAGCGAATACAGCACACATCTTTGACACTCCCATTTCTAGAAAATCACTTTAGGAGGATTTGATGAAGCTTCACAGACTGGTTGTAGTTTTTGCAGTCGCGGTACTCAGCGCCATTTCCTCGCTACCGGCCTTCGCGCAGCAAAAGCCTGGGAATGTAACCCTTGTCTTAGAGATGACTCCCAAACCGGGGGCCGAGAAGCAGTTTGAGGAAGGGCTCAAGCAGATGGCTGCCTGGTACGCGTCCAACAACGATTCGCAGGGGCGCGCCGTTTTTCAACAGATCACCGGCGAAAACGCCGGGATGTACTTCTCGGTGCGCCGATGGATGCACTGGGCCGACTTGGACAAGCCCGCGCCTTCAGATACGCAGATTCAAGCGGAATATGAAAAAGCTATGGGAGACTCCGTCGCCACGCACGTTCTTAAGGTGTACGAAGAAATTCCTGAGCTAGACCATTCAAGCCTGGACCATCCTGCGAAGTACTACGAGCTCGACACATTTCATGTGCCTCTCGGCAAACAAGACCAGTTCGCGGCGGCAGTAGGCCGCCTCGGTGAAGCGATCGAGAAAACCAAGTCTCCGATGGATGTCAGCTGGCTCGCGTTGACTGAGGGAGGCGAATTCGGAACCTGGATCGCTGCAATTGGTCACGATAGTTCGGCCGATTTCGGCGGCCCTCCGCCGGATGAAATCTTGAAGAATGCTTTTGGGAAAGATGAGGCGAACACCATTGTGAACGAAGTCTCAGCCTTAATCGGCGGTCACTTTACTCGGGATGTGGTCCAGTTCCGGCCAGACCTGAGCTATTTCCCTGCGAAATGAACTAATTACTAGAAGCACATCGAGGGGGCTGGCACTCATCCTTACTTCTGAACTGGCCAACACTCTTCTCGGCAGTTTGTTTCCCGATCCATCATTCAAGGGGGCATCTATGAATCGGCGTTCATTCCTCTGGCAGGGCCTTTGTTGGTCCCTTCCGTTATTCGCGAGATCCGGCTTTTCTCAGCAGGTCGCGGCGCTTCCGGTGTCGAAGCCGAGCCATGCCAGTCTCGCAGCGTTTGCGCGTGGACTCACTGGAACAGTCTTCCGCCCCGGAGACCCGCAGTACGAGCAACTTCGCAAGGGCTATGCAGCCAAGTTTGCCGCGCATCCCGCGCTCGTGGTGCATCCTGCCAGCCCACAGGACATCCAGGCCGCCGTTAGCTTCGCAAGCTCCAATCATTTGCCACTCGCCGTCCGCTGCGGAGGCCACAGCTATGCCGGATACTCGACTTGCGAGGGAGGTCTCGTGCTCGACATGTCCGGCTTCCGCAGCATGACCACTGCTGCCGACAAAAGCCGTGCCCGCCTCGGAGGCGGAATGTTGTGCGGTGCGGTCGAGATCGAGACCGCCAAGGCAGGAGTCGCCACGGTGTTGGGGCAGTGTCCTTCCGTGGGTGTAGGAGGGTTTCTTCTCGGCGGGGGTGTCGGTCCGCTCATGAGCAAGTACGGCCTCGGTTGCGACAACATTCTTGGCGCAGAACTCGTGCTGGCCGACGGACGCCAGGTCAGGGCGAGCGCGCACGAGAACCCGGACCTTTACTGGGCCATTTGTGGAGGAGGCGGCAACTTTGGGGTTGTCACGGCGTTTGAGGTGGCACTCCACCCTGTCTCGAAGGTTTTCGCGGGCGATATCACGCTCGAGTCAGACGACCCGCGCGAGTTTTTACGAGCGTTTCGAGAGTTTATCCCTGCCGCGCCGGATGAGCTGACACTGATCGCCTTAATGTCCAAGGAGCCCACTCGCAAGCCACAGATCGCAATCCAGGCCTGCTACGTCGGTGAGCAGGGCGACGGAGAAAGGGTGCTGGCACCTCTTCGTCATCACCCGGCCGTCGTGCACGATACCGTTCAGATGAGGCGGTACCTTGAGCTTGAGCAGATGGTACCCGCCGATATTCCGCCGAGCTATGAGGAACATTGCGGCGGATTTTTCGCGGAGTTTGATGACCGGAGGATCGAGATTCTCGCAAACGCGTTTTCGAACGCGCCTTTTCGCGTCGATTGCTTCCTGATTCACCTTCACGGCGCAGTGACGCGGGTTCCGGTAACTGCTACGGCATTTCCACTACGCAGGGATGGAATTGGCTACGACGTTGCCGCCTACTGGAAACCGTCGGATGGGCAGCGAGCTGCCAGAGAGTGGACTGAGTCGCTGAAAACGAAACTGCCTGTGGACGAAGACGGCAACTACGTGAACGTCATGGAGCGGGAGGGAGAGAACAGCGTGCGGCGCGCCTATGGTGCCAATTACGTGCGGCTCCAGCACATCAAAGCGCGCTACGATCGCCACAACCTGTTCTCTCTCAACCAGAACATACGGCCCGCATGATCGCTCGCCAAAACCGTCATCGTGAATAGTCATCGACGGCGGTCGTGTCGAAGGCTATGTGCTGGCGGAGTTCGCCGCATAGGGAGGGTCAACGCGAATGAGTACTCACGTACCCACGAATCAAATCAAATCACGCGGTGGTTTCTACACCTGGGTTGCCGTCGCCACTGCTCTTATCGTCTTGGCCGGATTCGCTCGCGCGTATTACTTAAAGGAACTGTTCGGCACTCGGAGCCTACCTGTTCTGTTGCATGTTCACGGCTTGGTGATGACGCTGTGGTTTGTGCTGTTTCTCGTCCAGGTCCGACTGGTCGCCGCCCACCGCACCGATCCCAAGGGCGTGGATCGGACCGAGTTCCGGCCCGTTACCGCCGATGGCATGGTGACGCCCGTCGTCGGGACGGGCTTTGTGGACACCAACTTGAAATGGTCGATCAACGGCTACATCTTCGGAAACATGCCGATGATGACGATGAAGCAAGGCGACCACGTGCGATGGTACGTGGCGACGCTTGGCGGCTTTAACAACGCGCACACCCCGCATTGGCACGGCAACACGGTGCTGGTGGGCGGCCAGCGCACGGACGTTGTGTCGGTTCTGTCGGCGCAAATGATCACTGCGGACATGGTGCCGGATGCGCCCGGCATCTGGCTCTATCATTGCCACATCAGCGATCACATCATGGCCGGCATGGTCGCGCGGCATAAAGTCGAACCGTAAAGCTGCGGCAGCCGGGTTTTCTACTTTAGCTTTGATGAGGCGACGTTTCGATCGTTGGAGCGTTTTTCACGGACAAATCACGATTCTCAGGTCCTTAGTTTCCCGGGAGCGAATGTAATGCCACGAAATGCGGCACGGGCTTTTCGTTGCACATTCAAATGGAACGGCGCAAGCGCGGCAACATCCGCCGGATTTGCACTTGCCCTGCTCCTATTTTTCCTTGCCCCCATTGCACAAGCGCAATCTGCAAAACCGGACGCGCGGCTGGCGAAAGGTGAGCATTCGGCCAACGTCAACGGCGTCAAGTTCTGGTATGCGGTGAGAGGTACCGGCCCGTTGCCCATCGTTCAGGCACCGGGCTGGGGAATTGGTTCCGAGTACTTGCAGAATGGGCTCGCTCCCTTGGAGGCTCACTTTACTCTCGTCTTTTATGACACCCGCGGCAGCGGCCAGTCCGGTCGCCCGGCTGACGAAAAGAAAATGAGCACCTCCGACATGGTGGATGATCTCGAAGGTCTGCGACAGTATTGGGGCCTCCCGCGGATCAGCATATTGGGCCACTCTCATGGCGGCGCAATCGCGCTCGGCTACGCGATTCGCTACCCCAAGCGCGTCAAGAAACTGATTCTTGTTGATTCAAATATCCAGGATTTCAATGAAGAAGCCACAGTGCAAAAGGAATTCGAGGCCCGAAAGGGAGACAAGAGATTCGAGGCTGCCATATCCGAAGCCATGAAGCCCTGGCCTAACCCCCAGCTGACGACGGATCAAGAATTTGGCGCATCATTGGGGCGCGTGTTGCCTCTCTATTTTTACGATCCAGACAAGTACACGCCGCTCCTAGAGAAGACGGCACCCAGTTTGCCTTCCGTCTGGGTCATCGCCCTTCGATGACTTCGAGTGGCTCCATCACAGCATCGCCTATTCCTACGTCCAGGTGAAATCCCACAAATATGCGGCCATCAAGACGAGCCTCAACAGGAAATCTTGCGCCACCATAGCTACGCCGTGTCGCAGCTGAACAAATGTCTTGTAGTAGGAGATTAGACCCGGGGAAAATGAATCTTCAGCTTATAGCAGACGTAGAGAACCAGGATCGCGCCGAGTGTGGAAAAAATTAGGCCGGCCGGATGATATCGTTCGTTTTTCGGGCGCAAGAACATGTGGGTAACGGCACCGCCGATGATGGATCCGATGATGCCGAGCACAATCGTCCAGAACATCGTCATATGCACGTGCATCACTGATTTCGCGATAACCCCCGAGATTAGCCCAATCAGAACATACCAGATTAAGTGAAACATACTTTCCCCTCCATCGTTTGCCTTCAGAACGTCGTCGGCTACAAGCCAGGTGTAGCAACTGACCGGAATTTCCGATTTCGAACCTTTG
>JBAUEX010000348.1:0-3704 GCA_049678845.1 Candidatus Acidiferrales bacterium
TGTTTGGGCCATAGACGTGGCCCAGCGCCGCCACGAACACTCTATTTGCATCTTTCGGGTCGACGATTACTCTGCCGATGAATCGTGTATCCTTTAAGCCGATGTTGGTCCAGGTCTGCCCGCCATCTATCGACTTGTAAACGCCATACCCATAGGAAATATCGCCGCGAATGCAGGCTTCTCCTGTGCCCACGTAGATGATGTTCGGATTCGAGGGGGCGACCTCCATACTGCCGATCGAAGAAACCGGCTGATGGTCGAACAGCGGTTTCCATTGCAAACCTCCGTCCGTGGTCTTCCATACGCCGCCGGCGACGGAACCAAAGTAGAAAACATCAGCGTTTCCGGCGATTCCAGAGACGGCGATGGTACGTCCGCCCCGAATCGGTCCGACCAAGCGCCAGCGTAAACCGGAGAGCGGTCGCGCGGACGCCACGGGCCAAGAAGTCTGCGCTTGCATCCAACTCGCGGTTGCTAGCGCGACGAGTACAGTGAGCCCAAGCAACAAGAGATGAAGGCGAAGTCTGGTTCGGATCATAATTCTTGCCTTTCTATACTGGCCCGGAGATCTGACTGGGTCCTCGCCGCGAATTGCACCAAACTCACGGTGCAATCGGGGTCTCTTGATTCAAGACGGCAACCCATTTTCCTTTTCGGAGAACCCAGACGGAACTCTCATGCACTGCCGTCGCTGGGAAAGCCCTCCCTTTATATGTGCCGGATCGGGTCGCCTTGTAGATTAAAATAACCGTTTGATTGTCGGGATGGAGAACGGTGAAAGGACCGATGTGATAATCGAGGATGGTCCGGTCGGGCAGCGAACTCAAGAACTCGGATTTCGTAAGGATTCCCGTGTCAAAAATAATTCGGGCGTCGTCCGCCACCAATTGATCAAACCGCATCGCGTCTTTTTGCTTCACCGCTTCCCATACGGCGCTTTCATTGTCGATCACCCGCTGATCTCGACTCGAAAGCGAACCCGCCGCAGCTCCTGGAGCTTTCCCCTCAGGCTTCTGCCCTGAAAGCGAGAGAGGAATTAACACAAGTAGCGGCAGACCGAAACCCAACACCAAACGGCGTCTCATCGGATATCTCCGGTGAACAGCCGCTCGGACGCGAGAGGACGGCTGGTTTCCGTTGGAATTGCACGAATCAGAAATTCACCTTGATCACGAACTGAATGATCCGCGCCCCGCCGGTCCCACCATCGGCGACGATGTTGTTGAAATTGGAACTGCCGACGTACGCATAGCCCTCCCCTTCGGCGGGATCCACTGCTAGCAGGTTGGCGAGTGTGAACTGCGGATGATTGAACACATTGAAGAATTGAGTAGCGAACTCGAAGTTGCGCGACTCGCCGAATGGAAATGTTTTCTTAATCTGCAAATCCGTCTCGTTAATTCCTGGGGCTCGCAAGCTATCGCGTCCGGCAGTGGGAAATGAGCCGGTCTGCGCTTGAACGAATCGAGCACTAGAATTATTTGCCAGATAGGCCACCGTCTGCCCCGAAGAATTCTTGATCGGTGTCACCAGCGAGCCCGTGTTTGACGTTCCGTCAGGGTTGACAATCACCCGCTGCACGCCGCTATCACCGTTGCCAACAGAATTTGCAAGACTGAGCGGGGTCCAGGGAGTTCCCGACGACGCAGTATAGGTGAATGACGCGCCCCATCCCCCCAATAACTCACGCTGAAATCCGGTGCCACTCGAGCCGCTCGAATACCAGGGGAGGTTCCAAATGCCAACCAGGACGAAACGCTGCGGCACATCGAGCACCGAAACGCCCCTCTCGTTCGGCAGATTGCGCCAGTCCTGCGGACGACGGGGATCGGTATAGTTGACGAAGAATTCATTTGTCGCGTCGTCAATCGCCTTACTCCACGTGTAATTTGCATCGAACTGGAATCCATGACTAAAGCGATGAGTAGCTTCGAGGATTCCCGCGTTGTAGCTCGAATTGGCGATTGGGAGATGAGTCGTGAGAGGGCTCGTAAATCCGGATGCGGAATAAGGGTGGGTCACAGCCGCCAGAAACTGCCCGACGGTCGGCAACGTATCGAGCATCGATTGCGAGGGGACCTGCGCCGCGGAGAAGAAGGTTGGTAGAAAATCGGCCGCCGGAGGTACAACGCCAGCGTTTAGTCTGGCCTGTACGCTCAAATGAGTTCCCTTTGTGTGAAGATATCGAGCCGTGAGGGTCCAGTTCCGCCCGAGATCTTGCTCCACGCTGAGCGTCGCAGTTTGAAAATTGGGCTCAATTTGGTCCGGTACATAGGAAGCGATGATGCTGCGGGCCTGCGCAGCGGACGTTAACGGGACCAACGTATTGGGGATTCCGCCGTTCTGCAAGAAATTCGCTGTAGGGATCGGTACGCCGCATGGGCTGCAAGGTGTGATAATCACCTGCTGGAGCGACGAGGGCAACTCCCCACCCCCAACATAGGCACCGAAAATAGGCGAATAGGAAATTCCATATCCGCCTCGCACTGCGGTCTTCCCGTTACCGAAGACGTCCCAGGCGAAACCAATCCGGGGCCCCCAATCGTTTTTCGAGACGGTTGGTTTGCCAAATGTGATTAGGCCCGGAACATTGGCGATAGATTCCTGGGACTGCGACGCCATATCGCGCTGCAACGAATTGTATTCATAGCGGATCCCCAGATAGGCCGTGAAGTTGTGTGTCACCTTGAACTGGTCCTGAGCGTACCAGTTTATTTCATAGTTGTTCAACGCGATGTGCGTGCCTCCTGCACCGCGTTCGCCGCTCACGGTAGGAGGAATGTCGGTGACGAAATCTTCGAAGTCCACGTAATTGTAGTCGCCGCGAGGAGTCACGTTACTGATGTCGGTCACGATGTTGTTTCGTAAGTCGACTCCGAATTTAAATAAATGCCGCCCCTTCTGCCAAGAGACATCGTCCATAAACTGATAGATGTCGTTGAACGAGCCGCTGGGCACCGAGCCAGGAGGCCCTATATCCAATGGGATCTGGCCGATGACGATGTTCGGAATATTCTGAGCAGCAGGATTGACTACCGCAAAATCCGTCGTTTGCCGATGGTACGCTAAATGCACGTCGTTCAGCAGCGCTGGGCTAAATGTGTGTGTATATCCGATTGACGCCAAGTAGTTGCTGATCTGGCCGTTGGCATTCAGCGAAGCCACTGGAGCTCCAGCGAGGACGCCGTCGGGCCCACGATTGTAGTTAAATCGGAAGTGAACCTGATCGTTGACATCCGGTATCCAGTCCGAACTTGCCAACACACGATCATTGTTCGCGAAGATGGGAATCCCATTGGTGACCGGACCCACCGGAATCGGGGTGCCCAAAACCACAGGCCAGATCGAAGGGCTTGATGCTGTGCTCGCCGTAGCACCGAATTGTTTCAAAAAATTCAGAATGTACGGGCTGACGCTGGCCGTCGTTCCAAATCGTGATATCCCGGATGGAAGAGAGCTCAGCGTGGTGTAGCCTGCAGCCGTTGGGAAAATGGTTGTGCTAGAAAGGCTGGAGGCTCCGGTCCCTTCATGCTCGTAGGCGCCGAAGAAGAAAAGTTTGTCGTGCAGCACCGGTCCGCCGATTGTCCCGCCGATTCGATTGTAATCAAACCTCGGCTTTCCAGAGAGGCTACCGGATCTGATGCCGGCCTGCGTGATGGCATCCGTAGCGTTATAGTGGCGGTTCTGGTTATACAAATATGCAT
>JBAUEX010000349.1:0-26322 GCA_049678845.1 Candidatus Acidiferrales bacterium
ATCACGCGGCTGTCGGAGAGCGCAGGATGTTCGGTGCTGTCGGGCTTCGTGGCGGCGCTGGCGGCAAAAGAGAGAATCAAATCATCGCTTGCCGCGGGCGTGGTGCTGCTGGCCCTGTTCCTGCCGGTGCACATTTCCATCTGGAATAAACTTCCGGCGTGGTACCACCTCGCTTTTTTCACGTCACTTCCCGTGCTCAGTCTCGCGGGCGTGCTCCTCTGGCGCTTCGCGGGGGACTAGCTGGTTCATCGCCCCCTTCAGCGCGCTGCCGCCAATTGAGGAACGCGGGAAAGCCTTTGAAACTCGTCGTCCGTCAAGCGCAGAGAGGCGGCCGCAACATTCTCCTCGAGATGTTGCACAGAAGAAGTCCCTGGAATCGGCAGAATAATCGGCGAGCGTTTCAAGAGCCATGCGAGGGCGACCTGCTTGGGGCTGGTACTTTGTGCGCGGGCCACTTGATTGAGAACTTCACCGGCGGCCCTGCCGCCTCCCAGTGGGAACCAGGGAATAAAGGCGATTTCATTGCGCTCACAATAGTCCACGACGTAATCCCATTCGCGATCGGCCAAACTGTAACGGTTCTGGACGGAGACGATGGGGACGATGCGGCGCGCTCGCTCGATGTGCTCTCGGGTGACATTGGACAACGCCACCAGGCGAATCTTTCCTTCGTCCTTGAGTTGCGCGAGAGTTCCGACGGATTCCTCGAACGGGACGACGGGATCCGGGATATGGAGTTGGTAGACGTCAATGCGGTCGAGTCGCAGCCTCTTCAGGCTGCCCTCAACCGCTTTGCGAAGGTGAGCCGCCGTGGCATTGTGGGTCCATTGGTTTGGACCGGGCCGATCCCAGCCACCCTTCGTGGCAATGACGAGGTCAGGCGCGTAAGGATGCAAGGCTTCGGCAATGATCTCTTCGCTTACACATGGTCCATAGGAATCCGCGGTATCAATGAAATTGACACCCAGCTCCACGGCCCGGCGAAGAACGGCGATCGCGGCCTTGCGATCTTTTGGAGGGCCCCAAATGCCCTCTCCGGTAAGACGCATGGCGCCGAAACCGAGGCGATGAACGGTAAGTTCGCCACCGAGAGAGAGAGTTCCAGCCAGACTTGCGGAGATTTCTTTCGAGTTCATAGTTGCCTCCGGAATCATGAGTGTACTCCCCTGGGATGCCGACAACTTCTGTTTGGTCGCAGAAACTGCGGCGACCGGAACGTGGGCGTGAAGGATGCGTGGAGGGTATAGCTGGTTCGTCACGACGCGCATCAAGGATGTGGCTTTTTAAGATATTCGCTTTCAGGCTTTGAGCAAGATCTATATACAGTCCAGGCATAAGCAACTCAGGTACCTTGCAGGGCCAGTGATTTAGAGCGGGTGGCAGACGCGCATTTTTGCTCCTGTGTATTGGTGACTCATTTGTCGTGTACCCTCAGGTTTCGTCGACGGGTTCGGGGTGGATGGTGATGCGGTAGATTTGGGGAAACTGCTCCTTGACGCGATCTTCGAGGGCGGCGATGACGTCGTGGACCTGGGTGATGGGAAGCGCGCCGTCCATGGCGCAGTGGCAGGAGACGAGAATTTTGTGCTCGACGATGCGGACGTGAACGTCGTGGCAATCGGTGAACTCGTGATATTCGGCGCCGAGGCTGTTGATGAAGTCGCGGACGCGGACGGCGAGTTCCTTCATTTCCTCGCCGCCGGGAATGTGGGTGCCGAGCGGCTCGATGTGAATGTTGATGTGCGCTCCGGCGGCTTCGCGGAGCAAATCCTGCTCGAGAGCAGTGGCGAGGCGATGGGCTTCGTGCAGGCTGGAATGCTCGTCGACTTCGAGATGCAATTCGACGAAGAGGCGCCCGTCAATTTGATGCGCGGATAGTTCGTGGACGGCCAAGCCGCGGCGCTGCGCGGTGGCGCGAATCGTCTCCAGGAAATTTTCGCCGGAACGCGCGCGCGGCTCCATGTGAACCACCACGTCAGAGGGAACGATTTCGCCGATGCGGTGCTCGACCCGGTCGCTGGTCGCGTGGGCTTCTTCGAGGCTGGTAGTGCGAGGGACGCTAATGGTGACGTCGACGAAATAGCGTTGGCCGGCGCGGCGGAGACGGACGCGGTCCACTCCCAAAACGCCTTCGACCTTCTGCGCGGCCGTTAGAATTCTGTCTTGCAGTCCCTTGGGCGCGACGTCGAGCAAAGCTTCGAGCGTGCGACGGCCCATGCGCGCGCCCACCCAAATGATCACTCCCGCAACCGCGAGGGCCGCGAGCGGATCGGTGAAACGCAGCCAGGGAATGCTGAAACTCTGGCCCAGCCGGACGGCGATCACGCCAAAGAGCACGACGCTGGTGCTCCAAACATCAGTCGAGAAATGGAGCGCGTCCGCTTCCAAAGCTTCGCTGGGATATTGATGAGCCACGCGGGAAATGCGGCGAGCGCGCGTCCAGTCGATGCCGATCATGAGCGCGAGAAGGACGATAGCGAGAAGGCTGGGGTACACGGGCGATGGTGTAAACAGCAATCGCTGGATCGCTTCCCAAATAATGTAAACGGCCGTCATCAAAAGCAGCGCTGTTTCCATGAAGGCGGAGACGCTCTCGAACTTCGCGTGGCCATAGGTGTGATCGGCGTCTGCGGGCTTGTCTGAAATGCGCACGGAAAAATAGGTGAGGATGGCGGCGAGCAGGTCGAGGCCGGAGTGCAACGCTTCGGAAAGAATTCCCAAACTGCCCGTGCGGAGGCTGAGAAATACCTTCAGCGACACGAGCACGACGGCGGCGCCAATCGACACCAGCGCCACACGCTTTTTTTCCTGCACCGCTAGAGTGGATGCATCCATGAAGGATTCCGCGTGATTATACGATGGCGGGGGCGGAAATCCGCGGTTTCGCCTCGTACATTTCCCGGTATAGTGGAAGATTCGTAATTGGCATTTGTAATTCCCCAAGTATTCATCGCGCGATTTCGAGGAGCGCAGCAGGAATGAACGTTGGGAGCGAACTGCAGCGGCGGCGAGCGCCGTGGTGGCGCCGGCACTGGATTGTGATCCTCGTCGCGACAGTGCTATTCGGGCTCGCGGCGGACGCGCTATGGGTCGAGCCGGAGAATATTCAAGTAACTCATTACGAGATTCCCGCCGGAGTGAGCAGCCCGCTGAAAATCGCGCAGCTGAGCGATCTGCACACGCGCGGCTTGGGACGTCCCGAACGCAAAATGCTGGCCATTCTGGCCAGGGAAAAGCCCGACGTGATCTTGATTACCGGCGACACGCTGGCCGATCCGTTCGGAAATTATCAAGATTGCTTGAAGGTGTACAAGCAACTGCACGCTCCTCTGGGCGTCTGGTTCGTGCGCGGGAATTGGGAGAATTGGCATCCCGTGAGGCATGAGCGGCAATTCTATCGCGACGCGGGAATTCATCTGCTGGTCAATCAGAATCACGAATTGCGCCCGCACGTGTGGGTGGCAGGCCTGGATGATCCCTATTCGGGCTTCGCAAATCTGAACTCCGCGCTGAAAGGCATTCCGAAGGACGCTTACACGATTCTAATGTTTCACTCGCCGGGATATTTCGACCAGGCAGCGGGCTATGCGAATTTATGTCTGGCGGGACACACGCACGGCGGGCAGGTACGGATACCCTTTGTGAAGCCGTTTTGGCTCCCGCTGGGAAGCGGGAGATTTTTGCAGGGCTGGTACGAAGAGAAAGGCTCTCGAATGTACGTGAGTCGCGGAATCGGAATGTCGAATCTGCCCGTGCGGTTTGTGTGTCGGCCGGAAGTCACGTTCATCACCTTGGAACCGCAACTCCCCCGTAACGCAGCGGTAATTCTCCCGGCCTTTACTCTTTCTTCTCCTTCCCATTTGTATAGAATTGGGCAGTTTTTCCTGGGAGAGCCCGATGATGCAGGTTCCTCGACGGCCCTTGCTTTGCGCTTTGCTGCAAGCTGCAGTGTTTTTCTCCGTGTGTATAGCACCGCCAGAAGTCAGGGCACAAAACACCGGCGCGCAGGATGCACGCGCCGCATGGAACGCGGTGGGGCAAACCTCGTTTGATCCAGAGAAAACGGCAAGTGTCGAGGGTGTAACCATTGTGCATGATCGCATTCGCCTCACCCTCAAGGACGGCTCAATCTCGTTTTCACAGCGAGCGGCTGGGGTCGTTTTCGGAGCTGCCTTCAAAGGGCGTGGGACCATCGAGATTGCGCCGCCGAACGCGCTCGAAGCGCAACAACTCGAACTTTTTACGAAGCAAAAGGTGCTGAACATGGACTTCACGGAAGCAACGTTCAGCTTCACTGACGATACATTCGAACAAGTCGCAACGCAGGTGAAGTGGACGAACGGGCCGGCCGCCGACCTTGAAAATCTCTACAACAGCCGACAACGCACGCGGGAAGACCTGGACGCGGAAATTGTGCCGCGCCTATTCGAAGGCGTGCTCGATCAAGATCACAAACAGACGGCTTACTTTGCCGCGGACATGAAGACAAATGGCGAAGGATGGGTTCTGGCCCGCTACGACGCGTTGGAGCCCGAGGAAATCAGCGTGGGCCGCTACGTGTCACGTGGGAGCTACGCGCTGCTCTTCGACACGTGGATGAGTTTTCCCGCGGGAAATGTGACCGCGAACCAGGCTTATCAACTGCCCACGAGGAAAGATGTTTTTGCGGTAGATGAGTATCAAATCGACGCCACGGTCACGGGCGGCGCTGATCTGAGCGCAACAACCAAGGTGAATCTGCAATATCAGAAGGCCGGCAAACGCGTGCTGGTCTTCGAACTAAGTCCGAATTTGCGCGTCAGCGCGGTAAAGGACGAAACCGGGGCGGCACTGCCGTTTTTTCAGCCGCGCGACCCAAAAGATCACTATCCGACGTTCGGTGACTATGTTGCCGTGGTTCTGCCTGCCGCAACGCAGCAAGGTAAAACGGCAACGCTCATGTTCGAGTACGCGGGCAAGCGCCTGATTCAGAAAGTGGGTAACGGAAATTACTTCTGCCCGAGCTATGGATGGTATCCGGGCGTGTCCGATGACTTCGCCAGGCGCTCCGATTTCGACATGACGTTCCATACACCCAAGAAGCTCACGCTGGTCGCGACCGGCGATAAGATTAGTGAAAACACAGCAGGCGATTGGACCGTGACCCATTGGAAAAGCCCCATGCCGCAGGCGGTTTCCGGATTCGCCTACGGCGACTACAAACTTTACGACGACAAAGTCGGCAACATCGACGTGCAGATTTACGCAAACCGGAGTCCCGATGATTTTCTCAGCAGCATCCAAACGTTCCTGCATCCCGCATTGCCGGGCCAGGGCGCGGGAGGGGAAGCTCCCATTGGAACTTTGGATCCCGCCGCGACGATCAAAACAATGGGAATCGAAATCGGGAATAATCTGCGCGTATTTCAGGATTATTTTGGCCCCTTCCCGTTTCAGCGGCTGGCCGTGACCAATATTCCGTACAGCTACGGGCAGGGATGGCCGATGCTGCTGTATCTCTCCGTGTTGTCGTTTCTCGACGAAACACAACGACACGTACTGGGCGTGACGGATCAGATTCGCATCAGCGATTTCTTTCGCGCCCACGAAGTTTCGCATCAGTGGTGGGGCCACGAAATCGGATGGAAAAGTTACCACGATCAGTGGCTTTCGGAAGGATTCGCGCAGTTTTCCGGCAATCTTTACGTGGAATTCCGCGACGGCCCAAAGCAATACCTCGACCGGTTGCACAGAGACAGAGAAGATTTGTTCAGCCGCAATACTTTCGGTCACCGCTATGAGGACCTTGGGCCCGTTTGGATGGGGCAGCGGCTGGGATCTTCGCAAGCGCCGGGAGGATACGACACGGTTATCTACGAAAAGGGCGGATATGTTTTGGAAATGTTGCGTGCGATGCTCTACGATCCCAGAAGCAAATCGCCCGACGAGTTATTCAAGGCCTTGATGCAGGACTTCACAAAGAGCTTCGCCGGCAAGGCCGCATCCACCGAAGATTTTAAGGGTGTGGTCGAGCGCCACCTGGCGCCGTACATGGACATTGACCAGAACCATCGGATGGATTGGTTCTTCAACGAGTACGTCTACGGAACGGGAATCGCGCAATATCATCTTGGCTATACCGTGAAGCCTTTGCCCGACAACAAGTGGGAAGTGGATGGCACTGTGACGCAATCGGGAGTTCCCGCGGGATGGAAAGACACGCTTCCGGTCTACGTTCACGTAAAAGGCAAGTCCGGAATTATCGGCTGGATGAAGATCGACAGACCCAGCACGTCGTTGCGAATCGCGCTTCCGTTTCAACCCGACAAATTGAGCTTGAATGACAACGGAGAAATTCTCGCGGAGATTAAATAGAGCGGGAGGCGGGCAGTGCTATTGCTGCAAGGCTGGGACGGGCAAGAGGGGCAAGCGGCGCGGCTCGCCATGGAATCCGCGAACTTCGACATCTTCGAGAAGCAATGACGGCGCAACGATGGAACTGGGAATGCCGCTTTCGACCGAGCCGAATGTGGCCAGAGCAGTGCCGCCGAGTCCCTGCTGCGCGTTCTGCATGAAATTGAAAACCGTAGAATCATTGCCGATCCCTGCGATGGTGCGGAACGCACGGAGATCCAGGCCCTTGATGTGCGAGCCGCGAACGAGTTCTTCGTGGCCATCAGAAACGTAAACGCGATAAACGAGCAGCGGCAGGCGGTCGCCGCTGGCCAGCCCGTCGGCAAGCCCGGAAACAATATCGGAGAAATCCTGCTGCGTTTGCGCGGCAAGAGCGGGATTGTCCATGCGCTTGATTTCCAGACACCACGGCTGGCCGTTTGTCTTGCAGAGGTCGATGAACTTTTTACGCAAGTCCGCGGGACTGATGGTGTTGGTGGCCTGGAAAAACAAATTGCTGCTTGTGGGTTGCGGCGGCGTAAGGAGGGCGGAGCGGGCGTGGCCATTGGACTCCAGGAAATCAGGGCCAGGGCGCCGCGACATCAATAAATTTTTCAGTATGCCATTTTCCACAACGTTGACCTTCTGGCCGCGCACACCTTCATCATCCACGTCGTAACCGCCGAAGAGCGGCTGGCCCTGAAAATCCTTCGCCGAAGGATCATCCGTGATGGAAACATTCAGCGGCAGCACGCGCGTGCCCACGCGGCCAGACCATTCGCTATTCCCACCCATCTGCTGCAACATTTGATCGAAGGCAGGGAGGCTGGAAAGCGGCGGACGCGCGCCGGAAATGGAAGGCTCGAGAGCTTGCGCGAGCACCGCGCCAGCCGCCCTCGCGTCGAAAAGAACCGGGCCTTCGTAGTCGGAAACGTTGGGAGCGGCGCGGAGTTCTTCGAGTTGCGTCGCGGTCTGCGCCAGAGCGGTGCTGACGTTGTCCGGTGGCGGCAACTCGGATGGCTGCGCGGCGTAGCTCGAATAGAAGTTGTGGAGCGGCATGCCGTCAGTGGCTTGGGTGTCGAGGCTCGCTTCGATTCCCGCAACGCTGTGCGAAATGCGAAGCTTCGTGCCTTCGCTGGTCAGAAGATAATAGGTGGTGTAAACCAGATAGTAGTGCACGCGCGAGCCGTAAAGATCAGGAAAGGTCCAGAGAGATTTGGAAGCTTCACGCGCTTCCTCTTCCCAGTTGCGCGAAGTCCAATCTGCATTCATCAGCGGCTGAATATCCACGACCGGTTGGTCAATTTTTGAAAAATCCGGAATTTCAGGCGGGCGCGCAAGACTGTTCAGAAATGCCTTCTTGTTGGAATACTGGACGAGAGCTTCCTTGTAAGCCTGATCCGTGGCGAGCCACAGGTCCTGACGGAAAGACTTGTAGTCACGATCGATTCCCACCTGGCCCGTCGAACCGAGGAAGCCCTGAAAACCATTCTGGGTAATAAAATTGGAGCTATCAAGTTGATTGTCGCCGACGCGCACGCCCACGGACATGAAGCGGTTGCGCACGTGGGTGCTGGAAATGAGTGTGCCGAAAGACGCGGTGATGCTGCGAATATCCACATCCACGGCGCGATATTCGATGTAAAAGGGCTTCAACTGCCCCGGCAATTGCAGCCGTGCCACATTGCGCGCCATTTCGTCCTGCATGGCTTCGAGCGTGTGGTCATTGTCGTTCTGGGCGCAGGCTGGAAGCGCGCCAAATAAAATCAGCGCCAGCATGGCAACGATGACAGTGTTAAGCCAGTAGTGCCGGATGCGATTCGCAGGTCGCGGCGTCATGGTGCGGGTTCCTTGGACAGGGGGTCATGCGCGGGCGGCGGCAGGATCGGCGGCGTATCCGTGGAAGATTCTTTCTTCGAGACTTCCATTTCCGAGATCAGAATTTCCGGCGCGACCGCCGACACAGGAACCGAGCCTGATTCCGCGCCGCAGTAGCCGTCGAACACTTCCTGCGTGTCACCCGTGCCGATAATTTTCGTGATGGAGATCAGCGGCGTCCCTACGATGTTTACGCCGCGAACGAGTTCATCGGGGCGGCCGTCGGGGAAGACTTTGTAAACGATCAGCGGCTGCACCTGGAAGGCTTGCGGCTGGGCGCGTCCGGTGAACGTGAAGCCTCCCGCGATATCGTCAATCAGCAGACCAAAGGGTTTGCCTTGTTTGCGAATTTCCTCGATGAAACGCCGCCGCAGCGCCGCGTTCGTCATCGTCTTGCTGCTCTGGACAATTGTGTTGCCCATGCGCGCGATGGGCTGGAAGCCAAGTTGGCGCCGTCCGTGGCCGTTGGAGTGCGGGAAATTCACGAGCGGGGAGCGGCTCATCAGGAAATTTTTCAGGATGCCGTGGTCGACAAGGGTAACATTTTGAGCCGGCACGCCTTCATCGTCGAACGGATAGTAGCCCAACAGGACCTGGCCATTAATTTCTTTTGTTGTTGGATCGTCGCGCACGGTGATGAAATCGGGAAGAATCGGTTGTCCGACTTTGCTCGTGAAAGTCTGACCTTCGCTCGCATCCTTCTGGCGGAAGCCTTCCAGGCGATGTCCCAGAACTTCGTGGAAGAAGACGGCGGCGGCGCGACCGGTGAGAAGCGTCGGCCCGGCGAAAGGCTCGACGAGCGGGGCCTTCTGTAACGCGGCGATCTGACCGCTCAGTATACGAATCTGATTCATCACGGCCGCTTCGGTGGGCGCTTTTGACGGATCGACCCAGTCGAAATTCGCATAGCGCTCCAGGTCCATGCCGTCCGGCGCTTTGCCTTGCACAAATAATTCGAGGCGGTAGCGAATCTGGCCAAACGCCAGCTTCGAGCCTTCGCTGTTCACGAAATATTGATTTGTCGCGCCAGCGGTGAACGTGACAATGGAATTCAGCACCGCCGGCGACGTGCTGAACGCCGCGGTGTACTTGCGGACCTTTTCCTCCCAGGGTTTGCGTTCCACGTGAAACGAAACCGCCGGGCCGATGGACACGTGCGGCTTTTCATGAGAAAAGTCCGGCGCGCGCTGTTCGGCGGATTGCGCCTGCACTTCCTTGCTGGTCTGAACGGCGATAAAGGCCTGAACAGCGGCGCGATATTGACGATCCGTCTCGCGCCAGATTTCTCGGCTCAGCACAGGAATGTCGTCATCGAGCGTCGCTTGCGTGCCGGGACTGGTCCAGGCAGGCTCGCGGCCTTCAATCTTGTGAGTGTTGTCTAGGCTGTAGTCCCCGATGCGCGTCTGAACTTCGAGCCAGCGATTGCGTGAGTCGCTGGAGGAAAGCAGTGCGCCGTTGGAGCCCGAGACGTTGACGTTTTCCTCGTCGGTGACCGTGTAAGCCACAAAATACGCCGGAGGATCGGCTTTGCCGTAAGCGGTGACGGTGCGCTGCAGCTCCTGCTGCATGGCTTGGAGGACCGGCGGCGCGTTGGACGCATTGGAGAGTGACGCTTGACCCGTTCCCGCCAGGCATATTCCGGCCAGACAAATTCCCGCCAAGCATGCGCTGACCGCGGGGAGTGCGGCGGTGAGCGTCAAAATTCGAGATGCGTTACGAATGCGAATCATGCGAAGAGTTAAGATTCAACAGTGTAAGTCAGCTCCGTTCGATTCCCAAATAAATCGCCGCTGGGAGGCTCCTGAAGAGCTACGGCCAAGAGCTTAGATGCACGAAAGCGCCGCGATGAGTACGGCTGGCACAAAAATATTTCCCGCAAGCATAGCTGACCGGATATCTGACGCTAAGGCTTCGACGCTGGCGGTGGCGCTGGAGCCGGCTTGGAGAACAAAGACGGATCCAGCGTCGGGTTGATATGAATATCCTGCACCGTGTCATCTGTAAATTTCGTGCCGCTGCGAAACGTCACGCTCTGATAGGGAAACTGCCGGCCATCGACCGCGCGGAAGTCGCTCCAGCGCTGGTCCGAATCTTCGGTCCCTGATTTGTATTTCGCGGCGATCAGCAGATGCGTCGTCGAGTCGAAATAGAGCTTGATGACGCCGAAGGACGCGAGCCAGTTCACTGCGTCGGCTTTTTTGCCGTCGACTTCCTCTTCACCCAGATATTGCGCCTGAACTTTTCCGGCCAAAGCCTGCTGATAGAATCCCCACCCGCCGAACAGGCTGATGCCGCGTTGGAATTCGCCGAATCCTTCCGCCGGGACTTCCCGCGTTCCTTGCGGGCTCTGAACCCATGCGGACTTGCCGTCGGAAACCTGATGAATATCGCCCATGGGGGTTGTAACCGTGGCGTGGACTTTATCGGGATACGCGATCTGCCATTTCACGGTGATGGCCAGCGCTCCTTGCGGGGCATAAATATTGCCCTTTTCCGTGAATTCCACGCTCGAAACGTTGCGAAGAGCGTCGCCGCCCGTGGCTTGCGCCGCGGCCATAACAATATCATGTCCTTTGGCCAGAGATTCCGGCGTGGGCGCCGGAGCCGCCGCTTTCGGCTGGCGCAAATCGGGACTCAGCAAATCCAGGTCTCCGTATGGGATTTCTTCCCACTGCGCATCCGGAAACTCAGTCTTCAGCGCGGGAAGAAATTCGGCGGCGTTGCCCACAAGAACGACGTCGAGATCTTGTGCGTTGAAATATTGCTTGGCCATCTCACGGACACTGGCGTCCGTCACGTCCAGGATTTTCTGTTGGTAGGTGTCATTGTAATCCTCGGGCAAGCCATATTCGGCGACCGCGAGAATACGCCCCGCCACTTCGGAAGCTGTTTCCGACTGAATGGGATAGACTCCCGAGAGGTAGTCCTGCGCAAACTTCAATTCCGCGGGCTTCGCGTCGCCCGTGGACATCTGCTGGATCAGGTCGACCACGAGCTTCGTGGCTTCCGCCGTGGCGGGAGTGCGCGTGAACGTATCCGCGACAAAATCGCCCGCGAAGCGATTCGCATCGAAGGAAGAATTGGCACCGTAGGTCAGGCCCTTCTTGATGCGAACTTCGGTATTCAACCGGCTGTTATACCCGCCGCCAAAAATGCGATTGGTGACCAGCAGCGGAATGTAATCCGGATTATTGCGGCGAATGCCGAGTTTGCCGACGCGAATCTGCGTCTGCACGGCGTCGGGTTTGTCGATCACGATGAAATGCAGGCCCGTGGTAGGGGCGGGAGCGGCCATTTCTTCCTGTGGGATTTCTTTTTTCTGCCACGAGCCGAAATATTTCTCGGCCAGCGCAAACGCGCGTTCCGGCGTGACGTCGCCGGAAAAAGCAATCAGCGTGTCGTTGGGCGCGTAATTGCCATCGTGGAATTTCATCAGATCATCGCGGGTGATCTTTCCGACCGTTTCCGGCGTACCGTCGCCCGGCAGGCCGTAAGGTGACGAGCCGTAAACCTTCCGATCAAAAACGGCGGAGGCGAGGAAGCTGGGATCGCTGTAATTGACGCGCAAGGCGGAAAGGGTTTGCTGGCGTTGGCGCTCGAGTTCCTCTTGCGCGAAGGCCGGATGAAGAACGGCGTCAGAAAGCAGCTCCATGCCCAGGTCCAGGTCGCGCGACACGACCGTGAGTGATGCGCTGGTGGCATCGTCGCCCGCTCCGGCATCGATGTGGCCGCCGACAAAGTCGATCGCTTCGGCGAATTGCTGCGCCGACCGCGTCGTGGTTCCCTGCGTGAGCATGTCAGCCGTCATGGAAGCGATGCCCGGCGTTCCGGCCGGATCGTGAATCGCGCCCGCCGACATCAGCACCAGGCGGACAGCCACGGCTGGTTGGCGATGATCCGTGACGACAAAAACACGCAGGCCGTTGGAAAGGGTGCGCGTCGCGGCACTCGGAAAATGGAAGACACCCCTGGGCTGCCCCGCCGGCATTTCCGGCACCAACTTCACTCCCGGAGGAACAATGCCCGTGCCGTGCTGGTTTTCCTGCGTCGTGGTGGATTGTTGTGCCGTGTTTGTTTGCTCCTGCGTTCGTTGCGTTTGAGCCTGAGTGTGACTCGCGAGCCCCATGCCGAAAATCAGAATCGCCGCGACGAAACATGCACGCAGGTTGAAATGCATCTCTTTCACCTTTCCAAAAGTGCGGCGGCTCATTGTTTGCCCTCTTCGGCAGGCTTCTGCGATGGCTTTTCGGGAAGATAAAAGAGCACTGTTTCATGCTGTGGGACGAAGTATTCGTCGGCCGCGCGCTGAATCTCGGCCGCGGTGACGGCTTCATAGCGCGCTAAACCTGTATTCACCAGATTCGGATTTTTGCCGATGACCGCCGCTTCGCCGATGGCGTCCGCTTTTTCCTGGTCCGTTTCGCGTCCCAGAATGAACGCCGAAATCTGCTGGTTCTTGGCTTTTTCGAGCTGGCTCGATGAAATAGGCCGGCTCTTCACCTCCGCCAGAACGGAATCAAGCGCCTTCTCGCCTTCCTCGGCCGTGTGGCCGGGATTCATCACGGCCAATACCCAGAAAAGATTGGGATCTTCGGTGAAATTACCGAAGCCGACCGATTCCAGCGCGATGCGGTCCTTATAGACGAGCGCCTGATACAGCAGGCTGCTCTCGCCTCCCGCGAGAATATTCGACGCCAGGTTCAATGGATACGAATCGGGCGTGAACTGCGCGGGCATCTTGAACCCTTCGATAATCGCGGGAAGCGGCACGCCGGGATACGATTTTGTCACATTGCGCTCGGCGGTTTGCGGCGGTTCTTTGATACTGACGCGGGGAATAGGTCGAGGGGAGCGCGGAATGCCGTCGAAATATTTTTCAGCCCAGGCCAGCGCTTCCGCCGGGGCAAAATCGCCAACAATCACAAGAGTCGCGTTGTTCGGACGATAGTATGTGTCGTGAAAAGCGCGCACGTCCTCAACGGTGGCCTTGTCGAGGTCCGCGATGCTGCCGATGGTCGTGTGGTGATAGGGGTGAACCGTGAACGCCGCGGCATAAAGGTCTTCCTGCGCGCGGCCATACGGAGAATTATCCACGCGCAGGCGGCGCTCTTCTTCCACCACCTGGCGCTCCGACTTGAAATTCGCATCGTCGACGTTCAGGCTGCCCATGCGGTCGGCCTCGAGCCACAGGACACGGTCGAGATAATTGCTGGGAAAAGTTTCCCAAAATACCGTGACGTCGTCGTTGGTGTAAGCGTTATCGAAGCCGCCCATGGCTTCGACGATGCGCGAATGCTCGTCTGGACCAACATGCGCCGAGCCTTTGAACATCAGATGCTCGAACAAGTGAGCGAAACCTGTGTGGCCGGGCTTTTCATCCTTCGAGCCCACGTGATACCAAACCTGCAAATTGACAACCGGCACGTGGTGGTCCTGCACCATCTCGATGGTCAGGCCGTTGGGCAGTGTGTGCGTTTGAATCGCGAGCTGCGGCGGGCGAACCGCATTTTCGTCAGCTACATGGAGCGCGTGGCCAGGCGGCACGGGCAGTTTCTTCTGCGCGGCAGCCTGGAAAGCGAGCGCCAGGACGCAGACCACGGACAAAAGCACAGCCTTCCTGGGCGGAAATCGCTTCATGATTCGGATCTCCCTTGTGGAAATGCGGCTCGCCTCAGGCGCGCCCGCTATTGTCGCCTCTATCGTATGTGGCGTCGAATTTGATGTCAAACGCCTGCAGCAGGATGCACGCCCGGCCGCATCGCTGGTATCGTTGACGATGAACCGCGGGTTATTTTTGCGGCCCCGGTGGCGCGGGAGCAATATTCAGAATGGGCTTCAGGAAGCTCGCGAACTCCATCGGGAAAATAAATTTCGTGGACGGTCCAGTACCGAGTGTTTTCAGCGCGTCCAGATATTGCAAGCCCATCGTGTTTGAGTCGAGCGTTCGCGCGATCTGGAAGACTTTATCGAGTGCCAGAGCATAACCTTCCGCGCGGAGAATCGCGGATTGCTTGTCGCCTTCGGCGCGGAGAACAGTGGCTTGCCTTTCGCCGTCGGCGATGGTGATTTTGGCCTGGCGGTCACCTTCCGCGGCGGTGACCATGGCACGGCGGGACCGCTCGGCGCTCATTTGCTTGGTCATGGCGTCCTGCACGTCCTTAGGTGGCTCGATTTCGCGGATTTCGACGGACGTAATTTTTCCGCCCCAGCGCGACGTCACTTCATCGAGCTTCCCGCGCAGCACGTTGTTGATCTCCTCGCGCTTGGCCAGCACATCGTCCAAAATTAAGTCGCCGACGACGGCGCGCAGCGTGGTCATGGCAATTCCGCGCGTGGCTCCGCCGAAATCCTGGACCTGCACGACGCTCTGAACCGGATCGCTCACTTTCCAATACACCAGGAAGTCGATGGAGATCGAGGCATTGTCCTTGGTGATGCACGTCTGCCGCGGCACTTCCAGATATCGCTCGCGCAAATCCACCCAGATGGCTTTGTCGAGGATGGGGATCAGGAAAATGATCCCCGGGCCTTTCTGGCCGATGCAGCGGCCGAAACGGAAGACCACCAGGCGCTCATATTCCTTGACGATTTTGATCATGTCCGTGATGAATTTCAGCGCGATCAACAAAATCACGACCACGACAACCAGAACGATCCAGCCGGTCATGCGAGCCTCCTGAATTTTTCGAAGCGCGAAAACTTAAGCGAGTTTGCGAACCCGCAACGTTAATCCCTGAATTTCGAGCACGGCAATCTTTTCTCCGCGAGCGATGGGCGCCGGGTCGGCGCTTGCGTCCCAGTCCTCGCCATTCACCAGCACCACACCCTTGGGGGCAAGGTCCGTTTTTGCCACGCCCACGCTGCCAATCACGCGCTGCACGCCGGTCAGCAGGGGAGCGTGCCGCGCTCTGAGGACCACACGCACCACAAACACCAGCATCACCACCCACAGCAGCGCCGCGATGCCAATGGCCCAGGGTGATATCGCGTAGCCAGCGGCTCGCGGAAACAGAAACAACGAGCCAAAAATGAAGGCGATCAATCCTGCGGCAGTCAACACGCCATGCGAAGTGATTTTCAGTTCGAGCCCCAACAGCGACATCCCGAGAATCAACAGCAAGAGACCCGCGAGATGCACGGGAAGATTGGTCAGCCCGAAAAGCGCGAGCAGCACCGCGACCGCGCCAAGAGTGCCGGTGACAAACCCATGCGGCGCGAAAAGCTCCACGACGATAGCGAGTATGCCCAAAAGGAGGAGCAAATACGCGACCGTCGGATCCGCCAGCGTGCTCAGAACCTCTTCGCTCCAGTTCAGGTTAACGGCGACCTGCGTTGCGCCAGCAAAGGAGAGCGTCACATCACCATTCGCCGTGTGCACCACGCGGCCATTGACCTCGCGCAGCAGATCGGCTACATCATTTGCGGCCAGATCGATCACGCCTTGCTGCAACGCTTCGGGCTCCGGCAACGAAACGCTTTCGCGCACGGATTTTTCCGCCCAGTCGACGTTGCGATGCCGCGCAGCCGCGATGGAGCGGGCGTATGCGGCCGCGTCATTCACAATTTTCTCCGAAACCATGCCGCCCGAGAGAAAAATCGGATGCGCCGCGCCGATGTTCGTGCCGGGCGCCATGGCAGCAACGTCCGCCGCAAGAACAATGAAGCAGCCCGCGGACGCGGCGCGCGCCCCGCGTGGCGCAACGAAGACGATGACCGGAACGCGCGCGTTCATTTCCGCTTGGACGATTTTGCGCATGGCGGAGTCGAGGCCGCCGGGCGTGTCGAGTCGCAGAATCAGGGCTGAAGCATGGCGCGATTCTGCCTCCCCGATGCCCCGCGAGACGTATTCCGCGCTGATGGCATTGATCGGCCCGGCATATGTGAGCACCACGACATCGCCGGCGCGCGCGGAAGCGGACAGTCCGAGACAGAGAAAGATCCCTAGAAGCCCTGCGCGCATGGCTGTCCGTTTCATTGGCGTTAGGTAGCGGGATGATATCACAGCGAATCGAGGGGACAAGCGTCGCCGCGATTCGTGCGATTCGTGGAGACCCGTGTGTCCTGAACGCCTATCCCATGTTCTGTTTCGACACATTCGCAATCAAACGCGATGCAGTCCACCGCCGGCGGACGATAATTATGGTCATACTCCTCCACTCTGACGCTCAAAAGGGAGCCACCGATGCGAGGCTTGCTCGGATTGTTGGTCACGGCGCTAATCGTAGTGCTCGGATATTGGCTTTATGCCTCAAAAATGCAATCGGAGGGCGCACCCGGCGCTCCTGCGCAAGCAATTTCGAGCGTCGGCGTGCAAAGCGATTTGCTTTCGATTGCGCAGGCGGAACGAATTTACTGGGCGGGGCACGATTCTTACGCATCGCTCGACGAGCTGTATTCCAGCGGGACGCTCGCGCCGCAAAAATCGAGACGCGCGGGCTACACGTATTCAGCGGAAGCCAGTGCCGGCGGCTTCACTGTGACGGCGCGCTGCGACGCGACCGTCGTGCCGGGATGTTCGAGCTTCGCTGTGGATCAATCGATGCAAGTTCAACAAGTTCCATAATTCTTCGAAGCCGCCGCTCACCGTTTAAGCTCACGTTCCCCGCACGTCCCCCGGCTGGGGTTTCTCCCGGAACATTTTCTGACGTAGCAGCGTATCTATGGTTGCAAGCGGGCGATCGTAACTGGGTTCGCAGATGACATCGGGCGCGGCTGCGTATCGACCGTGCATCGAGAGGAGAGATGAAATGCCTGACAATATGATTGGATTTGCCGCCGTGGTGTTGGCGCTGGGATTCCCCATCGCCGCGGTATGGGCTTGGGCGTGGCAGCGCGGCCGCAAGTTCCGCAGCGACGAACGGCTCGCGGCGATTGCACGCGGAGTCACGATCCCGTTCGAGGCAGATTTGCCGCCTTCAGCCGTGTCGCGCAGATCGGGAATTTTGCTTATCGCTGCAGCCATTGGATATTCGCTGACGTTCGGCTTGCTCGCGCGCTGGGAGCCGGACGCTGCGGAAGCGGCGGTCCTCGGAATCATTCCCTTTGTGATTGGCGTGGGCTTTTTCGTTGACGCGTATCTTGTGCGTCGCGAAGTGCGCGCTTAAAGGGCCGCATTCCATTCAGAGCGCGCGCTGGTGAACGGCTGGCGCGCGCCGGGCGATTACGGCGTGCGCTTCTGATCCGCCACCACCACGCCTGCTTCGGCATAATCGGTCGGCGGCACGTCCACGAAGCTCACGTGAACATTTTCGCGCTTGGCGCGCCCGTCTTCGACCAACGCCGCCGTGATGCGCTCCGCGAGTTTGCGTTTTTGTTCCGGCGAGCGCCCGGCGACCCAAGTAATTTGAACGTACGGCATTCCTTCCTCCTCGATCTGTTTCGGTGAAATTACTTATGCCCCCGAATTCTATTGCCGAGTCGCGCCGCACCCAACCTTTTTGTAGCTCTCGCGGGGCCCGTGCCTTATCCGGGGAGTTTTGTGCCGCAGTAGCCGCAATTCGTCCAAGCGCGCTCGACGGTCTTGCCGCATTGCGGACAGTACGGACGCAACGCATTGCCACAGCACGGGCAGAAAGTGAATTTCGACGGAACTAGATTGTGGCAACTGGGGCAATCAACGGGCAGCGCATCGCGCAGGATGAAATAGAGGATGATGCCAATGCAGTACGGAACGAAGAGCGCCAGCAGGGTCCACATCACATAACGCATGGCGCGGCGCTTCGCGTCGCCGTAGATATATCCGTAGAACGGAATGATGAGAAAAAAAGCCAAGGGCATAAGGAAAATGAAAGCCAACTGTCCGCCCAGGGGCCACTGCGACATTTCATGATCAGTCGGAACAAAGAACAACCATGCCAGACTGGCCATGCCCACATAGCCAAGGCCGGCGATAATCCACGCGGCGCGCGGGATTACACGCAGTTCTTTGCGAAAGCTCATGCGATTCTCCTTTCGCGGTCACGGCGCATGGCCAGCAGAATCGCCGCAGCGGCGCCCGCTATCCAGCACAATGCCGTGAGCACGGCGAAATTCTTCCAGGCCTGCTCAAAGCCAAGTCCCAGCAGGCTGAGCCATCCATGGCCCAGAAGCTGCGCGAGCGGCCAACTGAGAGCAACGAAAATCCACGAAAACACGACGACCAGGGCAAGCACTTTGCGCTCGGAGTGGCGGTCCAATTCTTCCGCGAAACGCATTTGCGCGCGCGCGATGGTTCGGGCGACCAAATCCGCCGGAACTTGCGGCGTGGGAATGCGGCGAAGGCCGGTTTCGATTGCCTGCCAGGAAGCAAGTTCGGCGGCGCAAGCTGGACAAGCGCGCAGATGCGACGAGACGCGCTGGCCTTCTGTTGCGTCAAGCGCGCCCGCGGCTGCCAGTGAAAGCAGTTTCCAAATTTCGTCGTGTTCGCTCACTTTGCCGTCCGTTCCTTGAATCCCTGCATCGTCCGATTCTGCTTCATTGCCACTCCGTTTTCGGGAACCGCGTGTCGAGCCCCTGGTGGAGATTTTCGAGCGCGCGCCGCAGGCGGCTCTTCACGGTTGAGAGCGGCGCGTTCAAGACTTCGGCAATTTCGTCAAGCTTCATTTCTTCTTCGAAGCGCAGCACGAGCACTTCGCGGTACATCATCGGCAATGCGTCCATCGCTTCGACAAGCTGTTGCGTGCGTTCGCGGGCGATCACCACGTCGAGCGCCGGCGGCTCGGAAGCGCGCAGCGAAGCAGGCGTTGTCCAAGAATATTTTTCTTCATGTTCTTCGAGACTCTCCGGGCGCACACGCCGCAGATGATCGATAGCCAGATTGCGCGCCAAAGTAAAAAGCCACGCCTCGAAATTTCTGCGGGGATCGAAGCGCGCAATTTGCCCCGCCACGCGCAACCAGGTTTGCTGAAACAAATCCTCGGCTTCGGCGGGCTGACGCACAATGCGCAATAGATAGCGATACAGCCGGTGCTGGTAGCGCGTCACAAGCTCCGCAAGCGCGTCCAGGTCTCCGCGTCGAAGCCTGGCGACTTCGGCTTCGAGACCCACCAGCACCTCCATCGAAATGGCAGCGTGCCCTATCATACAGTTCTATATACGGATGAGGCGCGCAAAAGGACGCACGTCGTGTCCGAGCGCCGCAGGGCACAGGTTGCCAACCTTCGAGTAGCATAAGGGGAGTACGAAAACAGCTTGAACATGTCGACAACCCATACGCAGCCCGAAGCAACCACCGTGAGCCTGGCGGAAATCCAAATCACGCCCAATCCCGCTTTCATTGACGAAGACGTGTCGATACGCGTCCGCGGCGCCGCTCTTGGAGCACGCGTAACGCTGCTAGCGCAAGTCACGGACGACGCCGATCGTGTCTGGCAAGCGCGCGGCACCTATGTTGCGGACGCCGCAGGTTCCGTCAACGTCGCAAGCCATGAATCCCTCGGCGGAACGTACCGCGGCTGCGACGGCATGGGCCTTTTCCGGTCCATGGAGTTGGAAGCCGCCGCGGATGGTGGTCGCGCCACGTTTCGAAAAGATAGTCTTGCCGGGGATACTGTGGCGCTGACTGCGGAAATCGCCGGGCAAGCAAGAGCGACTTCCAAACTCGAGAGACGATGGCTGGCTCCCGGTACGCAAATTCGCGACGCTGGCCAAGATGAAGAAGGCCTCGCTGGCCGGCTCGTCATTCCGCCAGGTCGCCAACCGCGCCCCATCGTGATTGTTCTCGGCGGCTCGGGCGCCGGCCACGATCTCGACAAAGCGGCTGTACTTGCTCGGCACGGATTCGCAACACTTTCGCTCGCCTATTTTGGATTGCCGGGCCTACGGCCATGGCTACACCGCGTGCCACTCGAGTATTTCGGCCGCGCCATGGCCTGGCTTGGCCGTCAGCCGGAGGTTGATGCGCGCCGCATGGGCGTGCTGGGAATTTCGCGTGGAGCTGAACTGGCCCTGCTGCTCAGTTCAACGTTTCCGGAGATACGCGCGGTCGTTGCATACGCGCCGAGCGCCGTGACGTGGGACTCAGGCGGCCGCGACAAAGCCACCGGCGAAATCATTCCGTGCTGGACGCGCGGCGGTGAAGCCATACCGTTCGCACCCCTGCCGCTCCGCGGATTTGTGGTGCGCTCGGCTTTGCCCGTGGGACTGCTGCGTCGACCGGTCAAATTTCGTAACCTGTTCCGTGCCGCGCTGCGCAATCGCGACGCGATCGCACGCGCGCAGATTCCCGTTGAGCGCACGCGCGGCCCGGTTCTGCTGATTTCCGGCGGTGACGATCATGTGTGGCCCGCGTCGCAAATGGCGGAGAGGATATGCGCTCGCTTGCGCGCGCAAAACTTCGCGCACTCCGCCGAGCATTTGCGTTACCCGAAAGCAGGCCACGAGTTGCGTTATCCGTTTCTGCCCACCACCGCGCGAACGACCCGCCCGGCGGGCCTGAAGTTCCCGATTTCTTTCGGCGGCACAGCCGAGGCGGACGCCGAAGCTCAAAAAGATGCTTGGCGGCGCGCGCTCGCCTTCCTCCACGATTCCCTGTGATTCCTCGCCAGTCTCGAATTAAGCGAACTGTGGAACGCGTCGCAGGCGCCTCGGTGTGCTAAAATAGCGGCCAGTGAGAGCAATCCTCAAGGAACTTTTGCAGCTTCAGGAAGTCGATACGCGTTTGAATGCCGTTCGCGCCCGGCTAGCCACATTTCCGCAACGTCTGGCAGAAGTGAACACGCGTCTCGCCGCCGGAAAAGCCCAACTGGAAAAAAGTAAGGAATCGCATTCGACTGCGCTTAAGGATCGCAAAAAGTACGAGCTGGACGTCGAGCAGTGGAAAGAGAAAGCCCGGAAATACCGGGACCAAGCCTATCAGGTGAAAACCAACGAGGCCTTCAAGGCGCTGCAGCATGAAGCCGAAATGGCCGAGGGGGAAATCGCTAAATCCGAGGACCGCTTGCTCGAAGAGATGGTGTCGAGCGAGCAATACGACCGGCAGGTGAAAGCCGCGGAGAAAAGTTTCAGGCAAGTGGAAGAAGAGACGCGCGCAGAGCGCGCCAAAATCGAAGCCGAAAAAGCCGTGGCGGAAAAAGAACTCGCGGGACTCGAGGCCGAACGCGCCAAGGCCGTTGCGGTGATTCCCGAAGATCTAGTTGATCATTACCAGCGGATCGCAAAGAAGCACGGCGGCGTGGCTGTTGCCGCAATACGCGGAGAAGCCTGCGGCGCATGTGGTGCGCACATTCGCCCGCATGTGTTTCAGGAATTAAGCCGCGAGGACAATCCTGAGCTTTACCACTGCGAGCTTTGCACCCGCATCCTCTATTACATCGAGCCGCCCGCCGTGGAACCCGCAGCGCAGGCCGCGGCCGCACACACCAGTGAGGATTAGCCGTTTCGCCACAAGTCCGCGCGCATGGAAATTATTTTCCCCTTATCCGTTGTCCTGCGATAGCCTTTCGATGACTTCATGATGAAACGCACCGCGAAAACGTCCCCACCATCCAGCGCGCGATTGTTCGAGGAATCCCACGCCGCGCCTCCGGCTGGCGTGCACGTCGCGAATATCGATGGCGCGTCGCGCGGAAATCCCGGGCCTGCGGCCTATGCGGTGATTCTTCGCGCTCCGGACGGATCGAAGCTCTGTGAGTTCGCCAAAACGATCGGGCGAGAAACAAACAACATCGCCGAATACTACGGGCTGGTCGCCGCGCTCGATTATGCGGCGAGCCACGGCATACGCGCGCTCCGCGTTCGCAGCGATTCGGAGCTGCTGGTAAGGCAGATGCAAGGACGCTACAAAGTTAAAAATGCGGCGCTGAAGCCGCTGCACGAGCGCGCGCAAAAACTGGTGCGAGCCCTTGATTACTTTGTGATTGAACACGTTGTGCGTGAACAAAATCGCGACGCGGATGCGCTGGGCAATCTCGCCCTCGACCGCGGCGGAAGCGTCGGCGCTGCCTCAAGGCCGGAGTCGGCGTCAAGCGCGACTCCCCGCGCGACAGCTCGCGTCGCCGAAAGCCCTGCCCCTACGCAAGCAATCCGCGCCACGTACAAGGGCGGAGTCTTCATCCCCGCCGAGAAACTTGACCTTCCCGAAGGCGCCACGCTTGACCTTACTTTCCGTATCTCCAATCGCATCTAGTATTTAGCCTCTCTATTTTTATTTTGCCCGCACTCGCAAATTGGTACCGATGGTGGATTGCAGTCCACGCAGTTGCGATGCTACCTTCGCAGAGCCTTTCGGAACAATTTCGGGAAAAAAGCGACCTGTGGCTTCCTTGCTCGACAAGCTGCCGACGATACTGATCCTCGCCGTTCTGGTGGCGATTTTCGTCTCCCTGCGCAAACATTCCCCGTCGGAACGCACAAGATTATGGATTTTCGCGTGGGGGCTAGTTTTCCTGCATTTCTTCGTCCAGATTTTCGAAACGCATACCGGCGTGCTCGAAAATATCTTCGAATCGATTGATCTGGGTGCGCTGGAGCTTGCCGGCATCTTGTTCCTCGTTTCGCTGGCGCGCTCAGCCGAAGACTATGTACGCAGAAATGCTCTTCTCTCGATTCTAGCTCCGGCGGCCGCATTTCATGCTACCGCGATCACGTTCGGATGGCAAAATCGCTGGGCGCTTTGCGCAGCGGTGACGATTTTCTTTTTTGGCATGGCGGGATTCGCGCTCTTCGCGCACCGCACAATATCCCGATTCAATTTCATTTTGGCGCTTTCGCTCACGGCAGTCGGCGTCTGGGTAGTGGGTGCACAATGGTATGGCAGTCCCGCGCCGGCTGTGCATGCCATCTTGACTTTGACGTTCGCGGTTTCCGGCTTTTTGTTCTGGAAGCGATTCCCCAGATTTTCGCCGGGTGTCATCACCGTGACAGTCGGCTTCCTGTGTTGGGGCGCTGTGTTTCCAACCGGTTGGCTCACCGATCATTTCCTGCCGCACTTGCACATAAACCCGGAATTATGGAACGTACCTAAATTCTTCGTCGCCTTCGGAATGATCCTTTCCGTCCTCGAAGAAAAATCTCTCATTGTTGAGGAGAGCGGGGCGCGCGAACACGCCGAGAACGCGCTGTTGTTACGCTTTTCGAAGATTACGTCACGTCTGCTGGGCGGATCGGATCCGGCCGGGCTCTGCGGTGAGATCGCAGAGGTCATTACCGACACCGTTAGTTTCTGTCGCTGTGCGGTGATGTTGGCGCGAGAGGATGGCTCCCTCTTGCTGGCAGGATCGAGCGGTTTTTCGGAAGTCGAACGCCAGGACGTGCAGAAAATGGGCGCCGAGTGGAACCTTGGCCGAGTCGGTGAACTCTGCGCGTCGGGTGAACTGGTCGGCAATAACTCGTTTCGCCTGCCGGCAGCGCGTGTTCCGGCATTGAACGGACACGCGCATCCGGACGCCATTGTTCCCTTGGTGTCCTCGCGCGGAACATGTCTAGGCTGGATTGCGCTGTCGTCGCTGCGAAATTCGCCTGCTCCCAGTCCGACCGAAATCATGAAAGTGGAAATGCTGGCCGCCGACTTGGCGGTGACGATTGAAAATACGCGCCTGCATCAACAGCTCGTGCGTTCAGAGAAGCTTGCCGCGCTGGGCCAACTCGTCGCGGGTGTGGCGCACGAATTGAATAATCCGCTGACGGGCATTATTGGTTACACGGAATTGCTCTCTGACGAAGTCACTGGCGCGGGCGCGACGAAAAAAGTGGTGAAGCTCGGCAATGAAGCGCGACGCATGCAACGCATTGTCGCCAGCCTGCTGCGCTTCGCGCGTCAGAGCAACTCGACCGAGCGCGCTGCCGATTTCGAGGCTTCGCTGCATGACGCGTTGCAGCTTCGCGAATTTCATTTGCGAAAGTTGAATATCGATGTGCGCACGGAAATCGAGCCGTCACTGCCGCTGCTCGCCATCGGGGAAGACGAGTTGAAGCAGATTCTGTTGAACCTGCTGAATAATTCCTGCGACGCCCTTGAGGAAAGCCGCCAGCGCTCTATTCGCGTCCATGCCAGCAAACGCGGCGGACGAATTGTTTTTGGGTTCGAGGATTCGGGTCCGGGATTCCTGGAGCTGAATCGCGCTTTCGATCCCTTCTACACCACGAAGGCCGTTGGTAAGGGCACAGGTCTCGGTCTGAGCATCTGCTACGGCATCATTCGCGAGTGCGGCGGCGACATTCATCTGGCCAACCGTCAACCCTATGGAGCGAGCGTTACCGTCGAAGCTCCTGTCGCCACCGCTGCTCGGGTGGTCGTTTCTCCCGCAGCGTACCCGTCCGATAACTCTCCGATCTGAGGACACGGCCATTGCACGATTAATCGTATTTTTCGAAGCGGATTTGTTTGCGGTCCAAGCCGAACTCTTCCTTCAAGATAAATCGCACCTCGTCGACCATCGCTTTTAGCCCGCAGATATAAGCCTTAAAATCGCTGCGTCCCGCGAACAATTTTCGCAAATGATCCTGCACATACCCCGTCTCGCCGGGCCATTCCGCCGGAGGCCGGCTGAGCGTAGGAATAAAATGAAATCGTTGATGCGTCGCGGCCCAGGCCTCAAATTCCTCGCGGTACAGAATCGTATCTGGATGTCGTACGCCGAACAATAACCAGACATCGCGCGAAAGCGGTTTACCCGGCGCAAAAACTTCGGCCAGCATCCCGCGAATCGGTGCGATTCCCGTGCCGGTGGCGATGAACACCAAATCCTGCTCCACGGGCTGCGAGACGACGAACGAGCCGTGCGGACCCTTCATATTCACGATCGCGTTTGCTTCCAGGTCGCACAGATAATTCGACACGAACCCGCCCTCGACACGATTCAGGCACAAATCAAAGCTCGAGTCGCCTCGCGGCGCGGAAGCAATCGAATAAGGCCGCGCTTCCGGCTCGCCGTGGCGCGGAACTTCCAGCGACACAAATTGCCCGGCATAAAATTCGAATGCGCCCCCTTCTATGGCTTCCCATTCAAAGTGTTTCGTCGAAGGTGTCAGCGAAACCACGCGGCGGAGAATAGCGCGGAAATCACGCGGCGGAATAAATGGGCGGGTCGGCATGCGAGTCTGAAGATTGTCCCTTTCATTTTCCATGATATCCCAACTCATCATCGAACGCTTGACAGCAAACACATATCGTCTGCTGCCAGAGTTCGGGTATTGCGGGATGAATGGTACCATGGTACATTGGTACGCGCATAATATGATGGAGGCAATCTATGGCGGGTACCAGGCGATTCACGGTCGAGCGCGTGCAGACGGGCGTCCGCATGGAAAAGCGTCTACTGAAGGTCCTCAAGGCCTTTGCCGAATACCACGATTTGACGCTCGGAGATTTGCTCGAAGGCATCGTGCTGCACGCGTTCGACGGCAAATGCCCGTTTGGGCGGGAAAGCTTGAAACGCATCCAGGAATTGAAACGTTTCTACGGCCTCGATTTGGATTCGCGCGCCAGCCATCGTCTGGTTGAGGCCGGACCGGCACACTCGCCGAGAACCCATTCGGCGCGGAAGGAGGGACGCGCAAAATGATTTTATGCGTTGCCTGGGGTACGCCGACAGATTCAGCACCAGAGGTGTCGCATGACCGATGACGAATTCACGGCAGATTTTGAGTCCTGCACTTTGCCAAACGAGTCATTACATCACTGTGATCACGTCACGTTGGCATTCTTGTACCTCCGATGCTATCCGCCATTGCAAGCCCTCGAGCGTTTTTCAGCATCCCTGGCGCGTTTCGCCGCGTCAAACGGTAAGCCGCAGCTTTACGACGAGACGATTACTTGGGCATTTATATTCCTGATCCGTGAGCGCTTAGCCCGGACCGGGCGGCGCCAGACCTGGAACGAGTTTACCGCCGCAAATGCGGACCTGCTCACCTGGAAAGATAACCTCCTGAAAAGACATTACCGCGAAGAGACGCTGGCTTCGGAGCTGGCGAAAACGGTCTTTCTGTTTCCCGATAAACCTCTGATGATCTGATGAACCGTTCATGAGCATCCGAAAGCGCCATTGGCACAAGAGCCTCCTTTCGCGTATTATGGTTGTTTGTCCGCGGACCTAGCGACGCGGCTGGGTGATGTATTCGCCTGGCAGACACGCGCAGACCGGTCCTGACGGAAGG
>JBAUEX010000350.1:0-16758 GCA_049678845.1 Candidatus Acidiferrales bacterium
GAACGCCTCTTACGGAACTGGCGGGCGTAGGTCCGAAGACGATCGAAAAGCTCGAAGCGGCGGGGATTACGTCGGTCGAGAAACTTGCCGACATGACGCCTGAACAGCTGGTTGAAATTCCGGGCATCGGCGAGAAAATGGTCGAGAAGATTCGCGTTTCGGTAGAGCAGTATTTCCAGGCACTCGAATCGCAGCAAACTGCGGTGCCGGAAGAAACCGCCCCCGAAGTTGTGGCCGCTGGAGAAATTGCAGCGCCAATGGAGGAAGTGGAGGAATCCGCCGGCAGCGCGACCGAAGCGAAAGCAGTCGTTGAGACCGAAGCCGCAGCCGAGACAACCGAAAGCGCTCCGGAAGAAGGTGAGAACGCGTCAGGATCTGCGGAAACCGAATCAATTGCTGTGGTTTTTCCTGGAGCGTCCGATCAAGAACAGCAACAGCTTGTTGACGAGCACGATGGCAAGACGGATACCGATTCAAAGTCCCCTAAGGCGGAGGACAACGCTTAACTGATGCCAGAATCTGGACAGATCCGCATCAACGAGCTCGCTCGGGAGCTGGAGATCAAGGCAAAAGTCTTGATCGAGTACCTGCCGGACATCGGCATCACCGGGAAAAAAACGCACTCGAGCTCCCTTGAGAATGATCAAGCGGACCGCGTGCGGAAGCATTTCCGTGATCTCGCCGCCGCCGAAGCTGCGGCGGAATCTGAGAAGTTGGTCAAAGCGGCAGCCGCCAAGGCCAGACCAGCCGTTCGGCCCGCCGCTTCGATCCCAACGAGTGGCGCACAAGTGCCCGCTTCGGCCGCGCCTGTGACCGCGAAACCTGTCGCCGTTCCTCCAGCGGGTCCGGGAGCGAAGGTTCCGATTCGCCCCGGAGTCACTTCGCCTATCGCGCCGCGTCCTGTTGGTGCGCCGGCAGTTGCCGCACCGGGTGCCGCCGGGCTGCATCCTCCAGCGGCTGCTCCGCGGACCGCACCGCCATTGTCTGGCGCGTCCACACCCAGTCCAGCTCAGAGGCCTGGCGCTCCTGCATCCCAGCGCACTCCCATCGTCACGAGGCCCGCTGCGGCCGGCAACCCTGCCACAAGCGCTCGCCCTGGTTCCGCGCCCGGACAAGGGCAGCGGCCATCCGGCGGATATTCAAGACCGGGCGCCCCACAACGCCCTGGCGGTCCTCCGTCAGGATATCGGCCTGCCGTTGGAGCACAAGGTGCCCCACGTCCAGGCGGTGCGCCTATGCGACCTCCGCAGCGTCCCGGTGGTCGTCCCGGCCAACCAATGGGAAGACCTGCCAGCGCCGCTGGTCAAGCCCCGAAGGCGGAGCCCGGCAAGCCTCTTTACGTGCGCAAGCCGCCTGCTCGCGCCAAACCGACAATCGAAAAGCGTTTCGCCGAAGGGGAACGCAAGCTGCATCCTGTCCGCGCGCGCGCCGGCGCTGCGGCGGGACGCGGAGTTGGCCATGCGGAACCGGTCGCGCCTCCCATTGTTCGCGAGCCGCGCCCGGTCACGATCACCGAGGGCATCACCGTGCGCGAGCTCGCCGAGAAGCTCGACATTCGCGCGAAGGAGTTGCTGAAGAATCTCCTCGATCGGGGAGTTTTCGCCAGCATCAATCAGGCTCTCGATATTCAGACGGCCACAAGCCTCGCCGAAGCCTTCAGCGGGATCGTTCAAGTGGTCTCTTTCGAAGAGCAGATGGCGCATGAGGACGTCAGTAAGGACGATAAATCCGAACGGCTCACGCCGCGCGCGCCTGTTGTCACCGTTATGGGCCACGTCGATCACGGCAAGACGAGTCTTCTCGACGCCATTCGCTCCACGGATGTCGCTGGCGGCGAATCCGGCGGTATCACCCAGCACATCGGCGCGAGCGACGTACACATCGATGGCAAACGGATCGTCTTTATTGATACGCCGGGCCACGAAGCCTTCACGCGCATGCGCGCTCGCGGCGCGAAAGTTACCGACATTGTTGTTCTCGTCGTGGGTGCCGATGATGGCGTCATGCCTCAGACCGAAGAAGCCATCGATCACGCGCGTGCCGCGAAAGTGCCCATCATCGTCGCCCTGAACAAAGTTGACAAACCCGACGCTCAGCCGGAGCGCGTCAAGCGCCAGCTCGCCGATCGGGGTTTGATGCCCGAGGATTGGGGCGGTGACACGGTCATGGTCGAAGTCTCGGCCAAGACGAAAAAGAATATCGAGCGCTTGCTCGAAATGATCCTGCTCGTCGGCGACCTTCGTGAACTCAAGTCCAACCCGGCGGCTTCCGCGAGTGGCACAGTTCTCGAATCGCGCGTCGACAAGGGCCGCGGGCCTGTCGCCACGGTTCTTGTTCAGAATGGCACTCTAAGTGTGGGCGACGTTTTTATCTGCGGCGCTGTTTACGGCAAAGTCCGCGCGTTGTATGACGATCGCGGTCAGCCTGTGAAAAGCGCAGGCCCTTCGACCCCTGTCGAAGTCCTCGGCTTGCAAGGTATCCCGGACGCGGGTGATCAGTTTTACGTCGCAGACGAAGCCAAGGCGCGCCACATCGTCGAATATCGCCAGTCCAAATTGCGCGAGGCCACCCTGGCAAAATCGGCGAGCTCGCGCCTGACGCTCGATCAATTGCACGAGCAACTCAAGGCTGGCGAGGTTAAGGATCTTCCGATCGTCATCAAAGGCGACGTGCAAGGTTCGGTCGAAGTTCTCAGCGAAATGCTTCCCAAGCTTTCAAACGATCAAGTGAAGCTCAAAATCATTCACGCCAGTGTCGGCGCCGTTTCCGAAACGGACGTTCTTTTAGCCTCTGCGTCCAGCGCCATCATCATCGCGTTCAATGTCCGGCCGGAGCGCAAAGCCTCTGACCTTGCGCAGCAGGAAGGCGTCGACATTCGCTTGCACACGATCATCTACGAAGTTGTCGACGAAATTAAGAAGGCCATGGCGGGCTTACTCACGCCCGTGATCAAGGAACAGTATCTGGGACGCGCGGAAGTGCGGAATACATTCCGCGTCAAGGGCGTGGGCATGATTGCCGGGTGCCACATTCAGGATGGAATCGTCAAGCGCGACGCCGAGGTTCGCGTTCTGCGGGACAATGTCGTGGTTTACACCGGGCGCATCAGTTCACTGCGCCGCTTCAAGGATGACGTCAACGAAGTCCGCGCCGGGTTCGAATGCGGAATCAGCATTTCGAATTTCGCCGACGTCAAAGTTGGCGATATCCTGGAATGCTTCGCGATGGAGCGCACGGCTCACCCGGGAGCAGGGGCCTCCGGTTAATCTGCCGAAGTTCCTCCCCACAGGAGGGCAATGATGCCAATCGGCCTCGTCACTCTGGAAATTCACATTCCGGATGCACGCTCCCTCAAGGATAAACGCCAGGTGTTGCGCAGTTTGAAAGATCGCCTGCGCGGTCATTTCAATGTAGCTGTTGCGGAGCTGGACCATCAGGATTTGTGGCAGCGCTCGGTCGTCGGCGTGGTGGGGATCTCCGCCGACGACCAGTACCTCTCGCAATCCATGGCCGCCGTGCTCGAAGCCTCCGAGCAGGTACTGGGACGAGATTTGATCTCGCATGAAATCGATTATTTTTGAAATCGTTGTTCACTGGAGCGCCTAATTCAAGTAGGGTTGCCAATCATGACGGTCGCCGGCCATCGTTCCGAACGTATCGCGGAAGAAATTCGCCACGAAGTCAGCCTGATGCTCGCCGGTGAGTTGAAGGACCCGCGCCTTGCCACGGCCATGAACGTCACCGAAGTGCGCGTCGCACCGGGCCTGAAACACATTCGCGTCTACATCGAAGTGTTTGGCTCCGATGAAGATCGCGAAACCACTCTCAAAGGATTGGCCGCGGCCTCGGGATTTATCCGCCACGAACTGGTCGAACGCTTGCAGCTTCGCCGTGCGCCAGATATTGACTTTGTTCCCGATCGCTCCGAAGAGTACGGTCACCGCATCGACGATCTGCTGAAGAAGAGCAAAACTCAGGGAGAAGCGTAGACTCCACCGAGCCGCCGCTCACCTCTCATGCCACGAAACATTCCGCCGCCGCACATCGATGGAGCCCTCGTCATCGACAAGCCATCCGGGAAAACATCCCACGACGTCGTCGAAGCGGTGCGCCGACTGGTAGGCTTTCGCCAGATTGGTCATCTCGGCACGCTCGATCCGCTGGCAACCGGCGTCCTTGTCCTGCTTCTCGGACGCGCCACGCGCCTCGCGCAGTTTTATACGGGCCGCCGCAAACGCTACCACTGCACCGTTCGCTTCGGCTACGCAACCGACACCTACGATTCCGACGGAGGGCCTCAAGGCCCGGATCGCGCGCCGGTTCTTGTTCGCGAGTCTATCGAGCGCTTCGCCACAACATTTCTGGGCCGTATTCAACAGATGCCTCCGGCGTTTTCCGCCAAGAAACTTCATGGGCGCTCGGCGCACGAACTGGCGCGCAAGAAAAAGCCCGTCACGCTGAAGCCCGTTGAAGTGGACGTTTACGAATTTCGCCTGACGGAAACGGAAGACTCGCACGCGAAGTTCACCGTTGAATGCGGCGCGGGCACGTATATTCGGGCGCTGGCCCACGACCTCGGCAAACTCGAAGGCTCCGGCGCACACCTCTCCGAAATCAGCCGTACCGCTGTCGGGGAATTCACTCTTGATCAAGCCATCAAGCTCGAGGAATTGGCCGAAGCCGCCCGTTCCGGGCGTTTAGCCGAACGTGTCATTCATCTCGAGGCTTTGTTGCCGGAACTCCCGCGCGTCACCATCCTGCCCGTCCTTGAGCGGCGCGTGCGTCACGGTGCAAAATTCAACATTCCCATCGCCCAGATTCAGCCGGGTCGCACAACCGCCGCGCAGAATGCGCCTGAAGAACTGGATTCCGACGACTGGAAGCCTGCGCGTCTGCGTGTCTTCAACTCGCAAGAGCATCTGATCGCCATTGCCCAGGCCGTTGTCCCGCGCACTTATCAGCCGATTGTTGTCCTCGAAGCCGCGCCGTAGCAGAACACTTTCCGCGCGAATTGAAGAGTCCAGAGGTCTCTATGGCACAGGCCGAATGGGTGAGGGAACAAATCCACCGACACCGACCGGCGCCCGCCCTGCGTAGATTGGCTTCGTGGTCTTGGGGTTCCAGCTCACAACTCTGGGCGTCACCAGTATCAACAATTCCGTTTTGTCGTTTTGGGTGCTGTGTTTGCTTCCCAGCAACCCAAACGGCCCCAGCTCCGCCGCTCCCGGAATGCCATTGATGGCACGCATCTCTTGCGATTCGATGATCCCGGCCAGTGCAGTTGTTTCCCCATCTTTTACGCGGACCGTTTGGTCGATTGTCTGATTGCTGATCACGGGTATGCTGTTTACCGAATCGCCCGTCAGGCTGCGTAGTTCGAAGTGCAACTCGAGCGTTACGTCACCACCCGCGTGCATGTGCGGCGTTGCCTTCATCTTTAGTCCGATGTCCTCATACTGGGAACTTGGGTAGGGAATCGGCGCTGCAGCATTATTCGTCGAATTAAAAGTGGCGTTGTCCAATATCACGGAAATCGTGTTGGCCGTCGAATCCGTCACGGCCAGATCCGGCGGATGAGTCGTGCCCAGGAACTCTCCGGTCACGATGCCGATCGGGCCCGTTCCTGTCGGAAGCTGCAGCGGTGAAGCGAAGGTACCGTCGCCATTGCCAATCAAGACGTCTACCAGGTCCGCGTTCTCATCCGATATCGCCAGGTCTGTTCGCCCGTCTACGTTGAAATCCCCGGCAGTCATCGCCACCGGCTTATTGCCCGTAGTCGAGTTGCTGTTCAACGCCGAGGTGCCATTCGCCGTAAATGTTCCGTCGCCATTGCCCAGGAAATTCGAGATGGTGTTATCGGTTTGATTGACGACGGCCAATCCGATATTCGTGTTGGTATTGACGTCGAACTGTCCCGCGGCAATGGCCACCGGCAAAGTCCCGGTCGGAAGTGTTCCTTTGCCTGCAAAAGTCCCATCTCCGTTCCCCAGAAAAATCGACACGGTATTCGCCGACTGGTTCGTCATCGCGAGATCTGCCTTGCCGTCGTTATTGAAGTCGGCGGTGGCGATTGCTGACGGACCTTGTCCCGTCGAGATTACAGTTTGCGGTTGGAACGTTCCGTCGCCATTCCCCAGCAGGATTGAGACTGTGTTATCGCCTTGATTGACCACCGCGAGATCCGCATGGCCGTCTCCGTTAAAATCCGCGGTCACGGCCGCGACCGGATTTTTCCCTGTGGCGAAAGCCCCCTTGAGCGCAAACGTTCCGTCACCGTTGCCGAGAAAAATGGAAACCGTATCGTCTGTCGCGTTCACCACCGCAAGGTCAGGAATGCTGTCGTTGTTGAAGTCCGCCGTAAGCAACGCAACAGGGCCCGCTCCGGTCGTCAGTGTTCCTTGGCTGGTGAATGTTCCGTCGCCGTTTCCGAGAAAAATGGACACGGTGTTGTCATCGTGGTTGGCGTTCGCCAGGTCCACGTTGCGATCGGCATTGAAATCTGCCGCAACAATCGCCACCGGATTTTTCCCTGTGGCGATATCCGTTCGCGGAAACAGACTGGACGACACAATAGGGATGAAACTCGGCGATGTGACGCCGGAAGAGAATTGCGCCAGCGTAATCGGCACACGGTCCCCGACGAAGAACGTCACGGGCTTGTCGTCCTCTGCTCGCAGAAGGACGCGCTTACCGCTCTTTACGACATGCAGCGTATCTGAGAACGCTGCCGCCGCGCCAGGCAGAGTAGCGAGAAATGTCGTCTTTCCTCCGCCAAATGCAATCAGCGGTGGGATCAGCGAGCCTACGCCCACTTGTCCTGATCCCACCAACGAGGCAATTTGGTTCGCGCCCAATCCCGAAAGCGCGCTGGTCGGTCCGAAAAGTTGTTCGATCACTCCTATGAGCCCGGCGATGCCTGATTGTGCAGTTTGAATCTGTTGTGGCGTCAGGGAAAAGGCTGACACCGATGTGGGCGGGGTAATTCCGATCTGGCTGGCGGCATTGCGGTCCACTTCGAGAATCTCCACTTCCAACACCATTTCTCCGCGCGGCTCCTCGAGTTGGTCGAGCAATTTCGTCGCCACCGAAATTGCCCCCGGCGATGCGCGCATCGTAATTGTTCGTGCCGATGAATTCAGTTGCGCGCGCGTGATTCCTGCGATATCGCGGACGATGCGCAGCACTTCGGTCATATCGTTTGGTGTTTCAGAGGCAGGCAGTTCTACCGTACTGACCACCGACAGATCGTACGCGCGGCGTTTTTCTGGCGTGTCGGCGGCTACAAAGAAAAGCCTGCTGGTCAGCGGCCGCCAGAATGTTCCGGTCATGTCGCCGAGCACTCGCATGGCGGTTGTAAAATCGACATGACTGACTCGCAAGTGGACCGGCTTCGATTGCAGCTCTACATCAAACGAGGCATCGACGCCAAAGTCGCGCGCCACTGCTTCGTATGCGCCCATCGTATCGCCTCGATAATCGAAGCTGTGCGTGCCCGTCAGAGGCTCCAGTCGCACCACGCCCGCCGGCTCGGTCATCAGTTGCCGCAGAGCGGCGGCCGATGACGGCGCCAGTTGCGCCAGCCTTTCGCGAACCATCTCATCGCTTGGGTCAAGCACCAGCGCCGCGTCCAATTCCTCGCGTGCCTCGGCCAGCTGTCCTGTCAACGCATCGCGCTCCGCACGGTCCACCGATGCACTCACTAGTTGGCTTCGGGCGAGCTCTCGTCGCAACAAATATTCCGGCTTGGTTGGATCTTGCTGCACGGCTTCTGTGTAAGCCGCAAATGCCATTGGCCAATTTGTCTGTTTCTCCGCCTTCCGTCCGCGTTCGTACGTTTCTTTCGCGCGCTTGGAATCGTAGTTTCTTTTTTGAACCGCCCCGGAGGGAGTCTTAGTCGGCGTTTGCACCTGTCCGCCGAATGTGCCAAGCGCGATACACAGACCAAACGCGATGGTTAGAAGTCGGGGCAATGACGTATATACCTGTTCGCTATTCTTACAGAGATTGGCTTGAAGCTCGTGCAGTTGCCTGCGTTTGTGCCTCGAAAGCCAAGGCGCGCCTCCAAGTCCTTGCGCCGTGATAGCGTATTTGACTGTCGAACACGCCTCGTTTGTGCGCTTAGAAAAGTCTATCGAACGTAGGGTATTTCTCTTGACGATATTTTCACGGAGCGATACACTCAAAATTCCCAGTTGATACAGTGTTACAACTGGGCCTGGCTCCTACTATGCTTTCCGCGCTCCTACTCGCTCTCCGCGAAGGCGTTGAAGCCGCCCTTGTGGTTGGCATCGTCTTAGTCTATCTCAATCGCACTGGCCGCCGCCAATTGGCGCGTTACGTGTGGGCTGGCGTGGCCGTTGCTATCGCGTGCAGCTTCGCAGCGGCTGTTCTGCTGCAGCGTTGGCAGGTCAGCGAAGATGGATTCGAGGGCGTGCTCATGCTCGCCGCCGCCACTCTCGTCGTCTCCATGATTATCTGGATGAACTGCATCGCCCGCCGCCTGCGCAAAGAAATTGAGCAGCGTGTCGAGACTTATGCACGGAAGGGCGAGCGTGCAGCGGGTTGGGCAATCGGCTTTTTTGTTTTCCTGATGGTTCTGCGCGAGGGCGCCGAACTGATCCTGATTCTTCGCGCCGTTGAGCTCTCCATCGCGGGCCTTCAAGTCTGGATCGGCACCGGAATCGGAATCGCCATGGCCGTCGCCGTCGGCCTGTTTTTCTTTCAAGGCACGCTGAAGATCCCTCTTGGCCGCTTTTTCGCCGCCACCAGCACGATCTTGATGGTCGTCGCATTTCAGCTTGCCCTCACAGGCTTGCATGAATTGAGCGAGGCCACATGGCTTCCGTCGAGCAAGCAGGAAATGGCAACGATCGGTCCCATCGTCCGCAACGAATATTTTTTCTTCGTTGTCATTCTCGGCGTCGCGGCGATTGTGGTATTGCGCGAATGGTTCGCGCTCCACGGAAGTGAAGTTAGCGGAACGAGTGGCGACGCTCGACGCGCGGCGCTCGATGCGCCCGCGAATCCCGCTGAAAAACGTCTCCGAGAGCACGAGTATCGCCGTCGACGGGGATGGAGTTTCGCCGCGGCCTTCCTGTGCCTTGCCGTCATACTCTCCCTCACGGCTGAATTCGTTTACAGCCGCGCGTCCGCCGCTCCTCCGGAAGCACAGCATGTCGCGGCAGTTGGAAATGTAGTCCGCATCCCGCTGGCCGAAATGAGCGGCGTCTCGGTGCATTTCTACACCGTAGACGCGCAGGGAACCGCGCTTCGCTTTTTCGTGATGCGCAAGCCGGATGGCGATTTTGTCACCGCGCTTGATGCTTGCCAAATCTGCGGCCGGATCGGCTATCGCCAGGAAGGCTCGATCTTGATTTGCCGCAACTGCGGCGCGCCTGTCAACGCCGCCGAAATTGGCATGCCCGGAGGCTGCAATCCCATCGCCTTCAAGTCGCGTGTCGAAGGAACCAACATCGTCATCGATCTTTCGGCCATCGTTGATGCGACCTCTGAGATTGAGAAGTAGACGTATCAAACGCGCATGTTCATCCGTCTCCTAAGAGAATCGTTCACGCGCAACCCGCGCCGGAAAGTGCTCACCGGAATTGCGCTCGTTCTCGGTATGGCTGTGGCGACGGCCACATTCACCGTAGCGGTCGACGTGGGCGATCAACTCGCTCGCGAGTTCCGCAGCCTCGGCGCGAATCTGCTGGTCACGCCGCAAGCCGACACTCTGCCCGTCGAGATTGGCGGCGTTGACTATCGCCCCGTCGACCAGGGCGCCTATCTTTCCACTGCAGCCCTGCCCAAGCTCAAGACAATTTTCTGGCGCCACAATATTCTCGGCTTCACCCCGTTTCTCGACATTCCCGTCCGGGCCGGCCTCGAGCGGGCTAGTGCCAACACCGCCCAATTCCAGACCACGCTCGTCGGCACCTGGTACAAGCATTCCGTGCCAATCGAAGACGGCAGCGTGTTCGTGACCGGCGCCAGGTTCACCCATCCGTGGTGGAAGATTCGCGGCCAATGGTTCGCTGACGATTCGAAAGATTGCGTGGCCGGCGCATCGGTGGCGCAAAAATATGCAATCGCCATTGGGGACAAACTAAATCTCAGCGTCGGCTCGCGCGAATCTCTCGCGACGGTGACGGGCATCGTCACAACGGGCGATTCGCAGGACGACACAGTGCTCTGCCCACTTTCCGTGGCCGAGGATCTCGGCAGTAAGGCCGGCGAATTTCGCCAGCTCTTTGTTAGCGCGCTCACCAAGCCCGCCGATGCTTTCTCGCAACAAGATCCCAACAAGATGACGCCCACGGAATTCGACCGCTGGTATTGTTCGCCGTACATCACTTCGATCGGCCGCCAGATTCAAGAAGTCCTCCCCGGCACTCACGTTGAGGCCATCCGCCGTGTTGCAGAGACCGAAGGCCGCGTGCTCTCGCGCGTCAGCCTTCTTCTCTGGATTGTCACCATAGCCGCGCTGATTGCCGCCGCTCTTGCTGTCGGTGCCACTTCGGCCACCACGGCCATGGAGCGTCGCGCCGAAGTCGGACTGATGAAAGCCCTGGGCGCAACAAATTTTCTGGTTGGCGGTTTATTTCTCTGCGAACAATTGCTCTTGGCCTTCACCGGAGGCTGCTTGGGTTTTCTCATCGGCGCGGGCCTCGCGCGCGAGTTGGGTGAAACAGTCTTCGGCGTCGCCACTTCGCCGCGCCTGATCGTCCTGCCCATAGTTCTTGCTGCTGCTGCTGCCGTCGCGTTGCTTGGAAGCTGGATTCCGCTCTATCGCGCCGCGCATATCCCGCCCGCACCCATTCTGAGGGGGCAGTAGTGTTCAAGCGCCTGCTATTCCATTTGCTTCGCGGAAACCGCGTGCGACTCGTTGTGGCGTTGTTCGCGCTCATCAGCGGCGGCGCGGTTGTGTCCGCGCTACTGAACCTCGACTTGGATATCAGCCACAAGCTCACGCAAGAATTTCGCTCTCTCGGTGCGAATCTTGTCATCTCCGCGCCGCAAACTTTCTCCGCAACAGCAGGCCTACCGCCGCCGCTTATGGATGAGTCAGTTGTGCAAAATATGGACCGTCAATCCCCGGTTTCCGGAACCGTTGCATCGCCGGATTTGTATCTCGTGGGGCGCGCGGGTTCTAACAATGGGCAGAATGTCGTCGTCACGGGGACGTGGCTCGACCGCATCTCGCAAATGGAACCGTGGTGGAAAATTGCCGGAACAGCAACTGTCTCACGAACGGATCTTTCTCAGTGTCTGATCGGCCACAATGTAAGCCGCAGCCTGGGCCTTTCGGCGGGCAGCAATATCGCGTTGTCGTATCAGGGCCGCAGCGTCACTCTCACCGTTGCAGGAGTCGCGGATGCGGGCGGCCCGGAAGACAATCAGATTTTCGTCAACTTGCCCGTCGCGCAAAAACTTGCCGGCCTCGACGGCAAGATCGAGTTAATCCAATTGAGCATTCCCGGCTCGTCAGCGCAAATCCGCAGCGTTGCGGAAAAGCTCCAGGCAGCCTTTCCCGCTCTCGAAGTGAAACCGATTCCGCAAATCACGGAAGCGGAAGGGAAGCTTCTCCAACGAATACGCTTTTTGATTTTTTCCATGGGATTGCTCATTCTTGTCCTCACCGCGTTGTGCGTGCTCGCCACAATGGCTGCGCTCGCGATGGAGCGCCGCCGGGACGTCGGCCTGATGAAAGCTCTCGGCGGCTCGATTCAAAAAGTCGTGCGGCTTTTTCTGGCTGAGGTCGGCGTCCTCGGAACCGTGGGCGGAATCCTCGGATACGTGCTCGGCATGGCTCTCTCTGTTTGGATGGGCCATCGCGTTTTCGGCACGAGCATTTCTCCGCGATGGGAAGTGTTGCCTGCCACGGTCATTTTGATGCTTTGCGTTGCGCTCGCGGGATCTCTGCCCCTGCGCTTGCTTGGCAATGTTCGCCCAGCGGTAATTTTGAGAGGAGAATAATCAGTGGCGCTCGTCGAAGTCACGGAGCTGAAAAAAACTTTCGACGATGTCTGCGCTCTCCATGGTGTTTCCTTCAGCGTCGGATCCGGCGAATGGATCGCCATCATGGGCCCTTCCGGTTCCGGTAAGACTACGCTCATCAATATTCTCGGCGGCCTCGATACGCCCACAGGCGGCCGCGCTATCGTCGACGGTGTCGACGTGGGTCGTCTCGACGAAGCGGGGCTCACGCGTTTTCGTTCCGAGAAAATCGGGTTTGTCTTTCAGCAGTTTCACCTCGTCCCGTATCTCACCGCGGTTGAAAACGTCATGCTCGCGCAATATTTTCACAGCACCACCGACGAGAATGAGGCTGCCGAAGCTCTTCGCCGCGTCGGCCTGGGCGAACGCCTTTTGCATCTCCCTTCGCAGCTTTCCGGCGGCGAACAGCAGCGCGTCGCCGTCGCCCGCGCGCTCATCAATCATCCCAAGCTCATTCTGGCCGACGAACCCACGGGCAATCTCGACGAAGCCAACGAAGAAACGGTGATTCGACTTCTGCGTGATCTTCACGGCGAAGGCCACACCATCCTGATGGTCACGCATGACCCCTCCATCGGCAGTCTAGCGGACCGCCGTATCGAGCTCGCGCACGGCCGTCTCGCGCAAATTACCGTCTACTCCTCCGAAGACGAAGCGCGTATCGATCACGTGCTTGAGGAACTGTGGCTCTGCGCCGAAATTGGCAAGCGCGCGAAGCTCACGCGCTTCCATTCCCTCGATGCCGATCCCGAACGCACTCTGCAGCGGCTCGCTGTCGTGGGCTTGGTGGCCATGCACGATTCCGAAATTGAATTGACGGACCGCGGCCAGCGCCGCGCTCGCGATGTCGTTCGTCGTAGGCGCCTCGCTGAACGCCTCTTCACCGACACGTTTTCGATCGCCAACGCCGAGGCCGATTCGCAAGCCTGCAAGTTCGAGCACATTATCAGCCCGGAGCTCGACGAGCGCATTTGCAGCTTCCTCGGCCATCCTCTGACATGCCCGCATGGCAATCCCATTCCTCCGGGACCCTGCTGCCCGGCAAAGGAGAGGGGCAAATGAGTTCAGCACGTCCGGAAGGCAGCGGTTTGCCGGTTGTGCTTGTGACCAAGTGTCGCTGCGAATAGAAATCCGTCTATGCCCATCCCGCTCGACATCCGCAAAAAACCGATCGACGTAAAAGTTCACGTTTCCACCGGCGCCGGCATCGACATCACCTGGTCCGACGCCCATACCAGCCATTACGACTTCGCTTACCTTCGCGAGCATTGCCCCTGTGCCACCTGCAGAGAAGCAGACGACAAGAAATCGAGCGTCACCGAAACGATCTCCGGTGGTTCAGCCGCGCTGCCGCTATTTAAGCCTAAGGTCACTGCGCGCGCCGCGGCAGCGGTGGGGAATTATGCCATTCAAATTGAATTTACCGACGGTCACGCCACCGGGATTTACAGCTTCGGCCATTTCCGCGAAATCTGTCCCTGCGAATCTTGCGTCCACGAATTTCGCAGCAAAAAGTCTGGCTAACGCGAGGTCACATGAGACCTCGCACCCCAGTGCCCCTCTTGTAATTTTCTCTCGACTCAACGTCTTTCTTTTTTCCTGTCTTGGCCGTATAGTCGTTCTCCGCGTCTATCCCGTCCATGGCATCGAACCTCACACCGCCCGGTCAACCCAGGACTTCCGCGCGTCCTGTCGTCAACGTCCTCGTTGCCACCACGGCGATGCTCAGCTTTATCTCCTTCTGGCGTGCCGGCGCAATTGTACTCAATGACTTAGCCTCCTCCGCGTATTACGCCGGCGGTGAAGCGGAGCAGTTCATCGGGAAATCGGCACCCTGGTTCATCTTGGGTGTCATGCTTCTGGCCTACGCCGTTTCCCTGATTTACGTCGAGAGTTGCAGCATGTTTGTTCGCGGCGGCGTCTATCGCGTGGTCAAGGAAGCCATGGGTGGCAATCTCGCGAAACTCTCTGTCTCTGCTCTGATGTTCGATTACGTCCTCACCGGTCCAATCAGCGGCGTGGCTGCGGGGCAGTACGTCGCCGGTTTGAGCAACGAGCTTCTACGGTACGGACATATTCATCTTGTCCTGTCGGTAAACGCCACCGCCGCAACGATCGCTATTCTCGTCACGATTTATTTCTGGTGGCAGAACACCAAGGGTATCCCGGAGTCTAGCGAAAAAGCGCTGCGCATCATGCAACTGACCACTGTGATGGTGGTCATTCTGATCGTCTGGTGCATTTATACCGTCTACGTTCGCGGCGCTCATTGGCCGCCCGCGCCTTTGCCGCAGAACATGATCCTCGACAAGCACTCGCTCGGCTGGCTCAACGGATTCCACTTTGCACACACCCTTACTCTATTGGTGGTCTTTGTCGGCATCGGCCATTCTGTTTTGGCCATGAGCGGTGAGGAAACGCTGGCGCAGGTCTATCGCGAAATCGAACATCCTAAGCTGGCGAACCTGAAGAAGACTGCGCTTATCATCGTTGCTTACAGTCTGGCTTTTACAGCGTTCGTTTCCATTTTTGCCGTGATGATTATTCCAGACCACATCCGCCCCCGTTTCTTCGAAAATCTCATCGGCGGCCTGTCGATGAACCTCCAGGGCCCTTTCGGTCTTCGCCTTGCTTTTCATGTATTTGTGGTTGTTGTCGGGATGCTTATCCTCTCCGGCGCTGTTAACACGGCCATTGTCGGCTCGAATGGAGTACTCAGCCGGGTTTCCGAGGACGGAGTTCTTACGGATTGGTTCCGCCACCCGCACAGGCGCTACGGCACCACTCATCGAATTATTACCGCCGTCGCTGCTCTTCAGATCGTTACTATTCTGGTGAGTCGCGGCGACGTCAGTTTTCTCGGAAATCTTTATGCTTTCGGCGTGACCTGGAGCTTCGCGATGAAAGGAATCGCGGTCCTTGTTCTGCGCTATACCCATCCACAGGATCGCGAATACCGCGTCCCGTTGAATTTCACGATCGCGGGCACGGAAATTCCTCTCGGCCTCGGTCTGATCACACTGGTTCTGTTGCTCATCGCTACCGTGAACCTGTTCACCAAGCCCGACGCCACCATTGCCGGAGTGGTCTTCTCGGCAATTTTATTTGTGGCCTTTACGCTCTCCGAGAAGCACGTTCAAAAGCAGCACGGTACGAAGCACTCGACCGAGCTCGACCAATTCAATCTGGCTCAAGAAGCGGATCTCACGCCCGCCAGCGTCGGGGTTCGCCCTGGCAACATCCTGGTTCCCGTCAGCAACTACTATGCCCTGTATCATTTGCATTCTGTTCTCGAACGATTGAGAACGAATGAGCAGGATATCGTTGTTCTCCATATCCGCTTGTTGCGCCGCGCGGCCTCCGGCGAATACGATCTGAATCCCGAACAGCTTTTCAGCACCATCGAACAACTCCTCTTCACCAAAGTCTTGGCCATCGCCGAAAAGGAAGGGAAACCCGTCCGCCTCGCCGTGGCCGCCGCGAATGATTTGTGGGATGGCATTCTGCGTTCTGCCGCGAATCTGCGTTCAGCCTCCATTGTCGTTGGGGGCTCCTCGAAAATGCCGTTGACCGAGCAGGCACGCGAGGTTGGCCTCGCCTGGGAGCGTATGCCCGAACCGCGTCCCCGCGTGGCTCTCGAAATCGTCACTGCGGGCGGACAGCAACGCGTTTTCTACCTCGGGCCGCATTCGCCCCATCTGACGCCGAAGGAAATCGATCTTCTCCACAACGTTTGGCTTGAATTGAGCGAAGAACTGAAGGGCGAGGAGATCCATCACCACGACATCGTTCACTTCGCGCTGACGGAGCTCGAACGCGAAATCGCGGAAGGCCAGGGCGAAGCAGTTCTCGCCCGCCTTCGCCAACATCTCCAAGAAATCAAAGACCGTCGTTCTTCCACGACTTAGCCGCGTGCGCGGTCCGCCGCTTTTCCGTCGCCTGCGAAGAACTTTGCTAGCCAAGTTTCTCCCTGATGTTAAAATGCCCTGCCTTGTTTGTATCGCAATGTTTGCGTCGCAAAGCGTTCTGGCGCAATCGAATATCTGAGGAGTCTCAAGTGCACAAAGTTATCATCATCGGGAGCGGCTGTGCGGGTTTGACGGCCGCAATTTACGCCGCGCGCGCCAATCTGAAGCCTCTGGTCATTGACGGTCACGAACCCGGCGGCCAGCTCACGCTCACCACCATGGTAGAAAATTTCCCCGGCTTCCCGGATGGAATTCTCGGTCCGGAACTTATCGAGTTTATGCGCAAGCAGGCGCAGCGCTTCGGCGCCGAGTTTTGCTCCGGTGCCGTCTCGTCTGTTGCCCTTCAGCACCGTCCATTCAAAATCGAAGCCGGCCACGAAGCATTGGAAGCCGAAACCCTCATTGTCGCCGCCGGCGCTTCCGCTCGGCTCCTCGGGCTCGAATCAGAGAAACAACTGATTGGCCACGGAGTTTCCACGTGCGCCACGTGCGACGGTTATTTTTTTCGCGATAAAGAAATTGCCGTGGTTGGTGGCGGAGACACAGCCATGGAGGAAGCCACGCACCTGACGCGCTTCGCCAAGAAAGTGACCATCTTGAATCGCCGCCATGAGTTTCGCGCCTCCAAAATCATGCTCGATCGCGCCAAGGCCAACGACAAAATCAAATTCCTCACCCCGGTCGTCGTCGAGGAAGTGCTCGATCCCGCCAAGCACGACGTCGAAGCCGTCAAACTTCGCAATGTCGAGAACAACAAAACCTCTGTCCTCCCGATTTCCGGTCTCTTTATCGG
>JBAUEX010000351.1:0-6262 GCA_049678845.1 Candidatus Acidiferrales bacterium
GGGAAGCATTGTGCAGGTGACGTTGGAGTGCGCGAGCGCGCGAATGTCGCCGGCGGATACTTTTTCGAGATGATCAGCACTTGCGGCGTGCATCTCGACGGCAAGTTGCGCCGCGCCGGTGCGCGCAATCTGCTCGGCGTGGAGGCGCAAAGCCAGGCCGCAGGCTCGCGCCGCGATCAGGATGGTTCGCGACTGAGCGACAGTGAATGCGCCACGGTCGCAAAACACATCGCAGAATTCGGCGAGATTTTCCGCCGCGACCTGCGGCAGCCACTGCCGACAGATGAGTTCGACATAGGCATCCGGCGTTTTGCCCGCGCGATGGCAATACTCATGCGGGACAACGTGCGCGCCGAGAAAAGTGCGCACAATGTCGAGCGGCTGTTCGCGTTCGAGCTCCTGAAGAATCACGAGAATCTTGCGTTCGCTTTCCCATGTGAGCCCGTAGCCGGATTTTGCTTCGAGCGTGGTGGTTCCGTGCGCGGCGAATTGCGCGAGATGGGTGACCGCGCGATGTTTTAGCTCTGCGGGCGAGGCGCTGCGCAGTTTGCGCGCACTATTCAGAATGCCTCCGCCGGCGCGAGCGATTTCTTCGTAACTAGCTCCGCGAATCCGTTGCTCGTACTCGGCGGCGCGGGAGGCAGGGAAAACGAGATGCGTATGCGAATCAACGAATCCAGGGAGAACGACGCGTCCGCCGAGGTCAAGTTTGCGAGCGTGACGCGATTCGCGGAGGCTTTCGATACGGCGGCGCGGGCCGACGGCGGCGATGCGCCCGTCGCGAATCAGCAGCGCGCCATCGCGAATGATGCCAAGATCGCCGAGTGCGCGGCCACGACGCGGCACAGCTCCTCGAAGGGTAAGAAGTTCGGCGCATCCGGTGAGGAGGATGTTTTTTCGCCGGGGACGCGCTGAAGTTTTCGTCACGACTGCCCACGGTACTGAAAAGCGGCGCGACGCGCAAGCGTCGTCGCGGGTTGCCCCGCGGCGAAAGGCGAATGTCGCGGTATACTCGGGCGCGTTACTTCGTGAGGATGAACGAATCGGTTCGGGGGAAAAGAATGCGCAGACGGATCGCGGTTGTGGCGGTGATGTTCGTGGTGAGCGGGCTGGCATTCGCCTTTCTAGCGCGTGAAACGCGGCCCGCGCCAGCACAAGGCGGCGCGCAAGATCGCGAGTTCGACGTCGTGATACGCAACGGGCACATTATCGACGGCACCGGCTCGCCGTGGTATGCGGGCGACATTGGTGTACGCGACGGGCGCATTGCGACGATCGGGAATTTGTCGCGCGCGCATGCCAAGCAGGAGATTGATGCAGCAGGGCGCGTGGTTGCGCCGGGCTTCATCGACATGCTCGGGCAATCGGAAGTCACGATGCTGGTGGACCCGCATGTGCCGTCGAAAATATTTCAGGGAATCACGACGGAAATTACGGGTGAAGGCGATTCGATCGCTCCGCAGACGGACGCCACGTTGAAGGATGCCCATACCGAATAGCAGCATTACGGAATTACGCCGGACTGGCGAACATTCAGGGAATATTTCGCGCGGCTGCAAAAGCAGGGAATGGGGATCAACCTGGGAACGTATGTGGGCGCGACGCAAGTCCGCCGGTACGTGATTGGCGATGGTGACCGCGCGGCCACTCCGCAGGAACTGGAGAAGATGAAGGAACTGGTTGCAGAGTCGATGCGCGAAGGGGCGATGGGATTATCGAGCGCGTTGCAATACCCGCCGGCGCCGTATGCGTCGACCGAGGAGTTGATCGCGCTGGCGCGTGTGAGCGCGCAATACGGCGGGATTTACGCCACGCACATGCGCAACGAGGGCGATGGCGAAATGGCGGCGCTTGCGGAGACAGCGCGAATTGCACGCGAAGCGCACATCGGCGTGGAAATTTTTCACCTGAAAACCGCGGGGAAGCCCAACTGGGGGAAAATGCCGCGGGTGGTGGCGTTCATCGATAAGGCGCGAAGCGAAGGAATCGACATCGAAGCCGACACGTACGCATACACCGCATGGAACAACGATCTCGCCGCGTTTATTCCGCCGTGGGCACACGATGGCGGCGATGCCAAGATGATGGAGCGGCTGAAAGATCCGGCCACGCGCGCGCGGATTCACAAGGATATGCAAAGACCTTCCACTTCATGGGACAACGAATGGCAGGAAATAGCGGGACCCGAGGGCGTTCTTATCAGTTCAGTGCAGAATCCGGAGCTGCTGCCGCTCGAGGGCAAGACGCTTGCCGATGTCGCAAAGGCGTGGCACGAGGATGCCATCGACGCATTGTGTGATTTGCTCATCAAGGATAATGCGTACACGAATGTTTCCGTCTTCGGAATGAGCGAGCCGGACGTGGAATTGGCGCTGCAGCAGCCATGGGTGTCGATTGACAATGACTATGCGGGAATGGCGCCCACCGGGTTGCTCGGCAAAGAGCATGCGCACCCGAGAGCGTACGGGACGTTTCCGCGAATTCTTCGAATGTTCGTGCGCGAGAAACATTTGCTGACGCTGCCGGAAACGATTCGGAAATTTTCGGCTTTGGCGGCACAGAGAGAGCACTTGACGGATCGAGGAGTGCTAAAGAAAGGAATGTGGGCGGATGTGGTGGTGTTCGATCCGGCGAAAGTGCACGACGTGGGAACGTATGCGAATCCAAATCAGTTTTCGGTGGGAATGGATTACGTTCTTGTGAATGGCGTGCCGGTGATCGCGGATGGAAAAATGACGAACGCTTTGGCGGGCAAAGTTTTGCGCGGGCCGGGTTACGCGGAGCGGCAGTAAGAGGGTAGAATTGCGTTGAGGTGATATGGCGATGCGGATCGTTCGGCTGCTTCCGGGAATTCTTCTAATTCTTGGTTCCACTTCATTTGCGCGCGCGGCGGACAGTTCTGTTCATTTTCATGTGCGGCGAGCAAGAGCGCAGAACAACGGCCTGGGAAGTGTGAGCTTCCCGATTTCCTGCTCTCCGGCGGTGCAATCGCCATTCAACACAGGCGTGGCGCTGTTGCATTCGTTTCAATATCAAGAGGCGGAGCAGACGTTCACCGAAGTTGCGCAGCAGGATCCGCAGTGCGCGATGGCGTACTGGGGAAAGGCGATGTCACTGTATCACCAGTTGTGGGACTGGCCGACCGCGGACGCCCTGAAGCAGGGATTGCAAGACACGATCGAGGCACAAAAGCTGCGGGCGCAGACGGACCGCGAGCGAATGTACATCGTGGCGGCGGGCGTCTTCTTTCAGGACAACGCGAATCTGAGCCGCGCGTCGCGTGTGAAGGCATATTCAGATTGGATGAATAGGATTTTTACGAAGTATCCCGACGATGTGAATGCCGGCGCGTTCTACGCGCTGTCGCTGATTACCCTCCCGGGAAAGAAAGCGGATGAACTGGCGAATCGAAAACAGGCGATCGACGTTTTGAACAAGCTGCTTGCCGTGGCGCCGAATCATCCGGGAGTGGTGCATTATCTGATTCACGCGGCGGATACACCTGAGCTGGCTCCGCAAGGACTGGAAGCGGCGCGGCGTTACGGCAAAATTGCGCCGGACTCCTCGCACGCGCTGCATATGCCTTCGCATATTTTTGTGCGACTCGGTATGTGGCAAGATTCGATCCAATCCAATCTGGCCGCCGAGGCTGCGGCCGTTCGCGCAAAGCAACTGGGCGGCAGTCAGGCGATGGATTATCAAATCCACGCGATGGACTTTCTCGATTATTCGTATTTGCAAAGCGGCCAGGCGGCGAAAGCGCGCGCGCTGATTGATGAGTTGAAAAGCGTGCCTGGTGCGAGCGCCGGGGACATCGCCGACACGCAGGCGGTGTTTGCCGCGCGCAACGCGATTGAGCTGCATCAGTGGAGCGAAGCCGCAGCGCTGCCGCTTCCGGCAAGCGGCGGGCCGCTCGAAATGACCTATCTGGCGAAAACAATTGGCGCGGCGCGCAGCGGCGATGCAGTCGGAGCTCAGCAGGACTTGGCGAAATATAAGGAGACCGTCAGCGGCGCGAGCGGAGGGGGCGGCGTCTACAGTTTGTCGTCGAGTGCCTCAATCGGCGAGGATGAAGCGGGAGCCTGGGTGGCCTTTGCCGAAGGCAACAAAGCGCAGGCGTTGGCTTCGTTGCGCGCCGCCGTGGTGGAGGAACAGCGAAAAGAGAGCGATTCCGATTCGTTGAGCATGCCGGCTCGTGAAATGCTGGGCGATATGCTGATGGAGATGAAAAAGCCGCGGGAGGCGTTTGTCGAATACAAAGCGGCGCTCGCGGAATCGCCCAACAGATTTGACTCGCTGTACGGAGCGGCACAAGCGGCGCAGCTCAGCGGAAACGCGGAGACGGCGCGGAAGTATTACGCGAAGCTGGTTGAAGTTTGCGGCGCCGGCGCGGATCGTCCGGAGCTGCAAGAAGCTCGAACGGAGCTCGCCAACAGATCGCTCGCATGACTTAGGGTTAAGACGCTTGCGGCTAGTCGAGAAGCGCAATACTGCAGAAGCAGACTTTCAACTCATCCGCCAGTTCTTTTCGAAATGCGATAAACGTATTGCGCGCCGCCAAACTGGGTCGGCGGAAAGCGGCAACTTGCTGGTTACTCCGCTGGATCGTGCCGGGACTGGTTGGCGATAAGCCGCCCGTGCGAATCTCGAACGTGCCTCCGGAATAAACGAAGCGGTAACGGATCGGCGGAATGGTGGTTTCGCGCCAGGCTTCGGCGATTACGTGGTGGTCGTCGCGAATCACGATGGAATCATTCGCAGTGCCGCCCACTTTACCGGCGTAAGCCGAGCCGCCGGGCGTGGCGCCCTGAATGTAAAGCGTGATTGTCTTTCCGGAATATTCGATTGTCGCGCTCTTGTTGATTTTGCTGGTGTAACGGCCAAGTTCGCGCTGATATGCATCCCAGAAAACAAATTCTGCCTTGAGCATGTGGTCCGTCGGTACGATTTGGTAGAGAAGAAAGCCTTGCTCGCGGAGCGATTCGAAACCACTTTCATGCCACGCCTCTTCGGGCGAAAGCGCCGCGCGAGCCCGTTCCGTGCGAGGCTGGATCGCAGCGGCCCAATAAATGATGCCTGCGAAAATCAGAATCACGGTGGCAATCAAAATGGAAACACCCACAATTCCCACGTGTGTTCTCGCAGACCTCCGTAGTGGGTTCTTCGAAGATTACCCGTCGCAGAAATCGTACAGGCAATCGTGCTGCTGTGCATGCGGGCGCCGATTTCCGTGTGCCGAGAGCAGCACCGCCGTTTCCCGCCTAGGACTCGGCCTGTTCAATGGACGGCGAGATCGCCGGCGCCGACGTGGGCGTAGAGAGAATACTTGTGGCTGCCCCCTTGATCACGGGCAATGTTGGTGTGGAAGCTCCGAAAGAGGCCGTCCTTCGAGACGCCGAATGCGCTTGCTTCCAAGTCGCCTGTGGTGACGGAGAGATCGACACGGCCATAGTCGCCAGGCTGGCCGAGCGAGAGTTCGAGGTCGCCGGCGTGGATTTGCAGATCTTTGTTGCCCTTAATTCCGCTGATGTCCAGTTCGCCTGCAAACATGCGAACGTAAAGATCGGAATTGCGCGGGACTTCGATGGTGATCTGAAAATTGTTGCTCGGGCCGCCGGTGATGTCGAGATCGCCACGGCGGCCATTTTTCTGGAAGGTGACCCGAACATTGCCAAGGTCGTCGGTGTTGGGACAGGAAAAATGAATCTGGATTTTATTTTCGTCGGTGCCCGTGATGCGCACTCCTGACGAGCGGATGTGCATGCGAAGCTGTCCGTCAGAAGGAAAGTCCGCGGTGAAATGATCCGCGCCCGTTTCGGAGGTTGCCCGGTTGTTCTGGGCGGATGCGATGGATGGGGCGAGGAAGAGCAGCGAAACGCAAGCGATTCGGACGGATGTTGTTTGGATGATGTTGGCACGCATAAGACGCACCTCCAACGCTATGAGGATATACGGCTGCGCACAGCGGATAGTTCCGTAGCGACCTAAGCTTTGGCGGCGCGACGGAGGAATTGCGGAGCGAAGAGTTCCTCCGCGAATTGCTCTAGAGTGGTCGGCGTTGTGTTTTCGACTGAGCGTGTTTCTTGCGGATCGAGCAGACCCTCATTTGCGCCGTTCCACAATTCCACAAGCAGCGCCGCGGAACTTTTCGGCAAGCCCAGGCTTGCGAGCGCGGATTCGAGAAGCGGCAGCGGCATTTGCACGTAGGCGAGATTTGGTTTTCCAATGGCTCGTCCGATGATTCCGGCCGTTTCTTTCATGG
>JBAUEX010000352.1:0-8605 GCA_049678845.1 Candidatus Acidiferrales bacterium
GCTCCTTGACTTGGTCCGATAAGGATTTCGACGGCTCCGCGTCAATATGAAACACCTCAGTCTTCATCCAGTCCGGCCCGCCTAAGACTTGAGCCGGCTTTAGCGGACGCTTCGCGCCGTATGCGAACATGATCATGTCGATCGCGAAGTCTGTTGCGACGAATCGATCTTTAGAAAGATAGACTGCACAGCACGCATTGGCGTCATTCAGCTTGATTGAGACGGTCTTGAACGATGGCGATCGCCCGTTGCTCGCTCCCGCCCCCTGGGTTCCACCTTTTGATGCACAACCCGTGATGCCCAAGGTAAGTGGTATCGCAATCGCCACAGCCGGAGCTCCACCCAGCAGCCATTTTCTTCCCCGTGTCAGCCCCCTGGCCGATATGCCGAGCCATGATGTGAACAATCTGCCTCTTCAAATCTGAGCCGATGACTCCGTATACGCAAACGACCGACGATTCAACATAGTGCTTACAGACTGACCTTAACTCTTAACTATCAACTATTTCGCGTTTTCCTCCGCGAATCGCCGGAAGAAACTCGTCGGCTCCCACGAAGGCCGCGCCGCCTCATCGGCCACGCGATCCGCCAGCAAAAAAAGCATGTGCGCGAATTTCCCCGCCGCTTCCTGGTCCACCGGTTTTTGATCGATATCGTCCGAAGGCGCGTGATAGCGCGTGTGCACCCAATCATTGAAGATTTTCTCTTCCGGCGATCCTTTTACGTACCCAAATTTGAACGCCAGCGCCGGAACGCCTCGTTGAATAAAACTGTACTGATCGCTGCGAATGAAACGGTTCGCTTGCGGCTGCTCATCTTCAATCACGTCGATCCCATCCGCTTTCCCCACCGCGCGAATGTCGTCGCCAAGCGTCGATTCGTCCAGTCCTTGCACTTGCAAATATTTCAACGGGAACAGCGGCATGAACATATCCATATTGATATCCGCCACGATGTCTTTCGCCGGCACCGAGGGATGATTCGCAAAATACCACGAACCAAGTTCCCCCTCCTCTTCCCCGCACACCGCCAGAAACATCACGGATCGCTTCGGTTTCGTCTTCGACTCGTGAAAATCCCGCGCAATCTGAATCAGCGCCGCCACGCCCGACGCGTTGTCCATCGCGCCGTTGTAAATATCGTCGCCATTCACCGGCGCCCCCACGCCCAAGTGATCCAGGTGCGCGCTCACGATCACGTATTCCTTTTTCAGTTCCGGATCAGAACCTTCGATCACTCCCGCGACGTTTGGCGATTCCAACGGCGAATTCTCCACCGTGATCGTTGCCCGGATTTTCGCCGTCAGCGGGAAATGCGGCAAAGGCTGCTTCGCTTTCGCCGCCGCGACAATCTCCGCCATCGTGTGTCCCGACCCCGCCAGAAACTCATCCGCGTCACTCGGATTGATGGTCATCGCGATCTGCATCCCCGCATCGTGCCGCAACTTCTCATCTGCCAACTCCAGCGAGGGCCGCTGCCGGTTCCCCGCGATGCGCTCCCACGGAATCTCCTGCGCCGACGGATTCGGTATCGTCGCAATCCCAATCGCTCCTGCCGCCTTCAACGCCTTCCAACGCTCGCCGGTCGATTCCTCGTGCGCGCGCAGCGGATCTTTTATCGTCGACGACCCGCCAGTCAGATAAACGGCAATCTTCCCCCGCAAATCCATTCCCGCCAGATCGTCGTAATGCGCCTCGGGCACCGACATCCCGTATCCCACAAACACCATTCCCGCATCAATTTGCTTCGCCGAATCGCCCGTCGGCCGCAAAAACGCCTCTTTGCCCAATCTCAAATCCGTCTTTTTGTCGCCCTGCATGATTGCCAGCGTTGTGCGCACTTCGTCGATCTGGTGCGACTCAAACTGCACCGGCTGGAAATAACCCACCGTTCCCCCGGGTTTCAATTCTTCTTTCTTGAACCGTTCCGCCACGTATTCCGCCGCAGCTTGATACCCGGGACTTCCCGTCATGCGCCCCTCGAGATCGTCGCTCGCCAGAAACTTCACGTCGTCCCACCAGCGATGCCCTTCCGCCCTGTCGTCATTCGTCGCCGCGGCCGCAAGTGCGGCGAGCACAATCACTGCCACCGCCGCCGAAATCACTGGCCGATATGTAAATCGCTTCATTCGTGTTCTCATCTGCGAAATCGCCTCGCATGTTCCTTCAAAATGCACTTATCCATCACGACCTCGAGACCCGCCGCGCGCGCGCGTTCCGCTGCCGCCTCATGAATCACGCCTTCCTGCATCCACGCCGCTTTCGCGCCAATGGCAATCGCGCTTTCCACAATCTGCGGCACAAATTCCGAGCGCCGGAAAATATCCACAATGTCCACTTTTTCGCGTATGTCTTCCAGGCGCGCGACCGACGGCTCCCCCAGCACTTCCACTTCGTTTGGATTCACAGGAATAATCTTGTATCCCGCGCGCTGCAAATACTCCGCCACGCCGTGGCTCGGCCGCATTTTGCTCGACGACAATCCCACCACGGCAATCGTCCGCGCGTTTTTCAGTAATTGTTCAATTCCGTCGGCGTTCACTGGCCACTTGCCCTTGCAGTTGCCCCAGCACTCGCAGAAACGCATCATTCTCTTCCGCTGTTCCCACGCTCACGCGAATCGCGTCCGGAAATCCCATCCACGCCATCGGCCGGACAATCACTCCCCACTTCAGCATCTCCTCCGCCAACGCGTCCGCGCCCTCGCCTACTTCCACCAAAACAAAATTCGTCACCGACGGCACGAACTTCACGCCCATCTCGCGCAATCCTTTTCCGATTTGCGCCAGCCCGTCGCGATTCACTTCGATCGAACGCCGCACGTGCTCGAAATCATCGAGCGCTGCCAACGCCGCCGCCTGCGCCGCGCCCGACACCGGAATGGGTAGCCGTATCTTGTCGATCTCCGTCAACAACTCGGCCGGACCGATTCCATACCCAATGCGCATCCCCGCCAGCCCGTACACTTTCGAAAACGTCCGCAGCACCAGAATATTTTTGCCTTCGCGCACCAATTCAATCGACCGCGAATAATTTGACATCTCCACGTATTCGTAATACGCCTCGTCGAGCACCACCAGCACGCGCTCCGGCACTTTCGCCAAAAATTCCGCGAACGCGTCCGCGTCAAACACCGTCCCTGTGGGATTATTCGGATTCGCAATGTAAATCAGTTTCGTCTCTGGCTCGACCGCGCGAGCCATGGCGTCCAGATCAAATGCATAGTTCTTCAGCGGCACCGCAATGAGCTTCGCGCCCATCTTTTCGGTCGCGATGTAGTACAGCGGGAAAGATCCCTCCGACGTCACCGCGCTCTCGCCCGGCCCCAGCAGCACCGACGCAGCCACATGAATCAACTCCGTCGATCCGCCGCCCACAACAATATGCTTCCGCGGAACATCCAGACGCTTCGCCAGCGCTTCGCGCAAATAGTAGCTCCCGCCATCCGGATAGCGATTCGCTTCGCCCATCACGCGTTTCGCCGCTTCCACTCCCAGCAGCGAAGGCCCTAGCGGATTTTCATTCGACGCCAGCTTGATCGCGCGTATTCCCAGCTCGCGTTCCACTTCTTCGACTGGTTTGCCAGGAGTGTACGCATCAATTTCGCGTATATACTGCGGTATCCCGTCGTGCGCAGCCTTTGTATGTCGCGGGCTTTCGTCGTGTGAACGCTTGGTCACATTCGTCCCTAAGGACTTCACTTCGAAAACGATTTCTTACCAACTGAGCCACCGATGGCGGCCGGGTGCCGCGCTCTTTTAAGGGTGCAGTTTTCGCGTTTCTCGCCGGAGAGTCCGGCGTAGCCTTTTCGGGTGCCCCATGGAGGTTTTATGAGCGTGGGGCTTTCTCGCAAAACTACGTTTGGCGCCCGTGATATTACCTCCTCGCGTCGCCAGTTTCGCCCCACCGCGCCCCGCAACAATCTCCCCGCTTCCCTCCGGATGCAGCTCCGCCCGAGTCACCGCGCGTTCCAGCTCCGCCACTTCGTCTCGTGTCACGTGACGGTATTCCCCCGGCCCGAGCGGCCCCAGTTCCAAATGACCCACGGCAATACGTTTCATTTTCTCGACGGGATGCTTGCTCGCAAACAAAGCGTCCCGAAACGCATCTTTGCTGACGCCCGCCGTCGTCACGTCCCACCATCCGCCCGGCATGCCTTTCGCGCGCTGCATCTTCACGCGGCCGCGCGTTTGCACCTCGCGCAATTCCGCATCGCTCAACGCGCCGGAGACTTTGCAGCAATATTTCTGCGGCAACGCGTGCGCGCGCATCATACGGTTCGCCAGGTCCCCGTCATTCGTCAACAGCAGCAGCCCAGATGCGTGATATTCCAGCCTGCCTACGGGAAAAACGCGTCCCTGCACGCCCGACAGAAAATCGGCGACCGTCCTCCGCCCTTCCGGATCGCGCAGCGTCGACACCACTCCATCCGGCTTGTTCAACATGATGTAGACTTTCGTCTCGCGCTCGCGCAGCAATTTCCCCGACACTCGAATGTGGTCCCGCGCCGCATCCGCCTTCGTGCCGAGCTCCGTCACCACCTGCCCGTTCACAGCCACCTGCCCCGCCGTAATCAATTCCTCCGCGTGCCGCCGCGAAGCGACTCCTGCCCGCGAAATGATTTTCTGCAACCGCTCTTCCATGCATTCCTCTCACTCAATCCTGCGCTAGATCCCCGCGGCTTTGCCCTGCGTCTCGCCGCCCGCTGGATCGTCGTCCTTTTGATCTGGCGCCGCCGCCAAATCCTTCTCGCCGCTCGCTCGCGCGTCTTTATCGGTCTGCGCGCCAATCATCTGCGCGTCACCCTCTTGCTCATCGTTCACCCGGGGCGCCTGCGGCTCTCGCGTCACCAACTCCGGCCGCCCAATCGCGGGCGCCACGTCTCCCTCTTCTTCCGGCTCGGTCGGCGCAATCCCTTCATCCGCGCCCAACGCCGCCTGCGCCAGTTGCTCGAATTCCCTCAAGCTCGGCAACTCCTCCAAATCCGCCAGGCCGAATCGCATCAGGAAATCCTTCGACGTGCGGTACAAAATCGGCCGCCCCACCGCTTCTTTGCGTCCCGCCGTGGTGATCAACCGCCGTTCGAGCAGCGTCTTCACCACGCCGCCGCAATTCACCCCGCGCACTTCGTTGATTTCCGGCAGCGTCGCGGGCTGCTTGTAGGCAATCACCGAAAGCGTTTCGAGCGCCGGCATCGTCAGCCGCAGCGGAGGCCGCAAGCCCTTGATGAATCGGCGCACCACTTCATGATGCTGCGCCTTCGTGTACATTTTCCAGCCGCCCGCCACTTTGCGAATCTCGACGCCGCGTTCCTCCACCGCGTACGAAGCCACCAGCCGGTCGAGTCCCGCCCGCACTTCTGCCCGCTCCCCGCCCACCGCCGCGAGAATCTGATCCAGCGTCGCCGGCTCATCCGCCGCGTAAATAATCGCTTCCAACGCGCTCTGCAGTTCCTGTTCCGTCATCGTTTGCCTTTTCTAGTCACTTATCCCTCGTCACTTGTCGCCGCACTACAAATATTCCTCATCGATCTTCGACATCGCTTCCCCGCCCTCGAATACCAAATCAAACATCTTGTGCTTCCGCAGCAAAATATCCCCAAACGCTTTTTCCTGCGTCAGCATCACCGCTTGCAGCTTCACCATTTCGAGCACCGCGAGCAACGCCACAATCATTGACCGTCTCGACGGACACGCCTCGAAAAATTCCGCCAGCGAAACCGGTCCTTCGCTCGTCAGCAGCCGCGCCCGCAATTGCTCCATCATCTCCGCCACAGTCACGACTTCGTGCGACAACTCGATCTTCGCCACTTCCCGACGGCGCTCGAGCACTTGCTGAAACACTTTCACCAAATCCACCAGCGAAACGATCAGCTCCCCCTCGGTTCCTTCGCTCTGGTAGAGAGACATATCTGGATGCGACCACACATGCGCTTCGAGCTGCTGCTTTTCGTAGAGCATCTGCGCCGCATTCTTGAATTTCTCGTGTTCGAGCAGCCGGTGCACCAGTTCGCCGCGCGGGTCCTGCTCCTCCGGCGGCGCCAGCGGATCTACCGGAAGCAGCATCTTCGACTTGATGTAAATCAACGTCGCCGCCATGTACAAAAAATCCGCCGAGACATCCACGTTCAATTTTTCGAGCTGATGTAGATAATCGAGGTACTGCTGGGTGATTTTCGCGATGGGAATATTGTGGATGTCGATTTCCTGCTTGCGCACCAAATCCAGCAGCAAATCGAGCGGACCTTCATACGCCGCCAGTTGAATCTTGTAATCCGGTTGTGCGTTCGCCGCCATGATGCCCTTTGAGTCTACCCTATTGCGACGCCGCTCCATCCGGCGCCGGTGCGTATTTGCGCATGAGCAGCGAAATCGCCAACCCGATGCAGAACAGGAGTGCCAGCACTCCACTGACTCGCGACGCGAGCGTCATCGCACGAGGCGCGTGCGGCACGGCCGTCAGCGGCAATACGACAAAATTCATAATCACGTAAACGACGCCGCCGTAAACGATCCCGCAAATTGCCGCCTGCCGCGTCAAAATCCTCAGCTGGCGGCTCAAAAAATAAAACGCCACCGTCCACATCATAGCAATCGAGTAATGAATCGCGACGCCCAGCGCCACCGACTCGGCGCCGAGACTGAATGACTTCATGCCAATTAAGCCGCTCGCGATGTACTGGAAAATCATTTTCATTGTGACGCCGCGGAAATGATTGAAGATGATGTTTTCCGTGATGTCCAACGTGCCGGCAACCAGCCCGATCCACACGACGGTCCAGAATTTGTGAGCTTGCCGCGCGTTCGTTCGTTGCGTCATGAACGTCGAAAATCTGCGCTGGTCAATTTATCTCTCTCGTGTTCACGCCCGTCGGCTCTCTCGTTTTCTCTCCCGCGCCAAGGCTTCTAGCCGGCCACTTTTGTCGAGGCCGCCCCAAGAATTTTTCGGCTTTTCTTCTCTTGCACAAACACCACGACACGCAAATTCTCGCGCTTCCAGTCTGATTTGAATTTCACGCGCGCGTCTCCCGCGAAGGACGTTTTGTCGCCTTTCGCCTGTGCCACTCCGATCTTGTGCAGCGACCGCAGCACAGCCGCGTGATTCAACACGTGTCCCGCATTCTCTCCCCGAGTGACCGACGAATGCAGCCCATCCTCGGTCACTGCCAGCCAGACCTCCGCAGTGTCGCCAGGCGCATTTCCTTGCAGCTCTCCCACCGAAACATCGAAGTCTCCCGAATCGTTCGGATCCTGCTTCCCTTCCGTAACCGTGATATTTGTTTCTGGCTCGCGCACTTCTTTTTCGATAGCTGCTTGCGCTTCGCGGCCATTGTTGCCAACAAATTGCGTCTGCCCGTCCACCACCATCTCCGGCGTATACGGACTCTTGTCGGCCAGTTTGGACACGTAATCCCGCTGTCTTTCAGTCCATTCGCCAGACGAAAACGGATCGATCCATCCGTATTGGTTCCAATAATCCACGTGCTCTTCCAATACGATCACGTCAGCGCCCGGAAGGACCTGTTGCTCCATTTTTTGCGCCATCGCTTCTGCCGGCGGGCAGGTCGAACAGCCTTCGGCAGTGAAGAGCTCCACAAGCACGGGCTTGCGGCCTGAAGCCGTTGCAGTCGGTTGCGGTTGCGCCGTGGCTTGGGTTTGTGGACTTGCCTGCGTTTGCGCGTTTGCCTGCAACGCGAGCACCGCGGTGATTGCCGTCGCCGCCAAACCCGCGAAGAATATCCTCATCGTCACCACCAGAAAATGCCTCATCTCGAACCCTCCATTCGCGTCGTCGCGCCGAGCGGGATCACGCGTTTCGACGCGTTGTTGGAACTTTGGAACAATGTGAATTCATTACCGATCACGAAAATGGAAGTGGAACAAAGGAAACGGCTTACGATTGCGGGACTGTGCATCTCATTTGCGATCAAGGCTTGGGGTTGGCGGGGAGCTTTTGGCGGTTTTGCGATGCCTTTCGAGCTGTCGTACGCCGAGTGCATATCGGATTCTCGCTTGCACAAGGCTAGCACGATGTGGCCGTGCAGCGAAAGTCCAGGTGACTGTGGAAGCCCGCGTGTTGGCCGATGCTGCTTGCAAAGGGGCACGAAGGAATCACTGGTTCACGACTTTCGCTTCGCCGGATGCTTTGCGACCTGCGCCTTCCCAGTTGAACACTGCCTTGCGGACGCGCGCCATCGTTTGGTCGGCGACTTTTTTGGCGCGCCGCGAGCCGTCTTCCAGGACGTTCCACACCTCCGCGGGATTCGCCTCGTATTTCCCGCGTCGCTCTTGAATCGGCGCAATCCATTTCACCAGCGCGTCGGCCATCAGCTTCTTGCAATCGACGCAGCCAATTGCGGCTATGCGGCATTCGCGGCCGACGCGCTCGATGCGCGCGCAGTCTTCGGCGGATTTTTCCTCCGGAAATAAATTGTGGTATGCGAAGACGGGACAAACTTCCGGACGGCCCGGATCGGTGCGGCGGACGCGCTGCGGATCGGTCATCATGTTGCGAGCTTTTTCGCGAATTTCTTCCGGCGTGTCGCTCAGCCAAATCGCGTTACCGTAACTTTTCGCCATGCGGCGCCCATCCGTACCGGGCACGCG
>JBAUEX010000353.1:0-6945 GCA_049678845.1 Candidatus Acidiferrales bacterium
GATTCAAACGTCGCGTTCAGCACCGACCCGGCCACCGGCCTGCCGGTTTACAGCCTCTACGGCGACACGCGGCGTCCGACCGACCAAATGCTGCAGGGCATCGACGCGCTCGTCTACGACATTCAAGACGCGGGCGTGCGTTTCTACACCTTCATCACCACGATGGGTTATTCGATGGAGGCCGCGGCGCAGCATCACATTTCCTTCTATGTCCTCGATCGCCCCGATCCTCTCGACGGCATCACTATCGAAGGACCCGTTCTCGACCGCGACAAACTCAATTTCGTCGGATATTTTCCCATGCCCACGCGCTATGCCATGACGCTCGGTGAGCTCGCGCAAATGTTCAACTCCGAAAACAAAATCGGCGTCGACCTGCACATCATCCAAATGAAAGACTGGCATCGCGAAGATCCCTTCGAAGCAACCGGCCTCACCTGGTCCGCGCCTTCGCCGAATCTGCGCTCTCTGAACGCCGCGCTGCTTTATCCCGGCATCGAAATCCTGCAAGCCGCTGGCGTTTCCGTTGGACGCGGCACGGACACGCCCTTCGAGCTTTTCGGCGCGCCGTGGATTGATGCGCCACAACTGGCCGCCGAACTCAATTATAGATATGTCCCCGGCGTGCGCTTCGTGCCGACTTTTTTCACGCCGGATGCGGCCCTATATAAGGGCGAGCTTTGCCACGGAATCGCTCTGGTTATCACCGATCGCGCCTCGCTCGATTCCATGCTCATGGGCCTTGAAATCGCTTCCGCGCTCAACAAACTCTATCCCGATCATTTCTCGTTCGACAAAATGATCGATCTTGTCGGCAACATGGACACCATTGCGAAATTGAAATCCGGCGAGTCACCGATGCGCATCGTCTGGGACTGGCAACCCGACCTCGACGCTTTTCGCAAAATGCGCGCCAAGTACCTGATCTATCCGGAGTAATCTGTGATTGTCGTGCAGCTTTGCTTTTCTAACCTCCGACCCGTAAAGTTCCTGGCGGAATACCGTGAGCACCAAACCAAAAGCATGGCTCTCCTGGAGCAGCGGAAAAGATAGCGCATGGGCGCTACATGTGATGCGCCAGCGCGGTGATTTTGAAATCACCGCTCTCCTCACCACCATCAATCGCACGCACAACCGCGTCGCCATGCACGCCGTCCGGGAAGCGCTTCTTGACGCGCAAGCCGCTCCCGCAGGCCTGCCGCTCGTAAAAGTTGGAATTCCTTCGCCCTGTCCCAACGAAATTTACGAGCACACCATGGCCGAAGCAATGGCGCGTGCGCGCACCGAAGGCGTCACGCACATGGTTTTCGGTGATTTATTTCTCGAAGATATCCGCAAGTATCGCGAAGAGAATCTCGCGAAATGCGGCATCGCGCCGGTCTTTCCTCTTTGGGGCCTCGACACGCGCCTCCTCGCGCAAGAAATGCTCGCGGGAGGCCTCCGCGCGGTTCTCACCTGTGTCGACCCGAAGAAACTCGACGCCACGTTTGCCGGCCGCTCATTCGACAACGGACTTCTCGCCGACCTTCCGCCCGGTATAGATCCTTGCGGCGAGAATGGTGAATTTCACACTTTCGCCTTCGCAGGTCCCATGTTCAGGTCGCCCATTCCCGTAACTGTCGGCGAAATTGTCGATCGCGATGGTTTTGTCTTCGCCGACCTTCTTCCCGACGTGCGCCAGCGGGAATCCTGCCTGGATGCGCCGGTGCGCTGAGCGTATTTTTGTCGAATTTTAGAAGTTTGCGCTTCCGTTACAAGGTTTATTGAAGAGAGAAACGCTTGCGCCAGTGGGCGTAAAGCGGAAGTCCTATCAGCATCACTCCGAGTCCAATCGCCGAACGCAGTGGTTTCTGCACCAGCACATCCACGGTCAGCGCCAGCGCGCCGAGTATGAAAAGTATGGGCACCACCGGATAACCCCACGTGCGATACGGCCGCGGCATGTTCGGTTCCTTCCGCCGCAGCACCATCAGCCCGGCAGTCTGCGCGCCATAGAAGATCCATACCAGAAACACATAGAGCAGGGAGAGGCTTTCGAACGTGCCCGTGAGCGCCAGCACCGAGGCGAGGATCCCCTGAAAGACCAGCGCATGCGCCGGCGTGCGGAATCGCGGGTGCACGCCACGAACCACGCGAAAAAACAGCCCATCGCGCGCCATCGCGTAATCCACGCGCGCATTCGTTAGAATGGACGAGTTCAGCGTGCCGAGCGCGCAGATCATCATCACAATCGTCATCCATGTCGCTGCGTTGGCTCCGGTTGCGCGCGCGATCACATCAGAGGCGATGTGCGCCGATGCCGCCACCGTCGCAAACGGCAGCACGTAAAAACAGGCGGCGCTCATCGCCGTGTAAATGCCGCAGACGACGAGAACGCCGACAATCAGTGCGAGTGGAATGTTCCGTCCCGGATTCTTTATTTCGGACCCGACAAACGTCAGGTTGATCCATCCGTCATAAGCCCAAAGCCCGCTCGCCGTGGCGGTCAGCAGCGCGGCGGCGATTCCCAGGTGGCCCATCGAAGCGGAAACGGAATGGAAATTCGCGATGGTGCCCTTGCCCAAAAAGAATCCGATGAAAATCACGGCGGTCACCGCCGCAATCTTGATCAACGTCAGCACCACCTGCACACGCCCGCCCAGTTTGACACCGAAGTAATTGACGAGCGTCACCAGCGCGATAGCCACTACAGCGAGCGGCTGCGCCCACGTGAAAGTGAAATGAATCGGAGTGTGCAAAAGAGGAAGAGTCCCGTGTAGGGCCCTGAGGGGCGTGGCGATCACGGGAAACAGGAAACTTGCGAACACCAGCAGTCCGGCGGCGATGGTCGCGATGGAAGTGGGCGCGCCGATGATCGAATATGTCCAGCCAAACAGGTAGCCCCACACCGGTCCAAACGCGCGATTCATGTACGCGTACGTTCCGCCGGCCTCGGGGATCGCCGCTCCCAGTTCCGCCGCGCAGAGCGCTCCAAAAAGCGACAGCACGCCGCCGATCACCCATGCCAGCGTCACCAATCCGACTGTGCCGGCCTCTTGCGCCATGTTCGCCGGCTTTATGAAAATGCCCGTGCCAATCATCGTTCCCACGACGATCGCCGCAGCGGCCCACGGTCCCAGGCCGCGAATCAGTTCAGGCAGTTTTTTGTTTTGCGTATTCATTCTGTATTCAGGCCGTGCGCGCTATGGAGTGGCGTTGAATTCCGGACCGCGCCCTGCCGTTGCCGCATTACGCCGCCCTGTCATACTCACAGCCGATCCCACGGCGAATGTAATGATCGTCCCGGCCAACACGTACCATGTCCACGCCAATTGCGTGTAAAAATGTATCGCCGTCATTCCAATCAGTCCCGCGATCATTCCCGTAATCGCTCCTCGCGCGGTCGCCCGCGGATTCCAAATCACCAGCAAAAACGTTCCCAGCAAGCTCCCATACGTGATCGACGCAATCGTCAGCCCGGCCACCAGCACGGGCCCCCACCGAATCATGCCAAACAATCCCAGCAGCACGCCCCAAAAAATTGTCCACAGTCGCGAACGCCGCAACTGCCTCGCCGAATCGTTTATGTCGACGCCACGCGCCCGCGAAAAATCAATCATGCTCGACGATGCCAGCGAGTTCAGGGACCCGCTCGCGTTCGACATCGCCATCGCAAAAATCGCCGCCAGCACAATGCCCACCAACCCAACGGGCATCTGCGTCACGATGAATTCCGGGAAAATTCGATCCGCATCGCCGCCTGGAATGGCAAACGGAATGCGCAGCCGGTAAACGTACAGCATCACACCAATCAATAGGAACAGCAGAAACTGCACAAAAACAATCGCGCCACTTGCCAGCAGAGCTTTCTTGCTGTCGCGTTCCGAGCGCGCCGCCAACAGTCGCTGCACCATCGTTTGGTCCGTGCCGTGGCTCGCCATGGTCAAGAACGTTCCGCCGATCAGCCCCGACCAAAACGTGTAGCTCTGCGTCAGGCTGAAATGAAAATCGAAAACGCGCAGCTTGTCTCCTCCGGCGGCCGCGGCGTGCACCACCCCCGCCCAGCCGAAGGGAATCCGGTGCAGCAAAAGAAGAAACGCCACCACCGACCCCGCGATGTACAAACAGAATTGCATCACGTCCGTCCAAATCACCGCGCGCATTCCGCCTTGGAACGTGTAAAACAACGTCAGCAGCGTAATCACCGCCACGGATACGCGATCACCCGTACCCAGCAGGATGCTCACCACTTTTCCAATCGCCGCGAAACGCACGCCCTCCGCCAGCGCCCGCGTCACCACAAAAATGCTCGCCGCCGCCGACTTCGTCCGCGTTCCGAATCTTTTTTCGAGGAGCTGATATGCGGTGTAGAATTCGCCGCGAAAATATTGCGGGATCAAAATGATGCACAGGATCACGCGCGCCACCACGTATCCCATCACTAGTTGCAGGAATTCCAGATTCGTTGCATAAGCGATCGCCGGTGTGCCGATGATGGTCAGCGTGGACGTTTCCGTGGCGACAATCGAGCAGGCCAGCGCCCACCACGGCGCCGTGCGGCCTCCGAGGAAGTAGTCGCGAATCGTCCGCTGGCTGCGCCCGTACGTGGCGCCGAACAGCGTGACGCCCGCGAGGTACACAACTATGATTACGATGTCGATTGTGCTGATGCGCATCGCGTGGCGTCCGCTCGCGGTGAAACTGCGTCACCGGCGGAACCGGCGCGATGCTAACCGCCTCGTCCAAGCCATGTCAACAATTCCTCTTGCGCGGGCATAAAAAATCGCGCCAAAGCATTAAGCCGCTGAAGTAATATTTGCGGAGAGGGAACTGCGAGACAAATGAACATCTTCCTCGGTTTTGACGCGGGCGGCACGAAAACAGACTGCGTCGCCCTCGACGCCACAGGGCGCGTCCTCGCCGAGACGACTGGCGGCCCCGGCAACCCTCTGCGTGTCGGATTCGCGAAAGCTTTTTTCGCGCTCGAAGACACCGCGCGCCGCGCTCTCACCGAAGCCCGCCAGGAAACCGAAAACGTTCGCGCCATCTGCGCGGGTATCGCTGGCGCCGGACGCCCGCGCGTCGCGCGCCGGCTAGCCAGCTTCCTTGGTCACGCATTCCCGCAAGCCTCCGTTCGCGTCATCACGGACATCGAAATCGCTTTCGAAGCCGCTCTCGCTCAGAGAAATGTCGATCGCCGGGCAAACGAAGCGGGGGTCGTCATCGTCGCCGGCACAGGCTCTGCCGCGTACGGGCGCAATTCCGAGGGAAAAACGACGCGCGCTGGAGGCTGGGGCCCGTGGATCGGCGATCCAGGCAGTGCATACGACATCGGTCGCCACGCCGTCGAGGCAGCTCTGCGCGCTCGCGACCATCTCGGCCCGCCCACCACTCTCGGCGGGAATATTCTTCGCGCCGAAGAGACCGGAAAAACACAAGACTGGGACGCTATTCTCGAACGCATCGCCAAGCGCCCTGACGCTGTTTTCCCGAAGCTCTTTCCTTTGGTAGTCGAAACTGCCGCTGCTGGAGATGCTGTCGCGCAGCAAATTCTCACCAGCGCCGCGAAATCCTTGGCAAGCCTTGCGAAAACCGTTGTTGATTCGCTCGGTCTCAATGATCAGCCAATTCCCGTCGCGAAATCAGGCGGCGTGTTCGGCCACAGCAAATATCTCGACGCCGCTCTCGATCAGGAATTGTCGTGCATCGCTCCGGCGGCGTGTATCGAATCGCTTCGCACCTCTCCCGCGGGTGCTGCCGCCGAACTCGCGCGCAAAAGCATCCCGGACGTTGCCGCCGATGGAACGTGAACTCCCTGCGCGCATTGCCGAGGCGCGCACCGCTTCCGGCGACGCCCTCCGCGCGCTTCTCCACGATCCCGACGAGGAAGTCCTTGTCGCTGCGCTCGCCAATCCCGGCATCACGGAAAGCGACGTCTGCATCTTGCTCGAACGCCTCGATCTTCCTGCTTCGCTTCTCGGAGCGATCGCCGCGCATCCTTCCTGGAAGAAAAATGAAGGCGTGCGTCTGCGCCTCGCGCGCCATCCGCGGACGCCCCATCGCGTCGCCCTCGCTTTGCTTCGTCAACTTTTCCTGTTTGATCTTGTGCAGGTCAGTTTGTTGCCGTCGGCGCCTGCGGAAATTCGCCGCGTGTCCGAGGAACTTCTTCTCCAGCGTCTCCCGCAACTTGCCGTGGGCGAAAAACTCGCGCTCGCGCGTCGCGCCTCGGCGCGCGTCGCCGGAGGGATTCTCGCCGAAGGCCATCCGCAAGCCGCTACCCTGGCGCTCAATAATCCGTTTCTAAACGAAGCGCAAATTCTTCGCGTCCTCGCGGATCCCGACGCTCACGAACGCGTTGTCGACGCCATCGCTCATCATCCGCGCTGGTCGCTCGACTACAATATCCGCATGGCGCTCGTTCGACATCCCGCCGCGCCTCTCGCCGCCGTAATGCGCTTCCTTCCTGAAATCACCATGCGCGATCTTCACGAACTTTCCGCCGCCGCAACGCTCCCGGAAAATCTCCGCGCCTACATCAAACAGGAAGTCGCCCGCCGCGCCGCCACAAAACGGCCGCAGCCGTAGCCGCAATCGCGCGCCATTTTGTCTCTCACCACAACCGTGATAAAAACATAGCTCATGTCTCTGCAGCCCAAACGCATCAACATGAATTGGTACATCATCGTCGCGGGCGTCATTTTCGTTGTCGCGCTCATCTACTCGTCATTTCGCCAAAGCGTCTATCGTTACCAGGTCTGCGTCGATTTCCACGGACGCAGCCATTGCGCCGAAGCCTCCGGCACGAATCGCAACGACGCGGTGCGCACCGCGCAGGAAATCGACTGCGAGATGCTCGCCAACGGCCGCGATGAAAACATCGCCTGCCTCGATCTAGAGCCTTCCAGCGTCCGCGCCGTACCTCAAAAGTAGAGCGCGCCTAACTGAGTAAGAATCGTTCATGAAGCC
>JBAUEX010000354.1:0-2263 GCA_049678845.1 Candidatus Acidiferrales bacterium
CTTGAGCCGAATAATCCCGAAATTAATTATTCCCTGTGGATGTTGTACGCGGAAAAGGGAGAAGGGGCGAGCGCCGAGCAGTATCTAGGGAAAGCGCTGAGTTTGCGTCCCGATTATCCCGACGCACTCAATAATCTAGGGGTCCTGTTTGCCCGAGACCAGAAATACGCCGAAGCCGAAGCTCAATTCCAGACGTGCATCCGGTCGGCGCCCCATTTCGCCCAAGCCTATCTGAATCTTGCCCATCTGTATGTCGTCTTGAACGACAGGGAAAAGGCCAAGGGTGTGCTCGCGTCGTTGCTGCGGCTTGAGCCGGAAAACGCGATGGCTAGGCAAACACTCGAAAAGCTAAACTGACCGGGGCATGCCGAGTTTCACGCAGCTCGACGTTCCCTTGGCCGGGCCGCTAAATCGGGTCTTTCGCGAGACGGAATAGCGTGTTCGCGCCGTCGCCGGTCTATCGACCCAGCAATGACACGAGTCAGTCTTGCGATATGCAATTTGTTTTCGCATTTTAGTGAGGAGTCGAGCTTGCCGGTTGGCTCTTCAAAATGATTATAAACTGTTGAAGCTCGCGCCGCTGGCGTTCGAAGCTGTTGGCGTCCTCTCTTTCGATCTCCTTATACGTTTCTATCTCCTGCTGCGCTTTTGATTCCTCGCCACTTCGTCGATACGCCAAGGCCAGTCGGTAATGCGCTTCGCCGAGCCGCGGGTTGATCTCGATCGCCCTTTGGTAGGACGCCATCGCTCTGGCGAAATCGCCTTCCTCCGCCTGCACAACTCCAAGTTGCAGCACAGCTTTGTCCAGCCTGGGATCCAGCTCGACGGCCTTCTCCAAAAATGTTTTGGCCTGTTTTAGCGTCGCTGAATTACTCGTTCCTTTTTCCTGTTTCCAGAGAATCAGTCCGTAGTAGTAATTCGCCAACGCATTTCCCGGTTGCTGCTCCACAAATCTCGCCAGCTGTCCTTCGCTGCACGGCGAAACTCCCGGCGTCGCTTGTTCCATTCTACCCAAAAAAATGTACGGAGTGGGATCGGCAGGGCTCAAATCGGAGGCCTGGCAAAGCCTGCGCGCCGCTTCTTCATAAGAACCCAAACCATACAGAGCGGCACCTAATCCTACCAGCATCCTCGCGGAATCTGGGTGCGAGATGAACCCCTTTTTAAAAACTTCCGCCGCCGGCTGAATGGCTTCGTGTACCAGCAGTTCGGTTCCCCAAACAAAATAGTTATCCGCGCTTGCGTCCAGCCGAGTTGCCTCTTCATATTCCCGCACCGCGCCGAGCGGATCGCCCAATCTCTCGTCAAGATCTCCCATCAGGCGGTGCGCCTCCCAGGACTTTGCGTTCGAAACCATCTTTCGTCCCTGCTGGCGCGCCCGTTCGATTTCGCCGCTGCCCGCGTAGGCAATCGCCAATTCGTAGGAATTCGCAAGGTTCACGGAATCGATTTGAAACGCCGTCCCCAACAGCGGGATGGCCTCCTTGTATCTCTTGGAATCACAGTAGAACTGGCCCAGTTGGTGATTTGCCTCGAAGCTCGTCGGCGCCGCGGCCAGAGCCGCTTTCAGCTTGGTTTCCGTTTCTTTCGCTTTGTCGCCGGATGCCAACTCGTCTGCCATACTTGGAGCACTGCCACTCGCGGCACCGGACTCGAGCGCGCGCGTGTCCTTAGCCAGTGCTTCGCTGCTGCGCACATTCGTGGCCGCCGCATGCAAGCCGAAGTTATTTGGATCGGTGATTCCCGCGACCGTGAAGTTCGGCTCATCCGAGAACTGCATGGAATCTTTCGCGGAGAGAGAAGGGGAATTCTCAGAGTTTCCCCCGCTGGCCCCTGCGGTCCTCAAAATCAAACGGATGCTCTTTTTTTCTCCGTCCGAAATAGACACGGATTCCACGATTCCTTTGCCCCATTGCGATCTTTCCGCGCTTAACGTATAAACGCCCGCCGCAAGATTCAAAAAACGAAATCGTCCCTGTGGATCGGTCTTCGTCTCGAAGGTAGATGTAGGATTGCCCCCCTGCAGGACAACTTTTGCGTCGCCGGCGGCATCGCCCGCAGCGCTTTGAACCGTGCCTTCTAGGGTAGCCGCGTTCTGCTGAAGGGTCGAAGAACTTTGCGCCGATGCGAAAACACCGAGAAAGCCTGCTGAAGCAAGTACAACCGAGAGTAGCGCTGCCCGAAAGCCAGCGCGGGCTCTTTCGCACTTGAGGGCTGCGTTGCTCATACTATTTCCTAGCCCACAATTCCCGCAGTTCCGTAG
>JBAUEX010000355.1:0-29225 GCA_049678845.1 Candidatus Acidiferrales bacterium
ATACGATGTATTTTGCCAATGAAGTCCGCGAGGCTCCGGGTTATGGCAAGACGGAAGACATCAAACTAAAGCCGCAGGAAATCAAGCTTGCCGAGCAGCTCGTGGAAAATTTATCGGAGGAATTCAACCTGAAAAAATATCACGACGAATTTCAGGACCGCCTCAAGGAATTGATCGCGTCGAAGCAAGAGGGCAGGGAAGTCGCCGCAGCTCCGCAGCCGCATCGCGCTCCTGTAATCGACATGATGGAGGCTCTCAAGAAGAGCCTCGCGGCATCTGGCGCGTCACGCAAGAAGCCCATGCACGCTGGTCGTGTTGCGGAGTCGCACCGGCGAGGCGCCCGCCGCGCCGCAAGTTAGAGACACCCACTCTTGCTGCATGCGGATTCCGACCTTTACGTTCCTCAGAACGGGCTCGTAGAAGGCGGCGGCAGCGGCTTGCGCGGCAGCATCTCGACGCGGTTCGCGGTCAGATATACGAACGACGCTACGATCACTGCCATCTGCTTCATGTCTGGCTCCTGAATCCTTTCGTATACATCCATGTTCGAGTGGTGAGTCCGCGTTTCATATTCAATCGGGTCCTGTATGAACTGAAACCCTGGAATTCCGACCGCGTTATACGACAGGTGATCGGTTCCGCCCGTGTTGCGGATGCTCAGCGTCGTCATTCCCAGATCATTAAACGGACGCATCCACTGCCGGAAAATATGCGCGACAGCCTCGTTGCCCTGCAGGTAGACGCCGCGGATTTTCCCCGAGCCGTTGTCGATGTTGTAGTAGGCGTCGAGCTTCGCTTGCTCCGGCTTCAGCTGCATCGTCTTTGGATCGCCGAAGTGTTCGTTCACGTATGCGCGCGACCCCAGCAGTCCTTCTTCCTCGCCCGTCCACAATCCGATGCGCACGGTGCGCCGCATTTTCAATCCACTCGCCTTCAGAATCCGCAGCGCTTCGAGCATCACCGCCGAGCCCGCGCCGTTGTCGGTCGCGCCCGTTCCTGAATGCCATGAATCGAAGTGGCCGCCCATCATCACCACTTCATCCGCCTTATCCGTGCCCGGGATTTCGCCCACAATATTGAACGAATTCAGATCGTTGTCGTAAAACTTGTTTTCGTCATCGATTTCCAACGTGACGGGAATTTTCTTTTCGAGCAGCCGGTAGATTCGTCCGTAGCATTCGCTGGCCATCGCGACAACTGGCAAACTGGGGGGACCATCGGTCTCGTAGGAGCCGGCCGATTGAACATACACTGTTCCATCGTCGCCGCGCGAAGCTTGGATCCACCCAGCGGCATGCTCCGCCACCAAAAAAGCCTGCAACTTCTGTTGCAGCGCTCGCAACGCGCGGAATCGTGCGAAGCGATCTTCGTTTCTTGCGCCCGGCACTGGCTCGGTCGCAATCTCCGCAAGCTCTGCATCCGTGTACCGGTGCGCCTGCGCGTCATAGTGGGCCGGATCGTCCGGCGGCACTTGCGTCAGGACAAACTTCCCCTTGAGTTGTCCGCGATACTTATCCAGATCCTGCTCATTTTCGATCACCGCGAGAACCGCGGGCGCAGTCACCGCGCCATTGGTGCCCGGTGTCCACGCCAGCGGATACGCAATCAAAATATAAGGACGCGGCGCAATCATCATCGCCGAGAATCTCTCGTTCGACCATCCGCGGCCAAATTTCCACGGCTCCGTATGAACGTTCGCGATGCCCCACTGCTTCATTTCGTCTTCGGTCCATTGCGCGGCCGCGCGCATGTTCGGCGAATTGGTCAGTCGCGGGCCGTAGACGTCGGTCAGGTAGCTCATAATGTTCATGATCTGCGAATGGTTGAATCCGATGTCTTTGATCGTGTAGATTGCGTTGTAGTCAATCGATTCCGGCGCCTGTGCCGCGACGGGTAGAACCACCGAAAACATGAATAGTGCCGCTACCGCAATTCCGAGTTTTCGCACAATCGTCCTCCGCCTGACTTTCATCGGCAAATCGGATTTAGGGATCGCACCCCGCGAACCAAGTGTCGTCGAATGAGACGGCGGCGCCGCAGCGCGCGTTTCACCAGCTAAGCGAAGTTGAAAGGAAGATTAAAACGAATTCGGTCCGAGAGGGCAGTGCGCGGACCGAGAAATCTCAGGCGCTTTCCGCCGTCGTCGGTTCTTTCTGGGGGACACTGCCCAGCGAGGGTTTCTGCCGTCGCTTGTAAAGCCACGCTCCCACACGCCACAGCAGCAGCGCGCCAACGATCGCCGCGTACTGCAGCGGCTTGCGCTCGTCGGATTTCACCTGCCAGTAGTAATGGATTACGCCGGCGATCGCGCTCAGATAGATCGCGCGATGCAGCAGTTGCCAGCGCTTTCCGCCGAGCCGCCGGATCCATCCTTTCGTCGAGGTGATCGCCAGCGGAATCAGCAGCACGAATCCCGCAAATCCCACGGTGATGAATCGCCGCTTCAGCACGTCTGCCCACATTTCGGAAAGATTAAAAAACCGGTCCAGTCCAATCCACGTTGCAAAATGCAGGCACGCGTAGAAAAATGCAAACAGTCCGAGCATGCGGCGAAAGCGGATAAGTTGCGGTACATGAAGCAATTTGCGAAACGGGGTGACGCAGAGGGTGATAATCAGAAATCGAATCGTCCAGTCGCCCGTCCAGTGCTCGACGAACTGGACGGGATTCGCGCCTAGCTCGTTTTGAAACCCCTTCGACACCAGAACCGCGAGCGGTACCAGGCAAAGCGTAAAAACCAATACCTTAGTCCACTTGCTTGTGAGTATCGAATTCACGCCGCCCATTTTGCAATCAGTAATATTTGCGAAGGTCCATCCCCGAATAAAGGCTCGCCACCTTGTCGCCGTAACCGTTAAACATCTGTGTGGGAATGGGGCGCGCGAAAAGTCCTAAGCCCAAGCGGTGTTCTGTTGCCTGGCTCCATCGCACCGTGTCCACACTTGGATTCACGTTTGAATAAAAACCATACCACTGCGGGGTCACCATGTTCCAAGTCGTGGGCGGCTGATTCTTCACGAAACGAATTTTCACCAGTGACTTCGCGCTCTTGTAACCGTACTTCCACGGAATCACCATCCGCACGGGCGCGCCATCCTGATTCGGCAGTGTCTCGCCGTACATTCCCACGCACAGCAACGTCAGGGGGTGCATGGCCTCATCGATTCGCAATCCTTCCAAATACGGAAACGGAATTCCCGCCGACGGTCCTTCCGGCATCTGTCGCGTGTCGTAGTAGCTCTCGAACGCCACATATTTCGCTTTCGGCGTCGGCTCCGCCAAGTTGGCCAGCGCGCTGAACGAATACCCGATCCACGGCACAACGATCGACCATGCCTCCACGCATCGGTGCCGGTAAATCCGCTCCTCGAGCGGCGCAATCTTCATGATGTCGTCCATGCTTAGTTTGAGCGGCTTTTTCACTTCGCCTTCGACCGACACGGTCCACGGCGAAGTCCTGAAATTCTTGGCGTTCTGCGACGGATCGCTCTTGCTCGTGCCGAATTCATAAAAATTGTTGTAGGTCGTCACGTCTTTTTCCGGCGTGATCGGTTCGGCCGTGCTAAACGGCCCTTTTCGAACGCCATCCAGTTTCACTGGCACCGATCCCGTGCCCGGCCCGGCCATCCAGTTAGAAAAGGACTTCCAGCCGGTCACAGCTCCGCCGGTCGCCAGCAGCCCAAAAAGGAAATTCCGGCGATTCGTGTAAGCGCCCTTTGGCGTCACGTCCGAGTAGGTCAATTTCGATGCGGGTTTTTCGTCCATGTCTCTCTCTCCACAGTAAGTACTCTAGCAGGACCGTCTTCGGATGTTGTGACTACACTTGAATTTGATGCCACTAAGTTACCAAACGATCGCTCCAAAACCGCAAAACTACTGAGCAAAGTTTTTTTCTATATGTGCTCACAGTCACGGCACATCAGGATTATAATCGCCCCGCTCAAATTTGCCTTGACCAAAATTAACTTGGGAGTGTCGCTCTTATGAAACCGACGGCCGTTACACTTCATTCAAACCGCTTCGTGCGTTTTGTCTTCGCAATTCTGGCAGCCACCATCCTTCTTCCTGCTCATTTCGGCTTTGCGCAGACCACCGCGCCGCAATATGGCGCCGATCCTAAGGCCACGGAGTCCTACCGCAAGTCCATGGAAGCCGCCGACCAGAAAATCGTCGATGAAGTAACAGCTCACTCGGAGCTGATGAAGAACGAAGAATACCTCACCACGCAAATTGGGCCGCGCCTCACCGGGTCCCCTCAAATGCAAGCGGCCAGCCAATGGACGCTCAAGCGCTTCCGCGATTATGGTATTGACGCGCATCTCGAGACCACCACGGTCCCGCACGCCTGGTATCGCGGCGCCGATTCCGCCGAAATCGTCAGCCCAATTTCCCGCCGCGTCCCAATTCGCTCGATGGGTTGGAGCAAAGCCACCAGCGGAGAGATCAGCGCCCCCGTGGTCTTCATGACCTTCAAGAGCGCGGCCGACCTCGACGCTTACAAAGGCAAGCTGAAGGGCGCGATCGTTTGCATGGGCGAGCCTGCAACGCTGCCACCGGCTTCCGAAGTTCCGGACAATGCTTACGACGCCGTCATCCCGCCCTCACGCGGCGTGCCGAAGGAAGGAGCGTTCACCTTCGCCGAATACCGCAAGGTTCTCGCCATGCTCGCGGACTCTGGCGCCGTCGCGATTCTTCGCGACAGCGGCAAACCCGATGACCTTTTCAATATGGGCGGCGCTTCCCGAAATGCCTACGAACCATCCGACATTCCCTCCGCTTTTATCGCCCACGAAGATTACAGTTTGCTCTATCGCCTTTCGCAAGCCGGCCCGGTCACCATGAAAATTGATTTGCAGGCCACTTTCAGTCCCGGCCCTGTTCCCGCTTCAATTACCGTCGCTGAAATCAAGGGCAGCGAACATCCCGACGAGCGCGTCATCATCGGCGGCCATCTGGATTCCTGGGACCTTGGCCAGGGTGCAGTCGATAACGGCACTGGCGCAATGGCCGTGCTGGAAGCCGCGCGCACTTTGAAGGCACTCGGCTGGCAACCCAAGCGCACCATCACGTTCATTCTGTACACCGGGGAAGAGGAAGGAGGCATCGGCGTGCGCTTGTTTCTCAAAAACCACGCGGCGGAAATTCCGAAGATGGATGCAGTGTTGACTCACGACACAGGAACTGGCCGCGTCTTCAGCATCGCTCTCGAAGGACTTTATGAGACGGCTCCCGTGATGGCGGAGATTTATCAGCCGCTTCAGGAAGTTCTCGATCTGCGGCCCATCAGCACGCGCTATTTCGGCTCCTCCGACCACGTCGCATTTCTTCGTGCCGGCGTGGCGTCCTATTTTTGCGTCCAGGCGCCGGCAGGATACCGGGAAGCACACCATAGCCAGACCGATACTTTCGACAAGGTGATTCCCGACCAGATTAACGAAGGCGCGGCTCTGCTCGCCGCATGGGCGTGGAACGTTTCAGAATTGCCCCAGGCGCTGCCGCATCACGCGGAACAAAAAGGCCCGGAATTTTAAAACCTATCCGGGCCGGTGAAGTGCGCCGCTCGCCCGTGGCGTGTCGGTTACCCTGAGCCGCTGCCCGCTGGCCTCGTACATGCCTTCTCACCTCGGCCTGTTTCATATCTCGCGTCACTTTCCCCCGTGACGCTTGACACTTTCTTGCTCCCAGCCTAGCCTAAAACTATAGGCAGCGACGATTCGAGCTCTCTAAATCCCTCTTGTGAGAGAATCCATGGGCGTTCGTGAATGTCCCTTCTGTGGAAAGAAGATATCTGACGCATTTCGGGATTGTCCTCATTGTCATGAGACGCTCCCTGAAATGCGTGTCGTGAAAACTTCTTCTTCGTCAGGCAAAGGCGGCCCGCTCCGCCGCGGCCTTCTCTACATGATGATTGTCGCGTTCATTTATTATTTGCTCTCTGCCAATAGCCCGTTGAAAATTCCGACGGTGCCTTTTGTCCCCATACTTACCACCTATTTGCTCCCACTGTTCTTCCTGGCCAGCCTCGGTATGACCATGTATGGTATCTTTCTGCAAGTCAAAGGCTAGGCTGGGTCCCTCGTTGTAGCAATGCGTTTCGAGCGATTCCACAGACAGGTCACCCTGACGCAAGTTCCCGAAATTATTCATCTATCCAACCGTGCAAACGGCTAAACACTCGATCGAATTTGAGAAAAAAGAGGTGTACACTGAGTTAGGGCCGCCCGGCTCCCTGACGTCTCTGGCAGGCATTGACCCTATAGCGCTAAACATTGCGTGATGTTAAGACGTTCTCGGAGGCTCGCATGAAAAACCTTATAGGCGTCGCTGCGTTCGTGCTGATCTGTTCGGCTCCCGTTTTTGCGCAACAAAGGCCCAACAAAACGCAACAAGCTCGGCCCGCCACGCGCACTCCGCAAAGAGCCCCTGTTGGCCAGGGGCACATTCCCGCCCGCGGTCCCGCGCCGGTGCGAACGCCCGTTCCACCCGCTCATACTCGGACTCAGGGCGATACTCAGCAAGGCAATCAACGCCCCAACTATAGCGATCAGGCTGGACATCCCCAAGCGCCACACGTCCACGCGAACAATGATCAGTGGGTTGGTCATAACACTGGTCGAGACGATCCCCACTACCACCTGGATCATCCGTTTGAGCATGGGCGTTTCCCGGGTGAAATCGGCCGTAGCCACGTCTATCGCCTGGAAGGCGGAGCCAGGGACCGTTTTCGGTTCGGCAGCTTCTACTTCAGCGTCGCACCGTATGACTACGACGCTTCCGACGGCTGGCTCTGGGACTCTGACGACATCGTGATTTACGCGGATCCCGATCATGATGGTTGGTATCTGGCGTATAACGTCAGGCTGGGCACCTATTGCCACGTGATGTATCTGGGACCTGCTTAGCCACTCTCGGCCGCCAGTGGGGAGAGTTTCGCCCCGCTTCGCGGCGCGAATCGCACTCGCTTGGCCTCAAGGCACGAGCCGTTGCGAACAAGCGAACCGTATCCATTTCAATATAGTGATCACCCCTACGGCGAGCGACTAGCATCCGCGCGCCGAAATCCGCTAGAATGGTTATATCGACCTTTGCAAAAAACCAACGCGCGGGTACTGCGCGTGAAGGACTCCCTTGGAAGCGGCAATTTCACAGCGGCGCAAAACGGTAGGCGTCAAAGTCGGCAAGATTCAAGTCGGCGGCGGAGCGCCCGTCGTCGTCCAGTCAATGACCAACACCGACACGGCTGACGTCGAAGGCACCGTTCAGCAATATCTCGAACTCGCGCAAGCCGGCTCTGAACTCGTTCGCGTCACCGTAAATATTCCCGAAGCCGCCGCTGCCGTCCCGGAAATCAAGAAGCGCGTTCTCGACGCCGGCTGTGACACTCCTCTGATCGGCGACTTTCATTACAACGGCCACGTCTTGCTTACAAAGTATCCCGAATGCGCCAAAGCCCTCGATAAATATCGCATCAATCCCGGCAACGTCGGCAAAGGCACGCGTCGTGACGAGCAATTCGCCACCATCTGCAAAGTCGCGGTCGACAATGGCAAGCCCGTCCGCATCGGCGTCAACGGCGGCTCTCTCAATCAAGAGCTCGTCATGCAGAAGATGCAGGAAAACACTGACCGCGACCTCGGCCGCACTTCCGAAGATATCATCAATGAGTGCATGGTTCTCTCCGCGCTCCAGTCGACGGAACTCGCCATTGCCTGCGGCTTGCACAAAAACCAAATCATTATTTCCTGCAAGGTTTCTCGTCCGCGCGATTTAATCAGCATTTATCGCGAACTCGCGCAAAAAACCGATCAGCCCTTGCATCTGGGACTCACCGAAGCCGGCATGGGCGCCAAAGGACTTGTTTGGTCCGCGTCGTCCATGGCCATTCTTCTCGGCGAAGGAATCGGCGACACCATTCGCGTTTCGCTCACGCCGCGCCCCGGCGGCGATCGCCGCGACGAAGTCTATGTCGCGTGCGAATTGCTTCAGGCCCTCGGCCTGCGCTCTTTCGCGCCCAGCGTCACCGCCTGTCCCGGCTGTGGCCGCACCACTAGTTCCACGTTTCAGGAACTCGCCGAGAGCATCCAGCAATACATTCGCGACAAAATGCCCGAGTGGAAAACGGAATTCGAAGGTGTCGAGGAACTGAAACTCGCCGTGATGGGTTGCATCGTCAACGGCCCCGGCGAATCGAAAGCCTCCAACATCGGCATCAGCCTGCCGGGAACGGGTGAAGAGCCAAGCTGCCCCGTCTACATCGACGGCGAAAAATTCGTCACGCTCAAGGGCACCTACGACGAACTCTCCGTCGCCTTCCAAAAACTTGTCGACGACTACGTTGCCGCAAAGTACCCGCGCCGTGCTCCCGGCTCGCTTCCGCCCGCCATCCGCATGCCCGAGCCCTCCGCCACCGCGCCCCGCCTCCACGTAATTACATAAACCAACATCCTGCGTCAGGGTCGTCTGAACGCGCAGGCGTGCTCACTTTATTTGGATGCGGCCGAATTTGCCGTAGGGAGCCATATCTGAGAGGATGACCGTATCGCCCAAGTTCAAGCCGCTCAGGACTTGGATCGTACTCACGGATGCACGTCCGAACTTCACCCTGACTTGCACCGCTTCTTTGCCGTTGTTGATGACTTTAAACACGGAGATCTCCGAATTGGTGTCGGCGAATATGTCGGCTGGACGCCCCACGTACAGAGTATTTTCGAGCTTTCCTATATCAATCGTGACGCTGACCGGCGAATTAGCACCGATCCCCGGCGGCAACGGGGAATCGAGCGTGACGCCCATGCTGCGAACCCCGTATATGACCGACGAGCTGATACTGCTGATGTGGCCCTTCGCGATCCCCACGCCCTCGCGCGTTTGCACCGCGGCGTTCTGACCCACGCGCACGTCGCGCGCCGGGTCCTCGGGTAACGTCACTCTTGCGACCCAACCGTCAGAACTATCTGCGCGCACGAGTTTCCCCTCACCGTGCACCTGCAAAACCATGTCGCCTTTCTTCACCTTGTCCGTCCAGATGGTATTCGCATCGACGACGGGTTTGCTGGCAACGGGCGGTTGTTCCTGCGCAGCGGCACCGGCCGATGTTCCGGGAGTAATTCCGGTTTGCGGGGCGCGCTGCGTGATGCGCGGCGCGGCTTTGAGAGGAAACGTCCATACCGCGAATGTGGCGGCCAGCGCGAGCGTGCAGGCAATGACCGTTAATGAGGAAATCAATCTTGCTCGTGACATACGAACCTCCTTCAGCATAAGCGTTACCCGCTGGGCGAGTTGACGCTCGACCAGAAATGGCGGCGCGGGAACGGCCGCGGTGCGGCCGTTAGTGAATTCAAGCAGGGCTTCTACGTAAGGCTTGAGTGATTTTGTGAGTCTGACGACTTCGTGATCCACGACCTGTTCGCGCGCCAGACGAACGCGCGCGATGAGCCAGGCAATGGCGGGATGAAACCAGAGCGCGGCGCGAATGATTTCTTCGCCCAAGTGATGCACCCAGTCGTGGCGGCGGGCGTGAAGCAGTTCGTGACACGCAATCGCCGCTTGGAATCTCGCGTCCATGGACGTGAAATTTTCGGGAAACAGAATTACCGGCGCTGAGAGGCCAAATGTGACGGGCGAATCCACGTCGGCAGAAAGACGGAACTCGGCGTGAGTGTTCACACGCGCGCGCATCTGTTCGAGAACGGCGATGGATTCAGCACTCTCGGCATTTGAGGAGAGTGGAGAAGATGTTCTCCGGAACTGGCGAAGTTTTAGAAGGCCCAACGCGAAGATCACGAATCGCGCGGCGATTCCAACCAGAATCACGACGCCCAGAATCTGGGCGATGACTTGAAGGCTGGGAAGGTTCCAGTGCGAAAGAGCAGGGGCGGACGACGTGACGACGCGGGCGCCGTCGATCGGCGGAGCGACAGCGAGCGCGGCGATGCTTTGCGCACGGCGCCACGGCTCGACGAACGGCAGCAACAAGCTGATTGCAAGGAGCGCCCGCCAATAGACGAGAAGCACGCGCGGCTGGTAAATCCGGAAAAGGCGCGGAAGAAATCCCGCGGCGAGCACGAGGACAGTTACCTGCGTGCTCCAAAACACTGATTGGAAAGCCACAAGGGAACTTCGGCAAAGGTAGTCATTTTGTTTCCTCGAGCATGCGCTTAATAATTTGCAGCTCTTTTTCGCGGATGTGGCGCGTTTTGACGAGATGAACGAGGAGCGGTTCCGCTGAACCGTTGAAAACGCGATCGATGAATTCTCGAAGCATTCCGCCGATGACTTGATTCTTCGGATGCGCGGGGCGATAAACGAACGCGCGGTCCTGGCGGCGCTTTTTCAAGTAGCCTTTGGTCTCGAGGATTTTCATCATGGTCATCACGGTGGTGTAGGCGATATTGCGGTGCTCGAGCAGCGCTTCATAAATATCGCGGACGGTGGCGGTGTCGCGCTGCCAAACGAGCTTCATGATTTCCAGTTCCTGCGGAGTGAGTGTGGTGTGTTTAGGTCTCATGGTCAGGAATCTTATAGTACTAAGGAATTCGTATGTCCAGAAGAAAAATGAGCGAAATATACGGGCGCGGGGCCTCCTCTGCGCCGTCACATCCGGTAAATACAAAGCCCGCTAAGTAGTTTGGGATAAAAATCCGTGGATTTTTGCGGCATCACGTCTCCCGCCAGCGCAATCTCCATCACTTGTCCAACGCGCACGGGATTCAGCAGAAACGCAATCTGCGCCGCGCCGCGGTCCACCGCGCCAATCGCAGCTTCCATTTCGCGCTCGTAAGTCACATTCGTTTCGGCCTTCACTTTCTCGGCCGTGATGCCCAGGCATTTGTGCAATAGCAGCCTCTGAAGCAGCACCACGTCGAGCTGCCGCTGCGCCGGCGAAATATCCGGCAACAAACGCTCGATCTCCGCATTGTTCCGCAGCACGAGCAAATAGAAGGCATGGTTGCCGGCATAAATGCCGATGCAATGTCCCGCTCGTCCGCGTCTTTGCAAATCGTGCCTGAATTCCGCGAAGTTTTCTTCGCGCTCGCGCGCCGCCGCAAACGGATACGCGTACCAGTCAAAGTATTCCGAAGCCGCCTGCAAGAACTTCTCAATCGAAAATCCCGCAAGATTGCGAACCACGCGATGTGTCGGCAATACCGTCAGGCCTTCTTGTTGAGTATTGAAGCATGTCCACATCGCTTTCTCGTACGGCGCGTCTGGATCGATGCGCCCATTTTTCGCGCGGCGCTCGTTGCGATCCGTCAACGCCGTTTCATATCGATGATGCCCGTCCGCGATGACCAATTTCCTATCCGCCATCGCACTCGTGATTCGCTGAATCTTCGCCGGATCAGAAATCGCCCACAGCCGGTGATGCACATCGTACTCGTCGCGCACCTCAGCCACCGGCGGCTGCTTCGACGTTTCCTCCAACGCTCCATCCACTCGCCGCGCCGGATCGTTGTAAAGCATGAAAAGCTGTCCCGTCTGCGCCCGTGTGTGCCGCAGCAATTCCAGCCGGTCAGCTTTCGGCGCCGTCAGCGTCTGCTCGTGGCGAAAGACGACGCCTTCTTCATAATCCGCCAGCCTCCCCAGAGCGACGAATCCTCGCCGCTTGAGCCGCTGATTCGTTCCAGGAAGGCTGTAATCTTGAAAATAGGCGTAAATCGCCGGCGCGTCATCCTGAACCAGCACGCCGTCCGCGAGCCATTCTTGCAGTTTCCGCGAAGCGCGCGCGTACGCATTATCTTCCACCGAATCCGACGGAAAACTCTTACCCTTCTCGATTGAAATTAAATTGTAGGGACTCGCCGCCGCGTATTGTTCCTGCATCTCTGCGGTGATTTTGTCGTAAGGCTGCGTCAGCACGTTCTTGAGCGCGACGCGTTTCACATCGTATCGCACTGCGCGAAATGGAAAAATCTCGGCCACCTTTGCCCTCGGAGGAAAAAGTTCGCCCCTGCGCAAAACCGCGATTGTAACAAGCGTCTCGCCGCTCTCCAACTCGCGTTTATCACTCAAAAAACGGCAGCGCAACTGTTTGCTGTCCGCTACAATATCCTACTCGCACCGGATTTGTGCGCGAGACCCATGTCGAACAACGGAAAACAATTTCGTGGCGTAATTGCCCTGATTTTCGATTTGGATGGCACGCTCATCGACTCCAAACTCGATCTCGCGCTTTCGATGAATGCAACGCTCGAATATCTGGGTCGCAAGCCCATGGAACACGATCAGATTTTCAGCTACGTCGGCAACGGTGTTCCGGTATTGATCAAGCGCGCGCTCGGCGAACCCACCTCCGAGGAAGAGATCGAAAAGGGAATCGTTCACTTCCTCGATTACTATCGCACGCACATGCTCGACAACACGCTCCCGTATCCCGGCGTCCTCGAAGCCCTGGACACGCTCGCCGGCCGCTCGCTGGCAGTGCTTACCAATAAGCCCGTGAAATTCAGCCAGGCGATTATCGACGGCTTGCGGATGAAGAAATATTTCCGCTTCGTTTACGGAGGCAATAGTTTCGAGAAGAAAAAGCCGGATCCGATGGGGTTAAATACCCTGCTGCGAGAGTTCGGTGTCGCGCCGCACGAGGCCATGATGGTTGGCGACTCCGATGTCGACATTCAGACGGCGCGAAATGCCGGCACTTGGGCTTGCGGTGTCACCTACGGAATGGGCAGCGCGAAATTGCCGGCGTGTTGTCCCGATCTGCTGCTCGACAATCTCGCCGATCTTCCCGCCTGCCTGCACAAATAATTCCATTGATCCGCCGCATGAATTGCGGCTCAGTCCTCTGTCACGTTCCAGTCTTCCGGGGGAAAGCTGATCTGCCAGAATTTCGGCGCGGGCTTGCCGAATTCGATTCCCACTTGAGCCTTGCCGCCCTGCATCGTAGTTCCCACATAAACGATACGGCTCTGTTGCGCTTCTTGCGTCCCTTTGTGAATCAGCGTAATTTTCTGCTCCGCTTTCACGTCAGCCCGAAGATGAATCAGCGCGCCGTGCGCGTTCACCACCAGCGTCTTCGTCTCTTCTTCGAATGCGTTTCCTTCGGCATCTTTCCCGCGTACAATCACCGTCACGGAAAGCATTACGCGCAGGCTGCGGCGCCGCCCTTTGTCGAGCGGCAACTCCTCGGCGCTTGGTGGAGTCGGCATCCTTCCACAGTAGCGTCGCACGCACGCGACCGCAAATGCGACTCCGCCAAGTACCGCGAGTCAGTTAACAGCAAGAAGAATGAATTAGACGGCCGCAGCAACAAGATGGAGAAAGGTCTAGCGACGAGGGGGTTGTCTTAATTGAAGTTCGTGGCGTTGCTCACCCGCAGCAGATCTCTTCGATCAGTCCGCAGACAATATGTCCGATGGTGATATGCGCTTCCTGAATTCGCTGCGCGTTTCGCGACGGCACATCGATAAGTAAATCCACTTTGCCGGCAAGCTCGCCTCCCGCCTCGCCCGTCATCGCCACCACAACGGCGCGTCGCGCGCGTCCAGCTTCCGCCCCGCGAAGGACGTTGGGACTCTTCCCGCTGGTCGAAAGCGCCACCACAACGTCACCGGCAGAGGTGAGCGATTCCAGTTGCCGCGCAAAAATATTCTCAAAGCCGAAGTCGTTTCCCGCCGCCGTCAAAATCGACGCATTGGTCGCCAGTGAAATCGCCGCGAGTCCCGCTCGGTTCCGTTGCAGGCGAACCACAAGCTCCGCCGCTAAATGCTGCGCGTCCGCCGCGCTTCCGCCATTGCCGAAAAAAATAATCTTGCGGCCCTGTTTCAGCGCTGCGCCGCTCATCTCGGCGAAGCGTGCAATGCGGCCAAGCAATTCCTCGGAAAAGTTTTGTTTAACGCTCGCGCTCTCGCGAAGCTCGCTGCGAATCTGGTTGATGAATTCCCGCATGCTTCCTCGCACCGGCGAATCGCCACTACCGCCAGATGAAACTGAACATTAGCACCGAAAGCACGATCAGGGTCAGCCCCACGTACAGCCAGTCCCGTTCCTTAAAGAACGCAAACACGCTAAATGCCACGCGCGCCACCGGCGTCGCGACCAGCATCACCAGTCCAAACTGAATCCAATTTCGTCCGTGCCAGGAAAAGAGTCCGTTTATAATCTCGCGAAACCCGTTTAAGTTCGCGGGCTCACCCCGAAACGTCTGGTAGTCCGGTGCCAGCTGTCCGCTTTGCACCAGATACCAAATCCCGCCGACCAGCACCACGATCGACGATAAGATCACGCCGGTACGCAACAGCACCGAAATAATCTGGTCTATCCTCTCGTCATTCCACTGATTTTTCGCTTCGGCCATTTAGAGTTTTCCTGAGAGTCCTTTTACCAGCATCTCGATTCCCAGCACGACAATCGCCGCGCTGAACAAAACGCGAAGATATTTCGTCGTGGCGCCGGGCAGGATGCGTGCTCCGATGAATGCGCCGAAGAGCACTCCCAACATCACGGGCATCGCCAGCGCCGGATCTACGTATCCGCGGTGAAAATAAATTCCCGCGCTGGCCGCGGCCGTCACCCCAATCATAAAATTGCTTGTGGCCGTCGATACTTTGAAGGGAACCTCCATCGCCTGATCCATGCCCAGCACTTTCAAAGCGCCGCTGCCAATCCCCAACAGCCCGGAAAGAATTCCGGCGCAGTTGCAGACCAGAAATCCAATCGGCACGCGCCGAACTGTGTATTTCCTGAGTCCCTGCGCGGTTGGATAATCCCCGTTCAAGCGGAGCCGCGCGGCGAGCTTATCTGGCGCTCGCGTGTCCATAATGTCCGGCACTTTCCGGAGCGACAGATAGGCTGAGAAAATCAGCACAAGTCCGAAGATGATTGCAATCGTAGCAGGAGAAACTTTCGCGACCAGATATGCGCCAAACAGCGCGCCCAGCGTTGTCGCTATTTCCAGGAACATTCCGATGCGCACGTTGGAATATCCTTCCTTCACGTACGCGGCAGCAGCGCCCGACGATGTGGCAATCACGGAGATCAGCGAAGCCCCGGCCGCATAATGGATGTTCACTTTGAATGCGAGCACAAGCAGCGGAACGATGATAACTCCGCCGCCCAAGCCGGTCAGCGACCCGAGCAACCCCGCGCCAAGCGAACATATCCAGATCAGCAGTGTGAACAACAGCAGGTTCATGAGCGCATTCAACCTCTGGCGCGCATCGCGTCGCAAAAGAGACGCGCATGATACGCACCCTCGACGTTACAGAGACTCGCATAACAACCGTCGAGTCGCAAATTCAATCTGTGATTTTCGTTCCAATGTCGCAGCTCCATTTGTCTGCCGCCCATGGAATGTGGTGAATGGAGCTTTCCAATCTCTGAATCCTGCGTTATCTTCGCCAGCACATGATCGATATTCATTGCCACATTCTTCCTGATCTTGATGATGGCGCGGACTCAATGGAAACTTCTCTCAAGATGGGCGAGATGGCCATCGAGGATGGCATCACGCACGTCATCGGCACGCCGCACGCAAACAATAACTATCCTTTTGTTCCAAAATTGATAAGCTCTCGCCGCGAGGAACTTCAAGCGAAGCTAGGCGAGCGTCTCCTGATTGGCACGGGCTGCGATTTCCATTTGAGCTACGAGAATTTCGAAGCGCTGGGCGAGGCGCCTGCGCGATTCGCGTTGAATCAGAAAAACTATCTGCTCGTTGAATTTGCGAATTTCTCCGTTCCGGCTTCGCTGGATCAAACGCTTCACCAACTGCAACTTCTGGGTCTTCATCCCATCATCACGCATCCGGAACGCAATCCCCTGATTCGCGCTGATTGGAATCGGCTTTGGGCCTGGCTGCATCAGGGCTGCTTCGCGCAGGTCACTGCGCAATCGCTCACCGGAGGTTTCGGCGAGCACGCCCAAACCGCCGCCGAAACTCTGCTCGATTCGAACGCCATTCATTTCATCGCGAGCGACGCGCACAATTTGACGTCGCGACCTCTGCGGCTCAAACCCGCATATGACTTCATCGCGGAACGCAAGGGCGTCGAAATCGCGCAAGCATTGTTCGAGGAAAACCCGCGCGCCGCATTTGAAGGGCGCCCGCTGCCGTACCTCCCGGCATTTCCGGAAGTGAAATCTTCGCGCTTCCAAGAAAAAAGCACGGGCCGCCGTAAGCGCTTCTGGTTTTTCTGACTCTTCACGCTTTCTCTACGAAAATAATTCCAGCACTTCCTCGTAACGCTTGAACGGCGGAATCAAATAGGCACCGGGCAATTCGGTGCGCGCCCAATCGAGCATGCGCCGCGCCAGCACGAAGCCGCGGTCGCGCGCGGCGGAGCCGGCCGATTCGAGTTCCTTCAAAGTCGCTTCCGGAATCACGATTCCCGGTACTTCGTTATTCAAACGCAGCGCCTGCTTGTAACTGGTGAGCGGCCACAATCCCACGAGCACGGGAACAGGCGACGCGCCGCCGATTCTTTTCAGGAACGTGTGCCAATGCTCGGGATCGAAAATCGGCTGGGTCATGGCGAAGTGTGCGCCTGCCTCGACCTTCGCAAAAAAGCGTTTTATTTCGTTTTCGATATCGTCCGCCACGGGATTCACCGCGACGCCGATCGTGAAATTCGTGGCGCCGCCCAGATTTTTTCCGGCCCAGTCGGTTCCTTGATTCAAACGCGCCATCACTTTCACCAAGCCGACGGAATCGACTTCGTAGACGCCGCTCGTTTCGGGATGATCACCGAGCGACGGCGGGTCACCGGTGATCGCGAGCACGTTCCGCACACCGCCGATGGACCATGCACCCAAGAGCATCGCCTGCAAACCGATGATGTTCGCGTCGCGCGTGGTCAAATGCGGAATGGTTTCGACGCCGTGGGCTTCGAGGGCGCCGGCCATCACCAAGGCGTCCATGCCCACGCGCGCCAGCGTGCCGCTGTTGATGTCGATGGCGTCTACTTTTCCCGAGGCCATCACGCGCTTCACTTGTTCGAGGACGCGGTCGATGCTGGTTCCCTTCGGCGGATCGATTTCTACGGATACGACGAATTTTCCCGACTGGATTTTCTTCCAGAGCAGGCTCTCCGGTTCGCGCGACGCGAGATGGCGTGTTTTTTCGCGCGGCTCGAGCGTTTCTTCCACCGCGCCGCCCGCCTGAGAAACCTGCGCGGCGCGCGATGGCCGGAAATTCTTCATTGCGTCGACCATGGCGCGGACGTGCTCGGGCGTGCTGCCGCAGCAGCCACCCAGAATTCGCACGCCGAGCGAAGCAGCGTCGCGCGCAAACTGCGCGAAATATTCGGGAGAAGATTTCGGATACACGATGCGGTCGCCCACGCGTTTCGGGAATCCCGCGTTGGGCATTCCACTGACGCGAATGCTGGAATTTTTCGTGAGATTCGCCAGCTCGCCAAGAATGGGAAGCAAAAGCTGCGGGCCGATGGTGCAATTCGCCCCGATGACTTGCACATCCTTCGTTTTTATTTTCGCAACAGCGTCTTCGGGGCGCGTGCCGTCGACGGTGCTTCCTTCCTCCGAATAGGTGAGCTGGGCGACGATGGGCAATTTGGAAAACGAGCGGATGGCGTCAATCGCGTCGAGGATTTCTTCCAGTTCGCTGAACGTTTCCAAAATGTACAAGTCGACGCCGCGCTCTTCGAGCGCGGCAGCCTGCTCGCGGAAAATTTCATGAATTTCATCGGGCGGAAGCTGTTTCCCCTGCCGCAGAGTGCCGAGCGGACCGATGGAGCCAGCGATCAAAACTTCATGACGCGCGGCCTCGCGCGCCTCGCGAGCGATTTTCACGCCGCGATGATTGAATTCACCAGCGCGGTCGCCGAGTCCGAGCGCCGCGAGCTTGTGACGGTTCGCGCCGAAGGTGTTTGTTTCGATGATTTGCGCGCCCGCTTCCAAATAAGTTTGATGCACGCGGAACACAGCCTCGGCTTGTGTGGAGTTCAATTCGTCGAGGCAGCGCTGCGGCCCCAGCATTTCATAGAGCATCGAGCCCATCGCGCCATCGCCGATGAGCACCGAATCGCGCAGCCGCTCGTTGAGGTCTTCCATCTTCATTTCCGGCTTTGCTCCACGGAGACGAACCTGGGTGAAAAAAGAAGTTGGCAGTATAGCACTGGCGCGCCCCCAGGCGATTTATCCGGACATTACCGCAGGAGCGTCGGCACAACTTGAATTCATTACCGATTGAGAAAATTCAACTCGTTGAATCTACAGGAGTTACAAATGCGGGACTGTGCGTTCCATTACCGATCAAGATTTGGCGTTTTCGGGGAGCTCATCGCCGTTCCAGGCTGGGTTTTGGTCTTTTGTACGCTGGCGCCGCGGGCATCGTCGAATTTTCGCTCAGACAAGGCGAGCACGATGTGGCGCGCAGCGAAAGTTGATGCGGCGGGATATTTTCCCTGACCGCAAATCTTGAAGGAGCCAAAATCCTTGTACCAGGGACCTTCCGGCGCGTCGGGTTCAGATTCGCGCCACAGTTTCAATTGGTATAAATCGTCGGCGCTAATCCGCCGCTCGCGAAGGCGTTCAAACAAGTGGTCGCGCAGGCCAGCAGGCAAATCGGTCTACCGAATCCTTGGTATCTACTTTCCGAATGTCATGCGGGCTAATTCTGCCTTGATTCGTTTGCGTTCGGCGGGATTCGAGGTGGCGCTCAACTGATCCGCAAGTGCGAAGAATTTGATTTTCTCGGTCTCTTGCGATTCGATTCCACTTTCGATCAGTTCAACCAAAACGCGGTTTGTGCTGGTGTGCTGATTCTTCGCGAGTGTTCGCACACGACGAGCGAGCCGGGAAGGAAGCGAGACGCTCTGGCGGATCGGCTTTTCGGCAGTTGTCATTCAGCGAGTGTACACCAGAATGCACCATTTTGCACCAGAATGTACGCCGTAGGCCTCTCTTTCCCATGTTCGGCAAGCCGCCAAAGATAATCAGCACTGCGCGCTACCTTCAGGGGTTTGAGGCGCTGCGAGGCTGTTGGCGATGGCGAGCATTTTGGTGACGCTGCTCCAGTTGCGGCCCGTGCCGGAGACTTTGAGCGTTCTTTCGATGAGCGACCCGGAAAGTTTTGAACGGCCCACGCCGTTGGGATAAAAAATGTAGAGCTCGCGGCCGTCGATGTGTAATTCCTCAGGATCGGTTTTGAGCTTCAGAAGATTATCGTGAGCTTGCGCCGTGGGTGGGCTGGCGAGGAAGGTGACCAGGAGTTTGCCTGGCTCGATGCCGCGGCGTTTGGCGAAGGGATTTCTGGCGATGACGTCGCGCAGTTCGTCAGACGTGCGAAGAATCACATCAGGACGAAAGCCGAAGCTGCGTTCGATGGCGGTTTGAATCTGGCTGGTTAGCTTTGTGAGGTTGCGCTCTTTCGTTTTGAAAATGACGTTGCCGCTTTGGATGTGAGTCTGACAGCCGGTGAATTTCAGGGATTCGTAGAGCGCACGAAGCGCGTCCATTTTGATTTTGTTGTGGCCTCCGACGTTGACGCCGCGAAGCATGGAGATGACGATGGGCATGGGGTGGGAGTATAGCGCGGGGAAGGGCAGTGGCGAGTGGTTAGTGGCGAGTGGCTAGCAAAAGCGAAGAGAAACCAGCCCTTTCGCAAAAAGCGCGAAAGATCGGACATCGGAAAATTCTACGACCAGCCTGCTTGGCCACGCCCCTACGAACACAGCAAAAGCAGATTCCTCGTCGGATGCTGTTCACATCCTCTCTCGGATGTCAAAAACAGAGTAGTCAGCGCTTTTGTTCCATGATGCCGGCGATGGTGTCCATCAAATCGAATTTGGTCAGGATTTCGAATTTGCCGTTGGACATTTCGACGAAGACGGCGGGGCCGGAATGGCTGAGGAGATGCGTGACGCGTTCGACGGGAGAATCGCTGGGGACGCGAGGAAGGGCCTCGGCCATCACTTCACGGATGACGAGCTTGCGAAGATCTTTCCCTTGCAGCGCGAGATTCAGAATTTGGTCCTCGTAAATCGTGCCGATGGGATTTTCGTCCTCGAAAATCGGCAATTGCGAAATGTCGTGCTGCTGCATTGTGTGCAACGCGTGAAAAACGGTTTGGTACGGACGCGCGATGACGAGCTCGCGATGCTTGCCGTTTTGCAATTTGACGCGGACGACGTCGGCGGCGCAGAGAGGAACTTCGGATTCGACGTAGCCGTGCTCGCGCATCCAGCCGTCGTTGTAGACTTTGCTGAGGTAGCGCATGCCCGTGTCGGGGAGGAACGCGACAACGACGTCGCCTTTTTTGCATTCGCGCGCGAGGCGCAGCGCTGCTGAGACGCATCCGCCGCCGGAGCCGCCGGTGAAAACGCCCTCCTGTTTCGCCAGGCGGCGGGCCCAGACGAAAGATTCCTCGTCGGTGATTTGCAGAATGTCGTCGAGGACTTTGAAATCCATGGTCGACGGGAAAATGTCTTCGCCGATCCCTTCGACGACGTAGGTTTTCGCTTTGCCGATATTTCCAGTCCTAAAATATTCGTAATAGAGCGAGCCGATAGGATCGACGCCGATGATTTTCACGGCAGGATTGTTTTCCTTGAGGAAACGGCCGACGCCGCTGATCGTTCCTCCCGTGCCCATGCCGCAGACGAAATGCGTGATTTTGCCTTCGGTGTCTTTCCAGATTTCCGGGCCGGTGGTGCGGTAATGCGCCTCGGGATTCATGGGATTTTCGTACTGATTGGGGTAAAAGGAATTGGGGATTTCGCGCGCGAGTTTCTTGGCCACGGAATAGTAGCTGCGCGGATCGTCGGGCTCAACGGCGGTGGGACAGACGATGACTTCCGCGCCGAAGGCTTTGAGGAGATCGATTTTTTCGCGCGATTGCTTGTCAGTGATGGTGAAAACGATTTTGTAGCCGCGCACGGTGGCGACGAGCGCGAGGCCCATTCCGGTATTGCCGGAAGTGCCTTCGATGATGGTGCCGCCGGGTTTTAGAAGGCCTTTGCGTTCGGCTTCGTCGATCATCCAGGTGGCAATGCGATCTTTTACCGAGCCGCCCGGGTTCATGTAATCCGCTTTGACGTGGACTTCGGCCTCGATATCCTTCGTGATGCGATTGAGCCGGATGAGCGGCGTTTCGCCGATGGCTTCGAGGATGTTTTTGCAACGCATGTCGGCAGCGGCCTTTCGTTTCGTTGAGCTAGTCGCCAGCTTACGGACTTTGGGGAATGAAGTCCAGACGGTCGAGCGAAGCGGTTTACAGCAGGGTTGTATGCTGCTGTATGGTTAAGATTTGGGAGGATTCATGCGCCACCTCGAGGACTATAAGACCATCCTTCATCGTCAGGAAGTTGGCTCCTGGGTGGCCGATGTGCCGTCCATTCCGGGCTGTTATGCGCTGATGCCCACGCGCGAAGAGGCGCTCGCCGAACTCTGCAACGTTTTTCCGAATGATTGCCGAGAAATATTCGGAAAAGGGAACCCCTCTGCCCGCCAACGCCACTGGAATCATCTAGACGGGAGGGCTGTTACCATTCCCATTCCTAGTGGCCACGAAATAGGGTCGCCACTGTTCTTCAAGATTCTGCGGCAACTCGGCGTCACGTCAGAAGAGTTTCAGCGGCTGCTGTAAGGCACAAATATTTTGGGCAGCGCGCGTTTGCGCGCATGTGCATGTGGCAGATCAACTCTGGATGAAGCGGAGGGTGTTACCGTCGGGATCTCGGACGTACATTTCTCGGGAGCCCCAGGTCTGATCGACGGGATGCCCGGGATCAATCTGGACGCCTTTGTCGAGTAATTCGGCGTGGAGAACGTCAACATCGTCGACCAGAAGGTTCGCCACGCCGCCGGAAACGCCGTCTCCGGAGAAAGAGGAGAGGTGCAGCCACACGGCGTCACGGGAGACCCCCATGTAACAGGGATCTGGCTGCGCATCGTGAGCGCGATGGAGGAATTCGCGCCGGAAGCCCAGGCGGTTACAATAAAATTCTTCGGCGACGGCGCCATTCGAAACGTGGACAAGAGGGATTGCAGCCTTCAACAAATTTCACCTCGGATGTGTCAGTCCCGGGGGATTGTAAGAGCTCGGTAGCGGCGCTGTAAAGATAAGCCAGAGCGTTGCTGGAAGGAGAATACAGTGGAGAGACGGAATATTTCGAGCGGGACGCCGTGGGAGCCGGTGGTGGGCTATTCGCGGGCGGTGCGCGTTGGAGCGCATGTGTATGTGGCGGGGACGACGGCGACGAATGCGAGCGGAGAAATTGTGGGGAAGGGCGACGCTTACGCGCAGACGGTGCAAGTGTTGAAGAATATCGAGTCGGCGCTGGCGAAAGCGGGAGCGAGACTCGAACACGTGGTGCGCACGCGATTGTTCGTCGCGAATATTGCGGATTGGGAGAAGATCGGTCGCGCACACGGGGAAGTGTTCGGCAAGATTCGTCCGGCGTGCACGATGGTGCAGGTCAGCGGGTTTGTGTCGCCGGACATGTTGCTGGAAATCGAAGCGGATGCAGTGATTCTTGACGGCGACTGATTCAGGGCGGGTGTTTTCTTACGCGACGCAGCGGACTGAACCTTCGAAGCATCTTCTGACGGTTGCGTTACAATCCAATTAGGATGGGTGATCCGCCACAGGGCGCAATTCGCATCGCGGGAGGCAGGGCATTCAGCCGCGTCGCGATAATTCTGCTGCTTCTTTGCGCCATTGCGTTTGGCTCGGCTGTTGGGCTGCTATTTGTTTACAGCAGCGACCTGCCGCAAATTCAGGAACTCGAAAATTACCGCCCCGACGTGGTCACGGAACTTTACGCGGATGACGGCACGTCCATCGGCAGTTTTGCCCTGCAACGCAGAATTCTGCTGACCTACGATCAAATCCCCAAGGTTCTGCAAGACGCGATTATCTCCACCGAAGACCGGCACTTCATGGACCACTGGGGCGTGGATTTTCCGCGCATCGCTGAAGCGGCGTGGAGCGACATGGTGCACCGCAAGCTGGTGCAAGGCGCGAGCACGATCACGATGCAACTCGCCGGCGGACTGTTCCTGAACCGCGCGGACCGGAGTTTCCGGCGGAAGATTGAAGAGGCGATGCTGGCGATTCAAATCGAGCGGCACTATACGAAACAGCAGATTCTGACGATGTATTGCAATCAAGTTTATCTGTGGAACGGGAACTACGGATTCGAAGCGGCGTCCGAATTTTATTTTGGCAAGCACGTGGGCGAATTGACGCTGCCGCAAGCGGCGCTGCTCGCAGGAATTATCCGCGGGCCCATTTATTCGCCGACGCGCTATCCGCAAACGGCGCTGGCCAGACGCAATCTGGTGCTGCAGTTGATGGCGGATAACGGCAAAATCACGCGAGCTCAAGCGAGGGGAGCGCAGCAAACGCCGCTGGGCTTGCAGTTGATGTATCCGCAGAACAACTCGCTTGCGCCATATTACGTCGAGGAAATTCGCCAGAGGCTCGAGCAGGAATTCGGATCCGAGGCCGTTCATCAGGAAGGGCTGCGCGTTTATACAACGCTGAATGTGGCCATGCAACGCGCCGCGGATCAGGCCGTGCGCGACGGTTTGCACGCCTACGACCGTCGTCACGGCTGGCGTGGCAACCTGCCGAATATTTTTCGCGAGCATTTGGGTACGCTGCAAAGTTACGACTCGCCTGAGTGGCGCGAGCCGATCGCAGTGGGACGCTACGTCACCGGGTTGATCACGGCGGCGGACGCGAGCGCAGCCGTTGCGAAAATCGGACCGTATCGCGCGGTGATTACGGCGCCTGATTTTTCGTGGACGGGCGAAAAATCGCCGGAGAAACTGCTGCACGTCGGCGATCTGGCCAATCTTTACATCGAAGCACTGAATGGAGCCGCGGCCAAAGTGCAAGTCGAACAGATTCCGGCGGCGCAGGCTTCGCTGCTAGCCATTGATAATGGCACGGGCGAAATCAAGGCCATGGTCGGCGGGTACAGCTTCGAGGATTCGAAATTCAATCGCGCGACACAGGCGATGCGGCAAACGGGAAGCTCATTCAAAGTGTATGTGTACACCACGGCGCTCGAGCAGGGAATGACGCCTTTCGACACCGTGCTCGACGCGCCCGTGACGTACACAAGCGGCGGGCAAGTGTATTCGCCCCATAATTACGACGATACATTCGAGGGGAAAATCACTCTGCGGCGCGCGCTGGCGGATTCGCGCAACGTGCCTGCCGTGCGCCTGCTCGACCATGTGGGAATACAAAACGTGATTACCACGGCACGGCGGTTCGGCATCACCAGCCCATTGCCGCCGTATTTACCGCTCGCGCTGGGCGCTGCGGATTTGACGCTGCTCGAACACACGTCGGCGTTCACTGTTTTTCCCGATGACGGCATTCACATTCAGCCGCATATGATTCGCCGCGTGACTTCGTATGACGGTGCGATTCTCGACGAAACGCACCCGAAAGTGACCGACGTGATTCCGCCGAACGCCGCGCGAACGATGACAGCGATGCTCGAGGACGTGGTGCAATTCGGCACCGGCGTGCGCGCGCAGGCTCTGGGACGCCCGTCGGCGGGGAAAACGGGTACCACGAATGATTTCACAGATGCCTGGTATATCGGGTTCACCCCGCAATTGACGACCGGGGTGTGGACCGGCTTTGACGACCCAAAAACTTCGTTAGGGGCAAAAGAAACCGGCGCACGCGCCGCTTTGCCGATCTGGCTCGAATTCATGGAGCAGGCAAGCAAGGGAATGCCGGCGGAAAAGTTTCCGAATGTGGTGCCGCTCGAACAGTTGGCGAAAAATCAGCACGAGGACGTAGACGTGCCGGATACGGCTCCCCCCGCGGACGTGACGGAGCAGGGATTGCCGCAGACCACGCCCGTGCAATTGCCGAAGCCTCCCGCAAAACCGCAGATTCCGCACGACGGGCCGGGCGCAACTGCTCCCGGTGCATTGCGGCAGTACCCGATCATCAGGGTTTTCACGAAGGACGAAAAGGGTCCCAGCCTTTGGCGAGCAGAGGCGCTTCTGTTCCGTTGTCACGAATCAGAACGATTTGCTTTTGGCGCGTGATCTCCCCGATGCACGTGATGGGAATTTTCGACCAGAGGCGGCGAAGTAATTTTGCAGATTCTGGGTGGACCGTGAAAAGCAGACCGTAATCTTCGCCGCCGTGCAGAGCGAGTTCGAGTGCGTTCAGGTCTAGATGCGCCAGGGCAGCTGGAATTTTGACCGTTGGGATTTGAGTGGACCGGATGCGCGCGCCCACGCCGCTGGCGGCGCATAAACGAGCCAGGTCCGTCGAAAGGCCGTCGGAAATGTCCATCATGGCCGTTGCCAAGCGGCGCGCTGCCAGCCATTGACTCAGCGCGAGCGGGATTTTCGGGTAGAGATGCCGCTGAAGGCATTTCTGCAAACTCCGCCGATGCACCAGCCCACGCAAAATCAGCTGAAGTCCAAGCTGTGCACGGCCCAATTGCTCACTGACATACATCAGGTCGCCGGGTCGTGCGCCGGAACGCGTGATTGCATGCCCTCGGGCAACTTCACCGAGCACCGTGATGCCAATCATCATGTTCTGGCTTTTGGATGTATCGCCGCCAATGAGCCGGATCTCCAATTCGCGCGCCGCCTTTGCCATGCCGGTAGCGAAGCGGTCCAGCCAGCGACCGGTTTTCGCCGCGGGGAGCGCCAGTGCCAGCAGAAAGTAGCGCGGGTGTGCGCCCATGGCAGCCAAATCGCTCACGGCGCGCGCCAGCGATTTATACCCGATCGATTCGGGCGGATGACTACCCTGGCGGAAATGCACGCCTTGCAGAGAAGAATCGCTACTGACCACCCATTCCAGTTTCGAGGACTGCCGGAGAATGGCTGCGTCATCTCCGATGCCTAGGCGCACTGCAGGAAGAGGCGGAGTACCAGCCCCAATACGCCCAACCGAAGGAATGCGCCGAGCGAGACGGGCGATCAGCTTATCTTCCATGTTCTCAGCTTTCTCCGGCGTATACACCCGCTCGCACTGACCCGGATCACAGTTCTTCTCCTGTACTTCAGGGCAGTTGTAATCGCTTGCCGCAGTCCGTAAGATGCTCAGGAGCGATTTACTACGGTCGAATTATGAAGCGATGCGGCGAAGAAAGCGAGCCGGCCCAGAAGTATATTTTTGGTTGACTCTGGTGGGTTGAGCACTTATATTCGCGGCGGGTTTCGAACCAAGTCTCCCGGTTCAAACGCTTTTTATAAATTGCGCAGACCGCGTTGAGGGACCAGCGGTCATCCAGTCCAGCGCAAAGAGAAACTTAAGAGCCAAATTGCCATGATGAGAAGGAAATTCTACACATTTCTCATTGCTTCCTCGGACTCGGGGAACATGCGCCGTTTGCGCATCCCGCACTATGTCGTCCATTTGCTTGCGGTTCTCGTAATCGTGGGCGGCATGACGGTGGTGGTGGCGGCCGGCGCGTATTCGCGACTGATCTGGAAGGTGACCGCGTACAATTCTCTGCGCCGCGACCAGGCGACGCTCACCGTGCAATACAAACAACTCCAAAACCAGGTAACGGACGCGGATCAGCGCTTGAATTCTTTGCAATCGTTGGCCAGCGAAGTGGCCGTGGCGTACGGCCTGACGCGAATCCCGGAGACGCCCTTTAGCGCTTCGAATTCGACGGTGCAGTCCGAATCCGCCTATCAGCAGACGCTCGACCGGTTTAATTTCCTGGAACAGAATGCGACCGCCGTGGTGCTGGTCTCGGATGGCGGCCTGAAGCTTCTTCCCGGAATGAAGCTGGCGAACGCATCGTTTATGCCTTCCCTATGGCCGGTGATGGGCAGAATCACAAGCCGCTTTGGCGAGCGCCTGGATCCATTCGGCGGTGAGGGCGAATTTCACAGAGGTTTGGACATCGCGTCACATTACGGCGATGACGTTCGCGCCGCCGGCGACGGCGTCGTAATATTCACCGGCGAGCGGCAGGGTTACGGGCGCGTCGTTATCATTGATCACGGTTTTGGACTGACAACCTGGTACGCGCACCTTTCAGGATACGCGGCGCAGCCGGGAACGCCTGTCAAGCGCGGCGACGTGATTGGCTATGAAGGCGAAAGCGGACACGCAACGGGACCGCATGTCCATTTTGAAGTGCGCCTGCACGATGCCCCAGTCAACCCATGGCGATATCTGCATCAGGTGGACGCGGGCGGCTCTGTTACGAGCGGCGACTAAGCTTCTCGCAATTGATTGTCGGATTCTCCCTAAGAATTGCTTCCTCGGGTGGACCTGCGTTCCTATCTTGCGCCATTTCCTTGCGGAGCGGAGCTGGCCGCAGCGCGGAGTATTTGCGGTGTTATCTGAAGATGCAAGCGCACGAGATGGCCGTCATGTGAAATGTCCGCCGCCTTGAGCAGGGCGTCAAGTGCGGGCCACCGCGGGCCGATTTGCTGCTGCGTTTTCGGGTCGGCCATGGCCGCGCGTCCCATCCAGACCAAACCTTCGAGCGCCGTGGACAATTGAAATGCGTTCAGCGTGGAATCGCACTCCGCCGTGGCCGCGACTTTCAAGTCTTGCCCCGCAGGCAAGCCTGCCAGCGTGATTTCGCGGACACTCTGGAGCAAGTGCGCCAGTTGCGCGGAGTGCGTTTCGTCGACGCCGGCATCCTTGGCCAAATCCGGCGTGCGCGCCACGGCGTAAATAGGGGCGCCGGCGACCTTCGCAGTGCGTTGCGACATTTGAGAATCCAGCCGCTCATGCGCTGCATTCAGCATCGCGGAAATTTCAGGTCCATCAGCGAGAACGATTTCCGTTGGAGACATAAAAACAAAACGCACGGTTCGCGGCGGATTTGCTTCCGGGACTTCGTAAATTTTCCACGGACCATGCTCCACAATTCTGCCGCCGTTGCGTACGGCATAACGCTCGATTTTTGCCTCATTGAATTTCCCCTGCGCAATGGCCACCACCGTTGTGGGTGAATCTTTGGGCCACAGAGCCAGCGCGACGCGATCGAGATCGCGTGAATAATCAAAGCCAGTTGAACGCACGAATGCAGTGTATTCAGGGTCTTGCGCCGAGGTGGGTGCCAGACCGGAAAGCTCTCTCCCGATCGGCGCGGCGCGCAGCACGGCAACATCCGCGAATACCACAGCCGAGGCGCCGGGGGGCAATTGATGAACGAGGTCGGTCGAATTCTCCGGAGCGGAGGTTCCGCCGCTGGAAGGCGCGGCGACGGAGCCGGGCAGGGCCGAAAATTGAGCGTCTTCCGCGCGCAATTGCGCTGTTTTTTCGTGCGCGTGATAAAGGTAAGCTAGGACCGCGGCAGCGGCAATGCAAGCGGCGAGAATTACGATGACTGTGCGTTTCATGCGGTCGTGCGCGGCTACTTTTTCAGTATAAGTTTCGGCGGGGATGGTGTAAAGTTGATGCTTGGCGTATAATTTTAGATCCAGCTTGGCACGAGCCGTGCTGGTTGGTCGCACCCCCTTGCAATTTGATTGCCCGCGTGATAGGTTTGCAGGGTTTGGTCGTGCTGGCGTAGCTCAGCTGGTAGAGCATCTGATTTGTAATCAGAGGGTCGGGGGTTCAATTCCCTCCGCCAGCTGAATTCTTTGAGGATCGGGATTTTGGGTTTGGCTCTGGTGAATTCCTCGCATTGAAAAACGAACGGGCTGGTGTCTTTGGACACGAGCCCTTTCTGCGTTGCGAAGTTCCCCGGTCGGGACCAGCATCTCAAGTCCCGGTGTTCTTGCGGGACGGGTGGGTGAGTGGCTAAAACCAGCAGACTGTAAATCTGCCGCTCCTTGCGGGCTACGGAGGTTCGAATCCTCCCCCGTCCACCATCGTATCGCGAGGGCGCCGAAGCACTGAAAGCGGGAAAACAGTTTCGATCTCGAAAAACTTGGGCGGCAGTTCGTAAGACATCGCTAGGAGTCGCAGTACGCACGACCAGCGAGCCGGTGGATGCCTGGGTAGCTCAGTTGGTAGAGCGCGTCCTTGGTAAGGACGAGGTCACCGGTTCAATCCCGGTCCCAGGCTCCAGAATTTAAGTGGAAGTCGGGCGGGGGTAACTCAGGGGTAGAGTCTCTGCCTTCCAAGCAGATGGTCGCGGGTTCGAATCCCGTCCCCCGCTCCAAAGCTCTGGAAGGCGCGAACGAAGAAATTCTGCGCAGGTTGCGAATGAGGTAGGAATCGATGGCGAAGGAAAAATTTGAGCGCAGCAAGCCGCACCTGAATATCGGGACGATTGGTCACATCGACCACGGCAAGACGACGTTGACGGCGGCGATCACGAAAGTATTGTCGAAGAACAACCCGAAAG
>JBAUEX010000356.1:0-3599 GCA_049678845.1 Candidatus Acidiferrales bacterium
GCTCAAAAAACAAATCGGCCTCGCACCGAAAAAAATCCTCTCCGCATCCGACGAAGCTCTCCGTGACGTGGCCCGCGCCGGCGGCATGATGCCGGAGCTGCGCGCGCAACGCCTTCGCGACATCGCCGCGCGCGTCCTCGAAGAATTCGGCGGTAACATGCGCGCCGTAATGAAGCGCCCGCTGCGCGACGCGAAAAGGGCGCTGAAGAAATTCCCCACCATCGCCGACGCCACCGCGGAAAAGATTCTGCTCTTCAGCAAGACGGCGCCGGTCGCCGCCGTCCCGTCGAACTGCGTCCATGTTCCGCTGCGCCTGTTTGGCGGCAAACCCGACCTGGCGCGCACGCAATGGTATGGAGCCTACCGTTTGATGCAGGACATTCTGCGCGAAGCGCTCCCGGAAACTTGTGAGGCGCAAATTCGTGCGTACCTGCTGATCAAGCGGCACGCCGCGGAGACATGCAAGCTCGCGCATCCCCGCTGCGACCAGTGTCCCGTCGCCTCGCTCTGCCCCTTTTACCTGCGCAGCCCCTCGCGCCCGTAGCCGCAGCCGTAGGCCGTGCCTTTGCGTGCCATCCCGCCTTCGGTGAGACACGAAGGGAACCCAGTCGCCCGCCCAAGCGTCAGCAGCGCCACATGAAAAAAGAGGCGAATGGGGGTGAGGCAGAGGCCTGTTTTTTTGCGGGCCTCCTGCTCGATTTCTGAGCGTGGGGCCTTTTTGACTCGCTCGCCACAACTGAATCTCATTCGGCCAAGAAAATGCAAGTAACTCGCTTCAAAGTAGTTGCGCTTGCGGGACTGTACATGTCATTGCCGATCAGGTGTTGGGGGTTTCTGCCCGTTTGTGGAGTCGTTCCGAGGCGCCGGGCGCGGGCGATGGGCGTGGCGGAGCGAGCCAACGCAACCGTGAGGAAAAACCCCACGGTCACAAAAAACGAGCATGGGGCATCGGGCGGGGGTGAACCCCGCCCCTACGCATACCAACGCCGAGCCGTAGAACCTCAAACGACGAGGCTCTGCGCTACCAGACTATTTCAAGTCGGGGGGAAGGGGGTCGCCCCAGATGTAGTGCGCGAACCAGTTCCAGTTTTCCTGCGTCACGGCGCGCAACTCCTTGGGCTTGGTGATGGGATGGCCGAATCCTTCGTAGAAAACGAGTTTCACGGGGACGCCGCGGTCCTTGAGTCCGCGATAGAGCTCGAAGGAATCGGGGACGGGAACGCGCGCGTCTTTGCTGCCCTGCTGAATCAGCGTGGGCGTGTGGGCGTGGTTGATGTAGGTGATGGGCGAGGTCCTGCGGTAAATTTCCGGGTCGCTCCACGGAGTGGCGTGCAAATACTGGCGCGTGAAGGGCGTGATGTCGGTGTTGACGTAGTAGGTCATCCAGTCGGAAATTCCCGCGCCCACCGAGACCGCGCGGAAACGGTCGCTGAATGTGGCGATGAACGCGGAAATGTAGCCGCCCTCGCTCCAGCCCATGGAGCCGACGCGCTGCGGGTCAACGAAGCCCTGCGAGATCAGGTAATCGACGCCGGAAATTACGTCGGCGTAATCGCCCACGCCGAGATTGCGGACGTTGAGCGCGCGGAATTTTGCGCCGTAGCCGGCCGAGCCGCGATAGTTCGGTTCGAGAATCACGGCGCCGCGCGCGGCAAAAAGTTCGATGGGATAGTAACGGTCAGGCGAACGCGTCGCGCGGCTGGTGCCCGTAGGGCCTCCGTGAATTTCGACGAGCAACGGATATTTTTTCGAGGGATCGAAATTCGCGGGCTTCATCAGGATTCCTTCGACGGACGTGCCGTCGCCGGATTTCCATTCGATCACTTCGCGAGTGCCAAGCTGAAAATTCGCGTACTGCGCCGAGATGTCGGTGAGTTTTTTCGGCGCAAAGGAATCCACGGGCGAAGTGAAGACTTCCGGGAAGGCGTTGTCGGCGGCGGCCAGGTACGCCATGGCGCGACAATCATGCGTGAAAGAAAAAGCGGACGCGGCAATTTTGTCGGGACTGGTGATGCGCGTGAGGCTGTCGCTTTGCGGATCCAGGCGGAAAAGGTGATTGTAGGTGCGCTGCTCGGCTTCGAAATAAATTCCGTCCGGCGACCATTCGAGCAGGCGCGAGTCTTCGTCGAATTTCGAAGTGAGGATTTTCGGCCTGCCACCTCCCGCGGCGACCACGTCAATCGCGGAATTCGCGTAGTAATAAAAGTCGCCGCCGTTCGAGCTGTTGTATGCAATTTTCGTTCCATCGGGCGACCACACGGGATTTTCGTTCGGCCCCGGCGTCCCGAGTTTCTTCAGTGACTTGTCGGCGACAGTCAGGAAATAAATGTCGCGAGTGCCGCCGTCGGCCAGCGCGGGATCTTTGGTGGCGTCGAATGCGATTCGCGAGCCGTCGGGCGACCAGCGAAAACTGTCCACGGTGAAATCGTCGCCGGAGGTGAGGCGCGCCGGATTCGGCAGCGCGGAATCGTCTGCGGCGGGAACGTCAAGTACCCAGAGATGCGTCATGGTGTAATCGGCGTCGATGATTTGAAAGTCGCCATATTTTTTCTTGCGCGCTTTGTGTTCCGCGGACTCGGGATCAGGCGCGGAAAAGGCGATGCGCTTGCCGTCAGGCGACCATTCGAAATTGCGCAGTCCGGTTTCGACGTTGGTGATTTGACGCGCTTCGCCGCCGCTGGGCGAAATCAAATAAAGCTGTGTCATCTCCTTTTTCGCATCAGGAATTGAGGACGCGCGCTCGGAAAGAAACGCGAGCCACTTTCCGTCGGGCGACCACTGCGGATCGGTGCTCGATTTTTCTCCTTCCGTGAGCTGATACTTTTCTCCCGTCGCGGCTACACTGATCCAGATCTGGCGAACGAATGCGTTTTGGTCCCAGTCCGTGTGCGCGACGAGATAGGCGACGTAGCGGCCGTCGGGAGAAATGTGCGGATCGGAAACGCTTTCCATTTCGAGCGCCTGCTTAATGGACGGCACGGAAGGAAGCGCGGAATTCGATTGGGCCGCAGCGACGAAGGGCAGAAGAGATATGGCGAAGAGGAGAAAAGGAATTCGAATGGCGCGAGTTTCCATGGTGACGGCTCCAATCCACGATGCGTAGGATTTGCGCCCTTCGTTACCAGGGGATAAGGAATGAAGCGCGCCCTTCCTGCGTCAGGGTAAACGAGTATACTACCCAGTTTCGTGCAAGGAGAAATCATGAAGAGCTATTTGTCGGGGATTTGCGGCGTGACGGTTTTGGTTTGCGCAATGTGCGCTGCGCTCAGGGTGACGCTGGCGGCAGATGTTGGCCAGAGAACGGGCGGCAACGCACGCTCTTACGTGTCCAGAGCACGACTACATGCTTCAAGATTTCGACAGTGGCAGGGAGGCGGTTGTTTCTCCAGATCGCAGAAAAAGAGCGGTGCTTGCGAAGAATGGGACCCTCGACATTTTCAGCGGCAAACAAGAAATTGGTACTGTTGAGCTTCCGGAAATTAGCGCGGACGTAGCGATCGTCTGGGCACCGGATGGGCAGAAGTTCGCCGTGACATACAGCGATGGGGGCGACGAGGGAGCGTTTCACGGTCATGTATATGGGCTGGCAGAAAATCTGG
>JBAUEX010000357.1:0-1547 GCA_049678845.1 Candidatus Acidiferrales bacterium
ACCCAAACCACGCTCCCGGCTCAGGCCACCCAGCCCGAAGGCCCGGCTCCGCTGCGGGTCATGGTCGACAAGTCTTTGCTGATTAACACCACGGAGCGCCTCAAGCGCATCTCCGTTACCGACCCCAGCGTCGCCTTCGCACAGGTCATCACGCCCACCCAGATTCTGGTACATGGTAAGTCGCCTGGCGAAGTCTCCCTGCTCATCTGGGACGAACTCGAGCGCTCGCGGAGCTTCGATCTCCGGGTGGACGTCGATGTCAGTGCCTGTGCCGAAGAAGAACATCGCGTCTTCCCCGAGGAGCAGATTTCCGTAACCCCGTCGCGTTCCGCCATCGTCCTTTCCGGCCACGTTACCACCGAGGATGTTGCCAAACGCGCCGGAGAACTGGCTTCCGCTTACTCCAAGAATGTTGTCAACGTGCTCACCTTCGGCCCCGTGGGCTCTCAGGAGGTTCTGCTGGAAGTAAAGTTCGCCGAGGTCGACCGTTCAGCGATGACTCAGCTGGGCGCCAACTTTCTCTCTACCGGTGCCGGCAATACCATCGGGACCACCACCACCGGCCAGTACGGTGGCTTTGGGTCGCAATCGCTAACTCAAAGCCAGGGCGGAGTCACTCCTCCGGCGACTCAGACCATCGGCAACGTCCTGAACCTGTTCTTGTTTCGTCCCGACATTAACTTCGGGGCCGCCATCGAAGCGCTGCAGAGCAAGAACCTCCTCCAGATTCTGGCTGAGCCCAATCTCATCGCCGTCAACGGCAAAAAAGCTAGTTTCCTGGCTGGCGGCCAGTTCCCCTTTCCTATCGTGCAACCGGGCCAGGGGTTCACCGCCGTTACTATCTCCTTCAAGGAGTTTGGTGTGAGACTCGAGTTCACCCCCGTGATCATGCCCAACGGCAACATTCACCTCACGGTTGCTCCCGAGGTCAGCACCCTCGATTTCGCCGACGCGCTTACGATTTCCGGATTCACCGTCCCGGCGTTGAGCACGCGTAAAGCAGAAACTGAATTCGAATTGCGCGATGGACAAAGTTTTGTCATAGCCGGCTTGATCGACAATCGCGTCACCGACATCTGGAACAAGATTCCCGGCCTGGGTGATATTCCGATCCTGGGCAGCTTCTTTAAGAGCAAGAGCGCTCAGAAGAGTAATTCGGAGCTGATGGTGCTCTGCACCGTGCGCCGGATTTCTCCCAACAACGAAACCCCGCCTGGCCCGGCGAATCCACAACCCTTTTTGGACAAGGGCAGCTTCGACAAGACCAAGGCTGGGAGCAAGCCTTCAGGGAAGTAGGCGGCGGATTAAAGTGGTCCCGCGGGGACGGCAGCAGGAAACATAGGTTATGCCAGAGCTTTCAGTCGTTATCGTAGCCACGGACAATGAGCAGCGCACTGTGCTGCAGGTGCTGGTAGATGGCACCAGCGTCGCCAGCACGGTGCATTCCTGCGCCAGTCTCCCGGTGGCCGCGGCCGATCCGGTCATGCGTCGGGTGCAGGCGGCGAATCCTGACGTCTTGCTGGTGGATATCCCGGCTGACTCTTCCG
>JBAUEX010000358.1:0-2604 GCA_049678845.1 Candidatus Acidiferrales bacterium
GGCTACCCAAGTGATCCAGGGCGAAAAACTCTTCGACCTCGTGGTGCGCATGGAGCCGCAGTTCCGCTCGAGTCCCACGCAAATCGGGAGCCTGCTCGTCGGCACGCCATCCGGTCAGCTGATTCCGGTGAGCCAACTCGCCGACATCGAGGAAAGTTCGGGAGCGTCGTTTATTTATCGCGAGAGTAATTCGCGCTACATCGGCGTGCAGTACAGCATTGAGGGGCGCGACCTTCAAACCGCGGTCCTCGCCGGACAGGCTGCGGTGAAAAAGACGGTCACGCTTCCGCAAGGATATCGTGTCACGTGGGGCGGCGAATACAGCGAGCTCGTGGCCGCGAAAAAGCAGCTGGACTTAGTCGGACCGCTCGCCGTCTTGCTCATCTTTTTTATTCTCTTCGCCCTTTACGGCAATTTCAAATTCCCGGTCGGGATTGCTCTCGGCGTGCTCATTACCGAGCCGGTCGGCGCGCTCATCGCCCTGAAGCTCACGAACACGCCGTTTAGCGTTTCATCCATTTTGGGCTTGCTTGCACTTATGGGCGTGTCGGTCGAAACAGCGGTCATTCTCTATTCGTTCATCAATAAGCTGCGCCTAAGCGGCCAGGACATCCGCACGGCCACGCGCGAGGCCGCTCTCCTGCGCCTGCGCCCCATCATGATGACCGCGCTGGTCGCGTGCCTCGGCTTGCTGCCGGCCGCGCTGTCGCACGGTATTGGCTCAGACACGCAACGTCCCTTCGCCATTGTGATCGTCGCGGGACTGATTTCGCGCCTGTGCCTCGCCGTGTTTATTGACCCCGTGATTTACCGTGCCGTCGCTCGCGACGGCGATGTCTTGCAGGTGTGATGTGCCTAAGGGAAAAGTCGCGGTCATGTATACTCTGACTAACCGACGCCTGCAATTCACGGTAATCAACGTGACGAACCAAGTTGCGCTGTACAACTTCCTATCCACATTCAGCGGCACGCATTACGTCACGCCGCGCACGATTACCGGTGAGCTTGGCTTTCACTTTTAGTGGAGGGTTAGCTCACGCTCCGCCCGCTCCGCCGGCACTCTCTGGGAGGAAACGTGCAGAAGCTGCTACAATGAATTGCGGAGATGGCCTGCGACGCGCGTTTCGCCGCGATGGCTACTTTGAACCAACACTGAAACCCCGGGAGCTCTTGTCGTCCTGCCGGTGTGCATGTCCTCTCTCGAGCAATCGAGCCAGGAAAGCCTAAAGGCAGGCGTTGGGCGCCCACTTCGATCAGGGGTTCAGGGGCCTAGCTGCGTACGGCGAAGTGGACCGCTCCGCTTTTTTTTGGGCGGCTGCCGTGCGGAAAGGATTTTGCAAATTTTGGTTGTCTTTCCCGGCTTCCAACCTCTAGCATCCAACTTCTAGCTCATGCGAATTCTTTTTGTGGGAGACATCGTAGGCTCGCCCGGCCGGCGCATCGTGCACGACCATCTCGCCGATATCACCGCGCAGCAGAAGATCGACCTCGCTATCGTCAATTGCGAAAACGCCGCTTCTGGTTTCGGCGTCACACCTCGGTTAGCCGATGATCTTTTCGCTTCCGGCGCGGAAGTGCTTTCCGGCGGAAACCACATCTGGGACCGTAAGGAAATTTTTGATTATCTGCCGCATCAGCCGCGCCTGCTGCGTCCGGCGAATTTTCCCCCTGGCGCGCCGGGCAGCGGACTTTACATTGGTAGGTCGCGCGACGGGGTCGGCTACGCGGTGTTGAATCTGCAGGGGCGCACGTTTATGACGCCACTCGATTGCCCCTTTCGCGCCGCGGAGCGCGAACTCGCCCGCGTGCCTCCCGAAGTGAAAGTGATTCTGGTGGATATGCACGCCGAGACCACTTCTGAGAAACAAGCCATGGGCTGGTTCCTGGACGGCAAAGTTTCCGCCGTCGTCGGCACGCACACGCACGTCGCCACAGCAGATGCTCACGTGCTGCCCAAAGGCACGGCGTTTATCACCGATGTCGGTATGACCGGGCCACACGATTCCATTATCGGTATGGGCAAGGAAGGCATCATCGAACGCTTCCTGAACGGGCTTCCCGCGCGATTTGAGGTGGCCGAGGGCGACGTCCAAATGCACGCCGTGCGCATTGACGTTGATGAAACCTCCGGGCACGCCCGTTCCATCGAACCTCTTGTCTTCCGCGCCGAATAATCTGCCCAGCGAGCATAAATCCTAAACGCATGTCTTCGCATCTCAATTGACCGGACGCTCCATTGTATAATTCCGTGCCCATGAAACTTTCGCCCAGCCGAATGATGATTGCCGCTCTCGCAGGAATGTTCCTCTGCGCCGCTTTCGTATTGTTCACGCCACGAAATTCCCGCGCGCAAGACGACGACATGGAGATCGAAATTACGGCGCGCGCGCGCCTGTTCCCCGACATTGGCCCCGGCATCAAGGCGGTCAGGCGTGACGCCGCCGGTCGCTACTATTTTCTTTCGACAACAGACCCGGCCGTCCGCGTTTACGCCGCTGATAACACTTTCCTCGGGCAAATTCCCACTGACGCCACCGGCGCGGCAGCAGTTGTTTATGGCGATGATATGGACGTGGACGCTTCAGGCCGCGTGTACGTCGCGGA
>JBAUEX010000359.1:0-6606 GCA_049678845.1 Candidatus Acidiferrales bacterium
GGTTCACGGCGAGGACGTGCGCCGTGTCGAACGGCGCCTGCATTTTTTCGAGCACCATCAGAGTCCTCAAAAGCGCGCCCGCACCGGCCAGCAACAGAAACGAAGCGGTGATCTGGGTAATGGCAAAAGTGCGGAGTCGTCGGGCGCTGCCGCTGGTGACGCGCACACCGCTGCTCGACAATCGGGGCCCGCGCGATACATCCGACGAGGGCAACCGCGGGACATACGCCAGGAAAACGGCGGCGAGCAGCGCAAGCGCAATCCCAATCCAAACCAGGCTGGAATCGAGCTTGAGATCGAGCGCGCGAACAGAGAAGCGCGAGGCGTAGCGGGCCAGAACGGCCACCATCGGCGCCGCGATCAGAACTCCCGCCAACGCGCCGCTGCCGCACATCACAAGACTTTCCGCCAAGAGCGAACGACGGAGCGCGGCCGTGGTTGCTCCCAGCGCCGAGCGTATGGCCAGCTCGGATTCGCGGCGCACGGTTCGCGCGAGAATCAGGTTGGCCACATTCGAGCAGGCGATCACGAACAGCAACCCGGCGGCCGCGAAGAGCACCCACAAAATGGTTTTCGCATTTGAATTGATCTGGTCGTGCAGGCGCGTCACCGCGATGGTGAAGTGATCCGGCGACTTGTATACGTCGGGGTGCGCCGCCAGCATTCCCGCGTAGACCGTGCGGAGTTCCGCTCGCGCGGAATCGAGATTCGCGCCGGGAGCAAGTCGGGCGAAAACTTCGGTCATGCGATGCTCGCGGCCCTGCACCATGGTGGCCGACAGGTGATGCGGGCTCGTGACGACGTTGGCGATCAGCTGCGTTTCCACGGGATAAGGCACCGACGGTTCCAGGACGCCGACGATGACGGCGGAGCGCGTGCCGGCGATGCTCCCCAGACGGACCGTTTTCCCGATAACGCTCGGATCGGAGTGCAGCGACGTGGTCCAGAATCGGTACGTCAGGACGGCCGCACCCGTTGCGTTGGGGCCATCGTCACTAGGACCGAGCAAGCGTCCAAGCACGGGGCGAAGTCCCATCACGTCGAAGTAGTTTCCATCCACAACACCCGCGTGGATTTCACGGGGAGTGCCAAGCCCTACGATGGTGAAGTCAATTTCCGAAAAAGTGCCGAGTTCCTTGATCGTTTTGAGGTTGCTGCCGATGTCCGCGATTTCAGGAACTGAAAAGGCCGCGTTATCTTCGCCAATGCCCGGGGCGCTCTGGCGCAAGTAGAGCAGGCGGTCTTCGTCGCGATTCGCGAGCGGCCGCAGCAGCACGCCGCGAACAACACTGAAGATGGCCGCGTTCGCGCCGATGCCAAGAGCCAGAGTGACGGCCACGGTGAGCCACAACGCGCGTGCTCGCGCCAGGGAACGTCTGGCAACTCTTAAATCGTGAAGGAATTGCATGTTCCGGCCTCCTTTTGGCCACCGTTTTATTTTCTGGAAAATCGTCACAACATAACTCAAGCTCTCGCCACGCGCCAGACCATCACACTAGCCGCCGGCAATCGCGCCGATGACGAAAAATGGCTCCTTGCCTGACGCAACCGCTTCGGGCAGCGGCGCGTCGGGCGATTCGTGGGAGAGATCCTGCTCGCAGGCGAAGAAGCGCACAAACGGACGCCGCTCCTGCGTGGCGTGATCGCGAATCGTGCCGCACAGCATGGGATAGCGGGCCTCGAGCGCGTCAAGCACGGAACGCTGCGTGACGCGCCCCTCCACTTCCACCTTCACGTCGCCATGCTCCACGCGCGCCAGTGTCCGCAGATGCGCGGGCAATGCGACTTGGATCGTTGCTCGGCTCATTTTTTCCCGCTCACGGCAGCGTTTGGACCTCAACCGAGAGCACTGCCGGGAGATCGCGCACGATGGGAGCCCAAGTGTCTCCCGCATTTGCCGACGAGTACACTTGCCCGCCGGTGGTGCCGAAATACACGCCGCATTGATCGAGAGAATCCACACACATCGCGTCGCGCAACACATTCACGTAGCAATTGCGTCCCGGCAAGCCCTTCGACAGCTCTTCCCACTCGTTTCCACCCGTGCGGCTGCGATAGACGCGCAATTTTCCGTCGAGCGGAAAATGCTCGCCGTCGCTCTTGATGGGAACCACGTAAATCGTCTCTGGCTCGTGCGCGTGAATGTCGATCACGAAGCCGAAATCCGTCGGCAGATTGCCGCTGACTTCGGTCCACACATCGCCGGCGTTGTTCGTGCGCATTACGTCCCAGTGCTTTTGCATGAACAATACGCCCGGGCGCGCGGGATGCATGGCGATGTGATGAACGCAGTGGCCGATCTCGGCCTTCGGGTCGGGAATGTATGTGGAACGCAGCCCCTGATTGATGGGCTTCCAGGTCTTGCCGCCGTCGTCGGTGCGAAAGGCGCCCGCCGCCGAGATGGCGATGAATATCCGTTGCGGATTGCTGGGATCGAGAACAATGGAGTGGAGGCACAGTCCGCCCGCGCCTGGTTGCCATTTGGGACCCGTGCCGTGGCCGCGAAGTCCTGAAAGCTCCTGCCAGCTCTTGCCGCCATCGGTCGAACGGAAAAGCGCCGCGTCTTCGATTCCCGCGTAGACCGTATCGGGATCCTTCAGCGACGGTTCGAGGTGCCACACGCGCTTGAATTCCCACGGATGCTGCGTCCCGTCGTACCACTGGTGCGTGGTGAGTGGCTTGCCGCCTTGCGCCGATGTGTCGTAGACAAACTTGTTGCTCTCGCCTTTGGGCGTTCCGTCTGGCGCGGTCGTCGGTTCGCCAGGCGGGGTGCCCGGCTGCATCCAGGTCTTGCCACCGTCGTCGGAACGCTGAATCACCTGTCCAAACCAGTCGCTCGTCTGCGAGACGAAGATGCGGTTCGGATCAACCGCCGAACCCTTCAGGTGATAAACGGGCCAGCCCGCAAAAAACGGGCCGCTGACGTCCCACTCTTCGCGCTTGCCATCTGCCGTCAAAATGAATGCGCCTTTGCGCGTGCCCACCAGTACGCGTACTTTGCTCATTCTCGTCTCCTTGTCGCCTTTTGTGTGCCGCGGAATCTACCACGGGTGCCGGAAACTTTTTCAATTTATTACGACGGCTTTATTGCTGCTTATGCGCTTGCTCTAAACCCTTTATGTCAATTCTATTCATTTGCTATCGAACGTCAGTGCGCCACTGCGACGGCGGACGTTCCATCCGACCAACGGCGCACCGGAATCATGTACATGCTTACGGGGCTTGGAGCGCCCGGAACTTCTTGTTGGAGCACCAGAACCGGGGATCCGGGCAGATTTTCACCCCAAGCCGTGCCTTCCGGAACGTAAAACATCAAGTGGGCCACATTGTGGCCGTCGTCATCGGTAAGGTACGCTGCCCGAGACAACATGTAGCACATGGCTCCAGGCTGCAAAGCGGGCACTTCTTTCCTGCCGAACGCCTTAACCCCCTCCATGATTTGATCTTTTGACTGACCAGCCAGAACCAACTCGGTCCTCTTTAGAATCAGTGGGAGTATGGTTCGCGCAGCTGGGGGATTGTAGCAGTCTGGACTCCGATTCTTGGGATTCCAAAACTCGGGGTTCTCATAGGGAGCCATCCATGATCGTTCCACGAGGCATACGAAACCATTCGTGCCTTTGACTGCGGTTTCGTAACCATGTCGTTCGAGAACCAAGACCTCGGCGTCGCGAGAGATGGACGCCGGGGCCGCAGTGCGCGCCAGAGCGATCTCTGCCTTTCGATCTGCCATCCGGTACTGGTCAAGCGGGGCCATCGCTGGATACGGCCCTTTGGCGTCCTGAGCTTGCGTTGACCACACCACGCTCAACACGACGACGAGCGCGAAACTTCCGAGTCTGATCGTCCTCGTAATCTTTGAGATCATGAATTTTTCTCCCGGGCGTAAGAATCCAGGCCCTCTCGCTTCCCTGTAGCAACTCACCTTTTCTTCTCTCTTTTCGCGCGACGCCCGCCGGAGCCGCAGCGGCTGGGAGTGACCATTTATCCGCCGGCTTCACTGCTCCTTATGTGCCTGCTCCAAGCCCTCGATGTCAATTTTGTCCATTTGCAGCATGGCTTTCATCACGCGGTCCGCTTTTTTCGGATCAGGGTCGCCCATCAATTTGCCCAAAGTAGTCGGAATGATTTGCCACGACAGCCCGAATTTATCTTGCAGCCAGCCGCATCGGCTCGGTTTTCCGCCGGCGGAAAGCTGATCCCACAATTCGTCGACTTCCTGCTGCGTGTCGCAGTTCACGAAAAACGATATGGCGGGCGTAAAAGCGAATTGTGGGCCGCCGTTGAGAGCGATGAAATTCTGCCCTTCGAGCTGAAATTCGGCGGACATCACCGATCCTTTCGGCCCCGGCCCGGCCTCTCCACAGCGCCGAATGGTTCCCATTTTCGAGTTCTTGAAAATCGAAACGTAGAATTTCGCCGCCTCTTCAGCCCTGCCGTCAAACCATAAGAACGGAACGATCTTTGGCATCTGAATTTTGTCCTCTCGTTTCCATTTCTCGCAGAACGTCTCCGCTCGGCTATGTCATCCGATATTTTTGCGGTTTCGAGCCGGTTCTCTCGATTACTTTCCTGGCTTCCAAATCGAGTTTCACCGTTTCTGCGTACCAACCGACGTTCCCGACAAATTTGCCCTTTAGATTTTTGCCAACCTGCGCGAATAATTCCGTGTGGGTGAGTTCCCTGCTTTCCAAGCCGGAAACGATGGCCCTCTTGATTGCTTCGTATTTCTGCCTGTCGATATTCTTTCCGCTCTTGCCCAGCGGATGTTTCGTAAGCATTTTTTCTTCCGGCATTTTCGTATCTCCTTGTCGGTGAAAATACGCCATTGCCAAATTCCAGTTCGCAGTCGTTACGTTAGTCCTCAGAGTAAGCCTTAATCGGGATCAGCATGCGCAGCCGGCTGTCTCGAAAGAAAATCCCGGCCCACACCAGCACGCCGAAAATCCCGGGAAACAGCGTCTCAAACACGGGGTTGCCTGCGTGCATTTGGATGGAAATTGCGCCGCCAAGATAGCCGGTCAGCAAGATTGCGCCGAGAATCGCCGTGCGCGGAATCGCGTAGACGGCCGTGCAGATCAGTAAAATAATTCCGATCTCGACGATCTGCCCGTCGGAAAACTTGAGCTCGGCCGCTGCCTTCAGCACGGCTGGCACCTTCAGCACTTTGGTGACGCCGTCAAAAACAAGAAACAGGATCGCAAGGCCGCTGATCACGCGTCCTGTCCAGAGCATCCCTTTCGAGGTTGTGGCCGTTTGCGCGCTTGCTTGCATCGGTTTCCTCCGCGTATTTTCAATTTGCCATTCAGCCCGCTTGCGCTGACGAGAATCAAGTCGCGCCTCCCGCGGTCCGTTGCGCCGCCTGCTCGCAATTAACCATCCACGGAATTCCGAATTTGTCGACGAGCATGCCAAAGCGGGGCGACCAGAAAGTTTGTTGAATGGGCATCTTCACCTGCCCGCCTTCTGCCAACGCGTGAAAAACGCTTTCGGCCTCCGCAACCTGCTTAACCATGATCGAAACCGAAAAGCCCTTCGGCTCTTGATAGTATTGGGGCGGCGGGTCTGAACCCATCAAAGCCTGATCGCCCACAGCCATGTAGGCGTGCATGATCTTTTTCCGCCATTCCGCAGTCACCTGCTCTGCTCCTGGAGTCCCTTCATGAGGAAGCATGGCTACAATTTTTCCTCCGAAACACTTCTCATAAAATTTGAACGCTTCCTCGCATTGGCCCTTGAACAGAAGATACGGATTCATTTGCATGGCTCGCTCCTTTCGTTTAGTTGGTGTTCAACAAATCCGTTCGCATCCAACCTATGGTTCGCGCGCGCTTCGAGACGGCCGTCGTGCGCGGCTCCGCGGCGAACTGCGATCGCCGCCAACGTTCGCGAAACTGGGCAAAAATGGAACCGGGTCCCGCTCCTGCCATCGCCTCCGGACTTCCGCGAGAACCCCGTCGCGGTTCGCCGCCATTTTCTCTACGACGGCGTTCGGCGCCTCCGTCTCCTCGTGCCGCGTGCCCCAAACCAGCAAATCCAAGACCACCGGCGCCAGGTCGATTCCCTTTTCCGTCAACCGGTAATTCACTCTTCGCCCGTCGCTTTTTTCCGGTGCCGCGGTGATGATTCCCGCCGCGGCGAGTTTCTGCAAGCGGTCCGCCAGAATGTTCGTGGCGATTTTTTCATCCGATTCCTGAAATTGTTTGAACGTGTGGAAAGCGCGCACCATCATGTCGCGAATGATCAGCAACGACCAGCGATCTCCCAACGCCTCGAGCGAGATGCTGATCGGGCAGCCGGAACGCTGCTTCGACTTCTGCCTTCCCTTCACGGCGCGCAATCTACCAAATCTAACTTGCGTAATGCAAGTAATATTTGACCCTACACGGATACACGGAAGAGGACGAGTGTTTCTTTCTTGAGCGGTAATGCGGAGGCAAAGAAAAACGCCCGTCCCGATAACCTGGCCGGGACGGGCGTGAGTTGCCGAGGAAAGCTACAGGCTGCTACTTCTGGCCGATGTGGTAGACGAGTCCTACCGACAGGCGGACGGAGTTCTGCGTGGAGCCGTTTGAACGCATGCCGATGTAATCGACTTGCGGCCGA
>JBAUEX010000360.1:0-6200 GCA_049678845.1 Candidatus Acidiferrales bacterium
GCTGAATAATTCTTCTGATAGAAATATGCCTCGCCGATCCGAAAATCCGCCAGGGAGTTGTTCGCTTGCAAGGCCAGCGCTTGCTGGTATTGCTGGATGGCTTCCTGGAAATTTCCCTGGGCCGCGAGCCCTTCACCACGCGCGATAAGAGCGCGCACATGCAGTTTCGGGCTTGATTTCAGCAGATCGTTGTCCGGATCGATCGAGATACCGTCAGGCTTGGGCCTTCCGAATGTATCGATGTCAAACGGAGTGCTTGTCCCGATCACTTGCACCGATTTCGTGACGGGGTTTCCCTCTGTATTCACGCGGATTTCGACTGGCATGTTGAAAGTCTCGAGCGGCTGCGTGACTTTGCCGACGACTTTAAAACCCTTGGGCGTGCGGTAAACGATGTAATCCAACTTGAATTCCGGAATGCCCGTCGAATCGAGCCACTGAGAAAAAAATGCAATCAGGTTCAGATGCGGCTGGCCGGTCTTCCGGGAAGGGAGCTTAGCTTCGGCAACTTTTTCGAAATCCTCGATGCTCGCGGTCTTTCCCGCGTGCGCGGCGTAGAAATCGTGCAGCAATGAATCAAAAGTCGCATCTCCCATAGACGTGCGCAACATGTGAAATACCATCGCGCCCTTATCCACCACGATCGACTCATACTGCTGCGAGTACGGCTGCAGATCCTGCGCTTGCGCAATGGGTGTGGCGCCTTCGAACATCACGGAGCCAACGGCGTAACTCGTCAATTCGCGACGAAAACCTTGCTCACCCTGCGTGTGCTCGATGTACATTGCAGCCACGTATTGCGCCAGCCCGTCGGTGACCCACGCGTCCCCGGGCGATGCGGGCAGCACTTGATTCCCCCACCACTGCTCGGCGGACAGGTGCGCGAGTTGGTTTTGATTTACCGTGGTGCCCCAGTCGCGGGCGCTGAGCAGCAGCAGTCCCGGAGCCGAGAAACTGTCGACCGTGCCGTCCGGCAATTGCGCCAGCGTGATATGGGGCGACGACAAGGGGCCGAATTCGTTCGAGTAATAGGTCAGAACGTTGGCAAGCTCATCGCCGTAACGAGGAGCTGTGGCGCTTGCCGCCGGCGGTGCGAACACGGAAATATCCAAGCCTTGCGCGTGTTCTGGCGCCAATTGCAAATTTCCTGCGACAAACGTCCCCACGGCCGCAGCGTCCTTGCAATTGAAGGTGTATACCGACCGGCCGGACTCTCCGGGTTTTTCGGCCGGCAGCGAATTCGGAGTGGAGGATTGCCCCGTGCCGGTCACCGCAAAATTCTCCGGGACGGTGATTTGAAACGTGGCCGTGTAGCGGTTCGACGGATAATTCGTCAGCGGAAACCAGCGCGCGGGCAACAGCAGATACGCAGAATTCCTGTCGATCCATGCGAAACGGACATCTTTGGTCGGGCTGTCGTCGTCATTCGCGAAGGCTCCCGAGTAATCGAAAATCAGCGTGACGTGCATTCCAGGCTGCGCCATGGAGGGGAGCGTCACTTCGAGATCGAGCGGGTTGAACGAGTCACGCTGAAAATCAAGTTTCCGGCCGTCAATCGCGAGCTTCACCGCGTCCAAGTGCAAATCAGGATGCAATTCAACCAGGATGGTTCGCGAGGCCGCTTTCGCCACGAGTTCGACTTTTGCCTCGGCTGTCAGATTTTGTTCCGCCGGGTGCAATGTGGCTTGGACGTCGTAATGCACAGCCTGAAAATCGAATTTAGGAAGCTGCGTTTGCGCGCTCGTTAGACTGGCGCGGAGGGCGAGCAGCAGGAGCAGGAATGCGAGCTGGAAAGTTCGAGGGCGTCGGGCAATGCTCATATTTAATGTCATGTATCGTCCGCTCATTAGAGTACCAAAACGAGGCTGCCAGTTGCCTGTTCTTCAAAAGATTAGAGCATTCCGGCGATGACTTCGGCGGCTCGCTCGATAGCGCCTCCGGGGCCCAGTTTGAGCCTCACTTCCGCCAGATCTCGCTTCTGTTGCGCGCGGGCCTCTGGCGAATCCAGGAGCTGGCGAACCTCGCGTTCCAAAGCCTCGGCCGTAAATTTGTCCTGGATCAACTCCGGAACCACTTGGCGACCGGAAATTAGATTCACCATGGCGAATAAAGGAGTCAGCACAAGGCGCTGCGCAATCGCCGCCGTCAGCCCCGAAAGCCGGTAGACGACCACCATCGGTGTGCCGAGGAGCGCGGCTTCAACCGTTGCGGTTCCACTCGACACGACAACGCAGTCAGCCGACGCGAGCGCATCGTAAACCGCACCTGCAACGGGCGTTATGCGCAAATCGGGCCGCTTGTACGAGTCGAAAATATCTGCATCGAGTCCCGAGGCCACCACCAGTACAAATTGCGCCGGACTATTTGTCTGCAGTCGCGCGCAAGCCTCCGCGATAATCGGCATGCTCCGCCGGATTTCGCTGGGACGGCTTCCGGGTAATAGCGCGACGATTGGGCGCTTCCCATCCAGAGCGAATCGCGCGGCGAATTGCTCGCGCGTCATTTGTGATTGCACCGAATCAACCAGAGGATGCCCGACGAAATTCACTGCAACGCCTGCTTTGCGATAAATCTCTTCCTCGAAAGGAAAAATGACGAGGACGCGCTCGAACCGGCGCTGAATCCAGCGCATGCGACGCGGCCTCCAAGCCCAAATCTGGGGGCTGATGAAATAGATGATTCGAATGCCGTGCTTTTTCAATCGCCTCGCCAAGCCAAAATTGAATCCCGGTGAATCCACGGTGATCGCCAGTGACGGTTTGCGGCGCACTGCTTCCTGTTCCAATTTTCGCCATGCGCGCCAAACAGCGGGAAGCCGGTGCAGCACTTCGGTGATTCCCACGACGGCGATTTGCGAAGCGTCCGCGACAATCTCCACTCCCGCTTCGCGCATCTTGGGGCCGCCCATGCCGAAAAGGTGGGCGCCCGTTCGCGCCTGTAGCGCGCGTGCCAATTCCGCGGCGTACATATCGCCGGAAGCTTCGCCCGCGGAGATGAGAATTTCCGACGGAGCTGTCATGCGGCGGACTCAAGGCAGGCGATGGCTAAACGGTTCGTGGGCGGGAGAGAAATCCATCTTGCGTAGCGTCTCAGCACTGGCGGTGCCGCGGCCTAGTCATTTGCCGGCAGAGGCGTGCCGGCGCGCGCACCGCCCGAAACTGGCAAGCGAAGTTCCTGGTCTTTGTACTGGAGCTGGTAGAGGCGGTAATAAATACCGCGGCGCGCCAGCAACTCCTGGTGCGTGCCTTCTTCGCGCAGCCTGCTCTTATGGAACACAAGTATGCGGTCAGCGTGTTGAATGGTGCTGAGTCGATGCGCAATCACGAGCGCGGTGCGTCCGGACAGCAAGCGGTCGAGCGCCTCGCGGATCAGCGACTCCGTCTGTGTATCAACGCTCGAAGTCGCCTCGTCCAAAATCAAGAATTGCGGATCGTGAGCCAGCGCGCGCGCAAAGCTGATGAGCTGGCGCTGTCCCACCGAAAGCGTGGCGCCGCGCTCGGTCACTTCGGTGGCCATTCCATGCGGCAGGGAATCGATGAAGGGGCCAAGGCCCACTTCGCGCAAAGACCGCTCCACCATGTCGCGCGTGATCGACGCGGTCCCCAGACGCACATTCGATTCGATAGTTCCGCTGAAAAGGAAAGGGTCCTGCAACACGATTCCGAACAGCCGCCGCAAATTCTGGAGGTCGAGTTCGCGAATATTCACACCGTCGAGCAGGATTTCGCCGCGCTGAATATCGTAGAAGCGCAGGAGCAATTGAATGACCGTGGTTTTGCCCGCGCCCGTATGCCCGACGATGGCGATGCTCTGCCCGGGCGCAACGCGGAACGACACGTCGCGCAACACCCAGTGGTCCTCTTTGGGGTTGTCGCCACCTCGGTAGGCGAACCAAACGTTGCGAAATTCGATGTCGCCCCGCGGAATCTCGATCGGTATGGTCTTCGCCGCGGACTGTACCGTGAGCGGCTCATCGAGCAATTTAAAAATGCGCTCGGAAGCGGCCATGGCCGACTGCAAAATGTTGAATTTTTCGCTCAAATCCTGAATCGGCATGAAGAAGCGCTGCGAATACATGAAGAACGCAGTCACCAGGCCTATTGTGAGTCCTCCGATCAGCACGCGGACGCCGCCGAACCAGAAGATCAACGCATACGCGCAAGCCGACAGCAGCTCGATTGCCGGGTAGAAAAGCGCAAACGCCCAAATCTGATCTTTGAACGCTACGTTGTACACGCGATTCAACTCCGTGAACTGTTTGCGTGCCTTGCGCTCGCGATTGAAGAGCTGAATCACCGTCATGCCGCTAATGTGCTCTTGCAAAAACGCGTTGATGCGAGCAATCGCGGTGCGAATCCGGCGATTCGCCTCTCGAACGCTGTTGCGAAAGAGCCAGGTCACGCCCAACATCAGCGGCAGCACGGCCAGCGCGGCAAGAGCCAGTCTCCAATTCAGCTTCAACATGTAAGCGACCGCCGCCACCAGAAAGCAACAGTCGTTAACCATGGCCACCACGCCAGCGGCGAACAAATCGTTGAGCGCGTCCACGTCCGTCGTTACGCGCGTCACCAGCCGGCCCACTGGCGTGCGGTCGAAAAAGCTCATCGGAAGCCGTTGCAGGTGTCCGAAGATATGTTTGCGCAGGTCATACATCGTTTGCTGCCCCACCGACTGCATGATCCGCACTTGCCCGTACTGGAATGCGAAACTGAGAATCAGAGTCGCCATGAAGACCAGCGATATCCACATGACGCCGTGGAATGCCGTCCCGACTGAAATGTTGTGGCGCAGTGCCGGCGTGATATAGCGGTCGATCACCACTGCGAACAGCCGGGGCCCGACCAGTTGCAAGGGCGTAACGACGATCGTCAGCCCCATGGCCAGAAACACCCGCCACTTATAAGGCTTCAAGTATCGCAGGAGCCGCCGCGTCAGTTCCGCGTCGTAAATGCGGCCAAGTTTTTCTTCTTCGTGGTGCGTGCTCATTCTCTGGCCAGCTCTTCTTCCAGTAACTGTTTTTGGTAAAGCTCCGCGTAATACCCGCCGATTCCCAGCAATTCCTCGTGGGTGCCCTTTTCAATGATTTGTCCCTTGTGCAACACGACGATCTGGTCCGCTTCCCGCACCGTGGAACAGCGGTGCGAAATGAGGATCGTCGTGCGCTTCTTGAGTACATCTTCAAGCTTTTGCAGGATCTTTTCCTCCGTGTCTGTGTCCACGCTTGAAAATGCATCGTCGAGAATCAGGATTTTCGGGTCGCGAATTAGCGCCCGCGCGAGCGTGGTGCGCTGTTTTTGCCCGCCCGAAAGCGTGATTCCGCGCTCCCCAACGAGCGTTTCGTAGCGCCCCGGGAAATCCGATATATCGGCGGAGATATTCGCGATGCTCGACGCATCTTCCACTGCTTCCTGGTTCGCGTCCTCAACTCCAAAGGCAATATTCTCGAGAATCGTCTCGCTGAACAGAAACGCATCTTGAGGCACAAATCCAATTGCGTGTCGCAGCGCCGCCAGCGGCCATTCGCGAATCGCTTTGCCGTCAATGAAAAGCGTGTCGCCAGGCGCCTCCCAAAGCCGCGCGAGCAGCCCCGCCAGAGTCGTTTTTCCGCTGCCCGTCGGCCCTACGATTGCCGTCGTTGACCCAGCCGGAATGTGCAAATTGATATCTCGCAGCACCGGCTCATTCCCTTCGGCAGCGTTGGCGTTCACCGGCGCCTTGGAACCGTCGCCGCTCCGCGTCGTCGGATACGTAAAGGTCAAATTGCGAAATTCAATATCGCCTCGTATCACCGCCTGATGCTCGCCTTGCACCTCTGCGTCGCTGATGCCCGCTGTCCCGTCCAGAATGTAATTCAGCCGCCCCATCGAAGCCGCGCCGCGCTGAAAAATGTTGGTCACGAACCCCAGAGCGATCATGGGGAACACCAGCAAGCCTACAAAAAAGTAAAACGCGGTAAACGCGCCGAGTGACACTCGGTCTTGAATCACCATGCGGCTGCCTTGCCAAAGTACGAACAGAATCGAGAATCCGATAATCAATTGCAAGGCCGGAAAAAACATGCTCCAGGCCCGAATCATGCGGATGTTCTCGCCTACGTATTGGCGGTTCGCATCATCGAAAGACCGCGTTTCCGCCGCCTCCTGCCCATAGGCCCTTATCACCCGCACCCCGGTTAAATTCTCCTGCGCCTTCGCCGAAAG
>JBAUEX010000361.1:0-23809 GCA_049678845.1 Candidatus Acidiferrales bacterium
TTCTGTCTGTCATCCCTATCCCCTGCGACGCATGGGCGTCGTCACCTAAGGCAAGAGCCGGATGCGGTAGTGCCGCTTGTCCGGATCCGTGGAGGGGGTTGTGAGCAATCACGATCCCTACTCCGACCTGCGATTGAATTCCCTCAGGCGTGCTGAACTAAAATTGTCTTGTCTTCAAAATCACCGCCGCTAATTCTGCTGCGGCCATTTGCGACGTTGCCACCAGCCCACGCCGAACAGTCCTGTGCCGAGCAGCAACAGCGATGCTGGCTCGGGCGTGGGCGCGGTGCTGCCGTTGCCTATGGTTAAGTCGAGAGCCCAATTCGCTGTATCGGTGACGCACACGGGATTCCCGCTCGCATCCACGCCGTTACAGGTCTGGAACACGCCGCCAGTGAAATCCGTGAAGCCTTCTCCGAGCGTGCCGTTGTCGAAGACGGCGTTCGCGATGTTGGAGCCATCGGACAAAACCAGGGTATAAGTTCCGGGCAACAGCGAGAGCGACATCGTAATGTCTCCGCAGACCGCTCCGCCAATGTCAACCGTTCCCCCGGGAGGGCAGCCGGCGAAGTTCGAGAAATTACTGAGCGCGTCCGACGTGCCGAAAGGATTGCCGATCCCGTCTGTGAGAATCGTCGCTCCCGCCCCAGTCCCTGAGAACAAGCCGATAAAGGGGTCGAAGCCTCCGGCGGAAATGGTCTGCCCGGCTGCATTGAGGCCGCCGCCGAAACCCCACGTTTGAATGGACACGGTGTGACTGCCCGCGCCACCGACCGTGAACACAAGCGAAAACACATCCGTCGAGCTCGACAGTGCGCCCGTGTAGGAAACTGCGTTTGCCGAAGCGAAATGAGCTACGGCCAAACTCAGAAACAGCAGAACTGCTATTGATTTCAAGAAGCGCATCGCCTTTGGACCTCCACTCGGAAAGAGTCCCGAAGAAAAACCGTCATTGATTTTCGGCAGAGGGAAGGTGATGGAAATCGCGGGCGGAGTCAAAGAAACTCGCCTCAAAATCTCTCTAAACAACTAAGCCCTTTATATGAACGGAATTGGAGGCTCATCTAAACTGTGGTACGCTCCCGAAAGTAATCTCTCTCGTCGCCTGCGATGGACTCAAACGCCATAGACACAACCGTGTATCGCTTTGGGGTATTCACAGTGGATACCGGAGGCAGCGAGCTTCTGCGCAAGGGTGTGCGAGTTAAGCTGCAAGAACAGCCATTCCGCCTTCTGGAACTGTTGCTTCAGAATGCCGGCGAGATCGTCAGCCGAGAAAGCGTGCGTCAGAGGCTGTGGCCTGGCAATACATTTGTTGAATTCGATGCCTCGTTGAGTGTCGCCGTGGGCAAATTGCGCGAAGCCCTGGGCGATGACGCGGACAATCCCAGATTCATCGAAACAATTCCCCGGCGGGGCTACCGCTTCATCGCCCCTGTGCAACAAACACTTCACGGCCCAAAGCTTCCTGCAACACCCTCCGTTGCGGCTTCGCCGCAGCAACAATCCCACACGAGAACAATAACGTTGGGGATCACACTCGCCATCCTCGCCGGCGCACTAGTCGTGTACCTAAAATCGCAGCGACAGGCGCCGCCCCTTTCGCAGCGAGACGATGTCGTTGTCGGAGACTTTTCCAATACAACTGGGGACGCCGTTTTTGATGGCTCACTGCGCCGGGCCGTGACCGTGCAGCTTGCGCAATCGCCTTTCTTCATAGTCCTGCCGGATGCGAAGCTCGAAGAGACTTTGCAAGGTCTCGGACGCCCGCCCGACGAGAAACTGACTCCTGCCTTGGCCCGCGAGGTATGCCAGCAAGCCGGAGCTAAGGCCGCTGTTACCGGAGCAATCTCGCAACAGGGGATGAGCTATGTGATCGCGCTCGAAGCCAATCGTTGTGCCGACGGAAAGTCACTGGTCAGCCAGGAAGTGACTGCCGCCGGCAAAAGCGACGTTCTACGGAGTCTGGGGGCAGCTATTACAGGCCTCCGCCTGAAGCTCGGAGAATCGAGAGATTCTCTTCAGGAATATGGAGTGCCAATCGAGCAGGGGACGACGAATTCGCTCGAGGCCCTCAAAGCTTATCAATTGGGCCTGGAAATGCGTGCCCGCAATAACTCCCCAAAGGCCATTCCCGCATTCAAGGCTGCAGTCACCCTCGATCCGAACTTCGCGATGGCCTATGCCCAGCTCGGATCTGTCTATTCCAATAGTGGGGAAACGATTGCCGGAAGCCAATATTTCAAGCGCGCTTTTCAATTGCGGTCGCGAGCCACTGAGCCCGAGCGATTTTATATTGCCGGACGCTATTTCGACATCATTACGGGAGAACTCGAGAAGGCATCGGAGAATTACGAACTATGGCAACAGACCTACCCGGACGAGTGGCTTGCGTACAACGCCCTAGCCAATGACGCAAATCAGTTGGGCCGCTATGAAACGGCGATCAAGGCAGCCAAAGAAGCCGTGCTCCTCAACCCAAATCACTCTTTTGGTTACACGAATCTCGCCATTGCCTTATTGGCTACCAATCGTTTCGCTGAAGCCAAAGCGGTTTGCGAAAAGGCTGTCGCTAGCAGGCGGGACAGCGATACAACGCATATAATCCTCTACACAGTGGCCTTCATGGACGGAAATAAGAAGCAGACCGAGACGAACGAAGCGGGGATGCTGTATGTGGAAGCGGAAGGTGAGGCAGCTCAGGGTAAAATGAAAGACGCAAGTGAGCTATTCCGGCAAAACGTCGCGGAATTACGCGCAGGAGGCGAATTGGAAGGCGCAGCGAATACCATAGCCTACGATGCGCTGCTCAGCGCAGTGATTGGGCGCACGCAAGCGGCCCGCCGCATGGCTGCAGCATCTCTTGAGTTGGGCCACGGCGAAGCGGATCTCGGCCTAGATGCTCTGGCGTTTGCGGTTGCTGGCGATAACGAAAAGGCGAAGAATATCGCCGAGGAATTCAATCGCTCCTATCCACTGGCGACGCTCAATATGGGAGTCTATTCGCCGATGATCCAAACTGTTATGGCAGAATCGCGTCGGCCCAGCGCTGAAGAAGTAACTGAAATGATGAAGTCGGCTTTGCCTTACGAGTTCGGCCAGGAGGCGGATCTGCTGCCGGTTTACATTCGAGGCCAAGCGTATCTCGCGAGCCACTCAGGTGCGGATGCCGCGAAAGAATTTCAGAAAATGTTGGACCACCTCGGAGTGGATCCGCTGTCACCTTATATGTCGCTTGCATATCTTGGTCTCGCGCGAGCGGAAAATCTAATGGGGAAGAAAACACAGAGTCTGAAAGCGTACGAACACTTCTTTCAGCTCTGGAAGAATGCCGACAGCGACATTCCCATCCTTCAAGCGGCCCGGTACGAGTATCTTGTCCTATCCCATTCAGGCGGAACGAGAAGGCACCGCACCGCCGATGCCCTTCCTATTGATTGAATGTCGATTCACGCCGGGAATTGCATCCACAAAAGGAATTTGGTTTTGCTCCGGCACTGCGGAACCCCTTGCAATCTGATGCTAAATGCGATCGGATTCGCCCCCTCTCGCACTAATGCTCAGTGAGTTTGCGGCCCTATTTCCAACAGAGCGATTTTGCAGGTGACGGGATCTTATTCCCTAAAGCGAGCAAGCAACCAACTCGATCGCCGAACGGGTCAGGCTTCCCCGTTGGTTTGTCGTGTATATGACCCGCCAGTTCGAATGGACATTGAAAGACTGCCATTCGGTTACCTTTGATTTCGATGGAACGTCACAGAGAACCCCATCGTCCTTGCCAGAGATTTTTTCTCACTTTTTCCCTCCCTCAAAGCCTCTTTATAAGTGAGGGGGGTTCTCGCCGGATTCTTCCCGCGGACAAGGCGACGCCGAAGACCTTCGGCACCCGCCCTGTCACGCGTACGACCCGGAATTAGGGCGGACGCGAGAGTGGGTCAGCTGTACACGGAGCTCGTGCTCCAAGTGTGTCCGACGAAAGTCGGGAATCCTCACCCTATGACCATCTCCTCTTCCTATCTCGATGCTTTGAAGGCGTTCGGCTACACCGACCCAGAAGCGCGATTCCTTTACCTCGTTGCCACCCACTCCGGCCACTTTGTGGCGCGCCAGTTCCTCGGCTTTACCGGCTCCCATTGGGGCAAACGGACCACCACATTTTGGGCCAAGCTCCATGCTCAGAAACATGCCCGCACGGAGTGCTTTCCGAAGAGCGGCGTGATCTACCACCTGTTCTCACGCCAGCTTTATCGCCAGATCGGGCGAGAGAACCTTCGCAATCGCCGTGAACATGAAATCGAGTTCATCCGCGAACGCATCGCCATGCTCGATTTTGTCCTCGCTAATCCCGAGCGAAGTTATCTCGAAACCGAACCGGAAAAGGTCCGCTTTTTCTGCGAGCAACTGAAGGTGCCGAGCCGCTTTCTGCCCGCCAGGGACCTATCACGGACAGCGCGATGCCCAGCTCACGATTCGCTACTTCGTAGATAAGTTCCCGATGTTCTTGGGCGATGCGTCTCTCTCCATTCCGCAGAGTTCCTTTGGATTCTGCGGCTTGATAAATTCGATCTCCACCGCCCCTACCAAAACACCTGCTTTTCACAATTCGGTATGTTGCCGGGTGTGACGCGCCGCGCGGTTTGAATTACAACTTGCTAGATGGGTTGATTGTGCTCAGAATGTGGGCGTTTTCGCGCGAGACAAGGATTCGGCTGCCGAATCGGCGCTGGCGTGGCTGGCAAGGAGGATCGAATCGAATGCTGCATCTCGATACAGGCAACACTGGATTCATGATTTTGTGCACCAGCCTGGTGATGTTGATGACGCCGGGGCTGGCCTTTTTTTACGGCGGGCTGGTGGGACGAAAAAACGTTCTGGCCATCATGATGCAGAGTTTCGTTTCGATGGGCTGGACGACGGTCATCTGGTATTTGTACGGCTTTTCGTTGTGCTTCAGCGGTGATTGGCACGGGGTTATCGGAAATTTCCACGAGGTGTGCTTGCGGGGAGTCAATCTATCCACGGCGTCTCCGAACAACACAATTCCTATGATGGTGTTCATCGCGTATCAAATGATGTTCGCGATTATTACTCCGGCGCTCATTTCCGGAGCGTTCACGAACCGCGTGACGTTCAAGGCATATATGCTATTCCTGACGGCGTGGCTGACGTTCGTTTATTTTCCGTTTGTGCACATGGTCTGGGGCGGCGGAATGCTGCAGCAGTGGGGCGTCAAGGATTTCGCCGGGGGAATTGTGGTGCACAATATCGCGGGCATCGCGGCGCTGGCTTCCGTGCTGTACGTGGGCAGACGCCGCAGCCGCGACGCGGGCCCGCACAGTATTCCGCTGGTGGCGCTGGGCACAGGGCTGCTGTGGTTCGGATGGTACGGATTTAACGCGGGCAGCGAAATGCGCGTGGATTCGGTGACGGCTACCGCGTTTCTGAACACGGACGTCGCGGCTTCGTTTGCCGCGATAGCGTGGTTGATCGTGGCGTGGGCGCACCAGAAGAAACCCAAGTTCCTCGGGCTGCTGACGGGCGCGGTCGCCGGACTCGCTACGATTACCCCAGCGGCCGGCTATGTTTCTCCGACGACCGCCGTGATCATCGGCGTCAGCGCGGGCATCGTGTGCTATTACGCCGTGGAGCTGAAAAATAAATTGCAGTGGGACGACGCGCTCGACGTTTGGGGCGTGCATGGCGTGGGTGGTTTTCTGGGAATCGTGCTGCTGGGGCTTTTCGCCGATCAGCGATTCAATCCCAGCGGCAGCAACGGGCTGTTTCATGGGGACTCCAGTTTCTTCTTCAAACAACTCGCCGCCGTGCTTTTCTCCTCGGCATGGGCGTTCATTTTCACGTATGGCATGCTGAAGGTGATCGATCTATTCACAGCCGTGAAGGTTGATGCGACGAGCGAGGAAGCCGGGCTGGATGAGTCTCTGCACGGCGAACACGCGTATGAGGAGTTTTAGCAAAGGATACTTTGCCGTCCGCCAAGTTGTATGAATTAGGAACGGGCGAAGAAAGGGCACGTCTCGCGCATCACGTTCGAGTCCAGTTTTCACCGGAGGATGGGATGCCCGCCTGACAGCCGTCCGTGCGCCTGTCCCGCCAGGCAGAATCGGGAGGAAACAGGTTGTTTTTGGAGGAGAGCCAGGGAATGAGGGCAACAGATTCAGCGAGGCTAAGTGGTTGATTTGAAAATTCAAATCCTATCGCTCACCGTGCGCTGGCCGATTTGTTCCGATTGTTCTAATTGTCTCGGTAGGGCGGCTGCAACGTCCCGTATCTGCGGGGCTTACTTGAGTAGCTTATAATTCGATTCCCACCGCCCCTACCAACCATCTTCCTGATGGATGGACACTTAACAAAAACACGCGGGGGCAAAAAGGGCCAGATTAGGCCAATGATCCGGTTCTGTGTTTGTTTTCAGCGGCTCGGATGGCGGCCGGATGCGCGGGCCTTGGCACGAGGCTTCGCTACGGCTAGCTCTAGGGGTTTTCTTGTGCGCTTGGGCTGCCGCATTATGCTCGGGTTCGGCACGTCGACATAACTCAGCCCGATGCTTCCTGATTTAGCATCTCAATTCGCGATTCTTCAATAGTTGAGATGGAAATTGAGCAAGTGCCAATGGAAAATGAACCAGAAAAATCCCACCAACACGCGCGGCCTTCCAGAGCCAAACGTCAGCATTTAAGTGGAGGAATCCCGCCGTACATTGTTTTCCGCAACAAGGTCGATCGCAGGGCCGCGATCCGCGACTGGCGAACGCCCGGTGGGCGGAAGGTTTTTCTCAGCATGGAGAGATCTCTGTTGATGGTTGTCCGATGGACCGGCCTGTTGCCGCGAGTCGTTCTCTCGGCCAGGTCCCACCTCAATGATTCAGCAACTTATTGGCGGCGGCAACGTCGGATTGCAGACGCGAGACACCAGTCCCCGCATCGTCGATGTATCCATCCGCCACCTGCACCATCGCGGGCGTGGGCGGCACGAATGCCATACTCGCCTGGCCCGCAATGGAGGTCAACCAGGCGCGCAGCCGACCGGGATACACTAGCGCGCCCTCACCGGACTGGATCTTGAGATCCACCAGATCGTCTATGTCGTGGTTTAGTTGATCGAGCGCCGGTTGCGCCTGATCGCTCGACACGCTCTTGGTGGCTACGGCCTTCTCGAGCGCGTCGCGGGCGTCAAGGGCTTGGTTCAGGTTGGTATCGAGCCGGTTCAGCGCGTCGTGAATCCGCATCAGCAAATCGAAACGCTGCTGCAGTTCCGCCTGCGTGGTTGGCAATTGCGGATCGAGTTTGACAACAAACGGCTGCTTCTGCGCGGCGTCGCCGTACGTGAGAGTCACGTAGTAGGTGCCTGGCACGACTTCTGGACCTATGGGCGGGGCAGCGGCAAAGAATGAATTGAAGATACCTTTCACGTCGACCGCATCCGGATATGTCAGGTCCCACTGGAAATGGTTCATTCCGGGCTCGACCGCCGTCGCCGTTTCTTCCTGTCGTTTTCGCGTCACCGCGGGATTGTCCGAAGCCGGCTCGGGCTTGGCTTTCGTTTTCGGGTGCAGGGTGAAGGTGCGGACCAAGTTGCCGCTTGCGTCGGTAAAGGTCAGCTTCGCGGGCGTGCTGCCGTTGTAGTCGGAAGGCAGGCTGAAAAACACTGTGACTCCTGGCGCCAAGTTCTCACCGCCCGCCCCCCGTGCGCCGCCAAATCCGCCCGTACGGCGAGTGACCAGCCAGGCCTGCTGCGGTTTGAATAGGTAAGGCGGGGCACTGGCCATCTGGGTATTTCCCAACTGCTCGAGGAATTGCAGGTTGTCCAAGACCCAGAAACCACGTCCGAACGTGGCGAGCACTACGGCATGTTGCTCGGGCTGAATCTCCACATCACTCACCCGTACCGCCGGCAGATTGAGGCTCAACGGCTGCCACTGCTGGCCGTCATCGGAGCTGAAGTACACCGTTCCGCTGGTACCGGCGAAAAGCAGACGCGGCGCGTTCGGATCCTGCCGCACGCTTTCGACGTACTGGTCTTCCGGCAACCCGGTGGTGATCTGCGTCCAATGCTTGCCGTAATCGGTGGTCTTGTACACGTACGGGTGAAAATCATCCCAGTCGTACCGGCTCGCCGACACGTAGGCGGTGCCCGCGTCGGTGTGCGAAGGCTCGACGCAGGTGATTGTGGACCATGTCGGGAGCGCCGGCGGGCGTACCTGGCTCCAGTGGCCGCCCGCATCGGTGGTCACATAGAGCAAGCCGTCATCGGAACCCGTCCAGATGATATTGTCGGTGAGCGGCGAGAAGGCAATCGAGGATATGGTGTCGAACATTTCCTCGCCGGTCACGTCCGCGCTGATCGGGCCGCCCGGCCGCTCCTGCTTGCTCTTGTCGTTGCGCGTCAGGTCCGGGCTGATCGCTTTCCAGCGGGTGCCTTCGTCGAGCGTCTCAAACAGCACGTTCGCTCCCATCAGCAGTTCCTTGGGATTGCCGGGAGCAAACACCACCGGATGATGATTCCAGCCATAGCGATACTTTTCCTCGGTCCCCGCAAGACCAAACTTGTAGTCTGGCCAGGGAGCCACATTGGTGACCAATCCTGTCTTGTAATCCTGTTTCCACTCCATGCTGTAATAGCCGCTGCCGTAGGTGACCCAGGGCCGGTCGGGTGTCGGGACGACCCAGCTCATCTCTCCGCCTTGTACGTTTCTCCAAACCGGCGGAATACTGCCGGCAGGCACGGCGCTAGGCGCCTCGACCGAACTGCGATCCTGCTGCGCCCCGTAAATGTGGAACGGGAATTGGTCGTCGAGATTGGCGTGATAGAACTGCCCGGTCGGCTGGTTGTCCTCCGAACTCCAAGCCTTGCCCCCATTTTGAGAGACGCTCGCGCCGCCATCATTACCTTCAATAAAGATCTGGGGATTGTTCGGATTGATCCAGAGCACATGGTTGTCGCCATGCGGCGGATGCAGGGCGGTCAGCTTCTTGCCCTGGTTGTGCGACACATACACTCCGACGTTGGGCAGGTAGATTGTATCGGGGTCCTTCGGGTCAACATACACCGTCATGTAGTAGAAGGCGCGCTGCGTGATGTCCATGCTGTTGTTGATGAGGGTCCAATTCTGGCCGGCATCGTCGGAGCGGAACAAGCCGCCCGCCTGACCTTTGTAATCAGCTTGAATCAGTGCGTACACAACGTTGGGACGGCTCGGCGCCACGGCGATGCCGACTTTTCCGAAGATGCCAGTCGGCAGCCCGGGGTAGTGCGAGATGTTGGTCCAGTTTGCGCCCGCATCGGTCGTCTTGTAGATGCCGCTGCCCGGCCCCCCGCTCGAAAATGTCCAGTGTCTCCGGGACATCTGCCACATTGCGGCGTAGACCACGCGCGGATTGGATGGATCCATCGCCATGCTGATCGCGCCGGTCTCGTCATTGACGTACAGGATCTTCTGCCAGGTCTTGCCTCCGTCGGCGGTCTTGAATACTCCTCGTTCCGGATTGGGCCCGAACAAATGGCCCAGAGCTGCTACATACACCACATCGGGATTGTTGGGATCGATAAGGATACAGCTGATGATGTGAGTCTCGCCCAGTCCGATGTATGTCCAGGTCTTTCCGCCATCGATGGACTTATAGATGCCCTCCCCGGTCAGGACCGTATTGCGGGGAGCAGAATCGCCAGTACCCACGTAAATAATCTGCGGATTAGAAGGCGAGATCGCCATAGCGCCGATATTGTTGCTCTTGAAGTCCTTATCGGAAATGTTCTTCCAGTTATGGCCGTAATCATCGCTTTGCCAGACGCCTCCGCCCGCAGTGCCCATGTAAAAAACATTGGGCTCGGCGGCGATGCCGGCCACGGTCGTGACGCGGCCGCCGGTATAGGGACCCACGCTGCGCCAGCGCAGGGCACTTGTGACCTGGTCCGTCGGCACTGGCGCCGCAAAGGCCGCCGGCAGTACGAAGGAAAGACAGGAAAGCAGTAAAACGCAGCGTGCTTTGAACATGGCAGTTGGCCTCTCTCAATAAATTCGTTCCAGAAACCTAAACTCGCTTCGCTGGCAGCGCCCTAACCTCGTTCCTACGGCATCGCTGGCGGTACTGTTTTCTAATTGCCGGTCGGCCGCATACCTCTGCGCCGCCTTGAGGATGGCCCACGCGACCGACATTCGCTTCTGACAGGCGATTCGGTCGAGACTTTCTTAGACATCGGCCGAGCGAATGATGCACCTACTGAACGACGGCGCTCCGACTTATGCGCTGGCCATGACGTTTGCTGATAGAGCTTTGCGACAGCGCATTTCACAACAGCAGACATTGAGAATGCAAGCCCATTTTGCAGCGGAGGGACGCGTTAGCACCTTTTTCCCTCCCCGCTTCACTCTAAACGCTCGATTGGAATTGTTACCGAGGAGCCAGCCGGCCTTGCGGCCGCCCGGCCCTCTGGCAGAAAGAGTATGCAAAATGCGGCGATGTCGAGTGACGCTACAAATCGGGCCAACGAGCCGAGAGTAGCGCGAGCTGGGATTCTTCTACGATCGATGCCAAGCGAGAGTTTGGAAACCGTCTGGTTCTCGGGCCGGTTTTGCTGCGCTTCCTAGATATTTCCCTGGCACTCGCTGCTTACCCTCGGAACGTGACGAAGTCGAAGCATCAGCACTCGGCAAGCTGCCCGAACAAAAAGCCACCAATAAGGATTAGCAAGGATGCCGCACCGATCATTTCGTTTCCTATGAAGAACCCCACCATAGGAACAGTGAATACAGCCTGAATGAACACGGCGAAGCCGCAGATCAGGACGATATGCTTGCTCAGACGTACTTCCCCGAACGTGGCGACCAGCACAATGACTGCCAGGACGATCCAGCTCCACGCCATTGAGAGAAAGGCAATTTCGAAAACAGATTGCAGCGCCATCGGCAGATTCGATGCGTGTACGGCCGGGGAAGAGAACTCTAGATATGCGAAGCAATGCATGGCGGCGGCCACCAGCAGCACAATGCAACCCAACGTGACCAACGTGCGCGACATCGTACGGCGAGTACTCATCCAATTCGGTATTTGATCGTCAGAACAGTCGTAGTTGTTGAACGAGTCTGAGGATGCCTCAAGGGCGCGATTGCGTCAATGGTGGAGGCGACGGGCGAGCGGGCGATAAACGCTTATCGGATGATGACCCACCAACAGAAATCGGTCATCCGAAGCTATTGTGCCGGTTTTTGCGGCCGCGTTCCTGTGATTCGTTCGGCGGCGAAGCGGCTGGAGGTTGCAAGGCCGCAGGTACAGAAGCCGCTGGGAAAGAGGATGGCTTCGCGAGGCTCGGTGAATCGTATATGGCATTGAAGAAGAATTTGTACGTCCCATGGGATTGCCCGCGCCACTGCGGCTTGAAGCCAAACAGAAAGATGCGGCCTTGTCCATACGCGACTTCCAGAGCCGCGGCTTTGCCTTCGATTCGTTCGGGATGGAGGAGATAACCGCTTGCGAGCGGGCTGACATTGGCAGGATAAGACGCCAGGACGGCGCCGCGGAAACCCGGCTTGGTATCGAAGGCAGGACCGCGCTCGAACATGACTACCGGATCGCGGGGCAGACCCCACAGGGCAGGGAGATTTGAACTCGAAAGCTCGACGCGGAGGAGAGAGCCGGAGCAATAGAACGCGTCCTGCTTGAGATTGGCGAGGACGTTGGTGACCGGCAGGCCCAACTGTTCGATGGCGAAGAGGGAGGCGTTGTTGAAGGTGATGAGCGTGCCGCCGCCGGCAACAAATTCGCGGAGCGATTCGACACCTTGCTCCCCAATTCCGCCGACATACTGGCCGGGCAGGGAGCCCGGAGGAAAGCCATCGAGAATTTGGTTCGGCGGAGCGTCAGGAAGAATGATGGTATCAAAGCGATCGAGCAAATGGCTGGCTTGCATGCCGCCATTAGGAATGGTGAGCGGAGCGAATCCGTACTGCTGGAGAATCCAGCGTGTCCAGCCTTCGTCAATGTTGGCAGTCCAAGCGCGGTACAGGCCAACGCGCGGCTTCTTGGTTTCGACGACACGGGCCGGAGCGCGGTCCACAGCTTCCACCGTCAGCGAATTTTTTTCCGCGATCGTCGCCAAGCGGTCTCGAGAAACGCCGGTGATTACGGCGGTTCCACTTGGGAGGCCGGCAGAATCCGAAGTGACGAAGTCCACGCGACCGCCAGCAGCAAGAATTTCGTTGATGACCCGGAAACGTTCGTTCGTTTCCGGACGACAGAGGAAAACCGAGCCGGCGCCTTCGATTTTGCCGGCCGGCGGAGAGAATTGATCGAGCAGGCGAAGGCCGGAGCGCGCGGCGGATGAAACGGGCTGAAGCGCGGCGTCAACATTCACGCCCATCTGCATGGGGAGGGTCCAGCCGGCAACATCGTAGGGTTTGATGGGCGTGCCACTCTCGAGGAGGTCGGGATACTTCTGCGGCTCGAAAAGTTCTTTGACGAGCCCGGCAAAAGGCTGGTCCATGAGGATGACCCAAGAGCCTGCGGGATATTCCTGACCGTTGGCGCCAAACGGAGCGGTGGCCTGGTGGACTTCGATACCATTGAGCATCATTTTGTGAACAAGCCGGGCGGCTTCCGGCAAATCGCGCTGCTCAGTGGGAATGACGTAGGCGTAGGGAGGGTTGTTCGTGAACCACTCGATATTATCGCGGCCAGCTTGATATTTGTTGTAGAGCAACTGTTCGCGATATTTCGCAGCCGTGTCCAGGACGGACATGGAGGCACCGACCATGTAGCGGACGGCGTCACCGAGGCGCCACCAGCCGCCTCTCCACGGGCTACTGTAGAAAATTTGGGAGCTGAGAGAGCGGTATTGCGGCGGGAAGTCGCGCACGGTGTAAAAATGCGGCGTGGCGTAGCCATAAAGCGCGGTCTCGGTGAAAAATGAAATCGAATTGCGGAAGATGCCGGTGAAATCCTGGAATCCCGGATACCAGTTATCGAATCCGACGCGGTCAATTGCGCCGGGCATGCCGTGCTCGTCGAGATAGGCGCCCATGTCAATGCCGAAGGCGTTGAGCCAACGCATGAGAATCGGCTGGATATTGGAAGAAATCGGCTCGACGAATGGCGGAATGAAAATACGAGCAGGGAACGGCGCGGTCTGGTGCTGGGTGTAAAACACTTCGGGATTCCACTGAAGTTCCTGCGCAGTGACCTCCTGTGATTCGAGCATGTTGTTCATGTAGCCGTCGCGATTGTTATCGTGGCCGACGTATTCCTGATATAGATCAGGAAGCGGGCTCACTTCGAAACTGGTGCCAAGATTTTTGCGGTACCAGGCGACGACTTCATTCTGGCCGTCTGGATTGAGGGTAGGCCAGAGGACGAGGATGACATTGTCGAGGATGGCGTCGATTTGCGGGTCGTTTTGCGCGGAGAGGAGCTGGTAGGCGAGCACAATGGAGTGCTGCGCGCCGGCGACTTCGGTGGAGTGCATGCCGCCGTCAATGTGGACGAAAATTTTGCCTTCGCGCGCAAGGGCCTTGGCCGCTGAATCGTCAAGGCCACGCGCCCAGGTCAGGCGGCGGTTGATTTCCTTGTATTTGTCGAGGGCGGCGAGATTTTCCGGAGAGGAGATGATGGCGATTTGCCAGTCGAGGCCGCGGGTGGTTTTGCCAACGTGGATGATTTTTATGCGGTTTGAAGATTGCGCGAGCTTCGCGAAATAGGCGCGGGATTCGTCGTAATTGGCGAGGTAGAAGTCATCACCGGGATTGTGGCCGAGGACGGAAACGGGAGTAGGAACAGATGAGGCGGCTGCGGCTTGAGGTTGTGAGACGGCGGCCCGCGGACCGAGAAGCGATGCGAATAGAGCAACAATAACGGCGAGGAGCGTTCGCTTTGAATTTTGCATGAGGCGCACTCTACCGATTGCGGATGAGAATGTAAAGCGCCGCCGTGCGGCGGGTGCGGCGAGGGAATGTCGCCTATGCGTATGACGTTTCGGTGCAACCAGCGGCTTCCGAATCACCGAATCATCTAAGCTTCTTGACCACCAAATTCAGGACAGGCCGCTCCGAGCGGTCCTGTAGCGCGGCTTATTTTTCTATAGCTTACGGTAGCCGAGTGCGGCGGTTGGCCTTGGTTTTGGTCTTTTGAGCCGAAGGTCGTGGGTTCGAGCCCCTATCGCCCCTACCAAAACAGCTGCGTTTCGTTTCACTTAGCGGAGCGGGCTGTTCCGATCGGACCATTTGTTCCAATTGAAGGTAGCGCAACCGATTCGAGCGCCTTTCGCTGCACGTCCGTGTCCGCGGGAGGTAGTCTATTGGACTGAGAATCCACCCTCGAATCAGTATGATTGCCCCATATAATTTGGGGGTACACTTAGCGCGCATGATGCAATTCAAGAATGCGTTTGCCGGCTGTGCACTTCTGTTCGGCAGCCTGGCTCTGCTGCGGGCGACGGCGCGCCCCAACTTCCATCAAAGCGCCCCGCATACGCAGACCCCAGTTACAACGACAGAGACGGCGCAGGACGAAAACTCACAGCGTGTCCGTCTCGCCGCAGGAGAGTATCAAATTCTACAGGGAGCCAATTCTGGTGGCATCGGCTCCTACGCTCCGGGGGTGTATAACTTCCGGGAATCGTGGACGCTTTGGCGATCAGCAGACGGCAGCTTTGACGTGGAAGGGGAAAGGGAATACGAATCGCCGAAGGACGAGCTGCACAGCAATCGATTTTCGGTTCATCTTTCACCGGATTTCCGCACAGTGGGTGTGAAAGAGTTTCGAAAGCTGCGCTGGAAGCCGGATTCCGGGCCGCTCAGTTGCGAATTCCAGCCAGCAGAAATGGTCTGTACTTCCAGTGCAAAGGATCCAAGCCAATCTGTCGACCTGAACGTACCGATGAAAGATGCGTACGGTTTCCTGTGGCCGATTTCCGCCTTTTCGTTAAGCAACATCACGCGTCGCGCCGCGAAAATCCACGACGAACTAACTCCGGTTCAACTGGTGACCGTTGAAGAGCCCAGCCCACGGAACCCCGTTTTTGTGTCTACACTGGACGGGAACTTGAAATACCTTGCACAAGAGGAGATTACTCTGGCGGGGAAGAAATGGCTTGCGGACAAATTCGAATTGAAAGTCCCGCTGCATCCTGCATTCATCATCTGGACGTCGCCCGAAGGCTTGTTGCTGCGGTTTGCTCCTGAGAGCCAGGGCAGGCAAGCGGCGGAGGGTTTGCAGTTAGTTCACTTCCAGCAAGAGGTGAACTTCTGAAGCTGTGAGATTTTCAGATCAGCGCTGATCCTGCACTCGATTCCAGACAGTACACTACGTTTACGCGTCACCAGTCGATGTGACCTTAGTCACGGTGGGCGAATCTCCGGCTTGCGAAACTGCGTCTATCAGGGTTGCCGATATGAAATTCTTGCTGGGGCGTCAGACGAGTTTCAAATGAACGCGATGAGAGGCGCAAAATGAAAATCCTGCTGGCAATCGATTCGTCGAGCGCCTCACAAAACGTGATCGCCGAGGCGGTGATTCGCCCATGGCCCTCCGGAACGAGGTTTTGCGTTCTCCATATCGTGGATGTTCTGCGCATGGGGCGGTCGTTGGCGATGATCGATGAAGAAAAACGCTACGGGCAAATTCTCGTCGCCGCGGCGGCTGAAAAATTGGTTCGTGCCGGCCACGAAACAAGCACGGACATTTTGGTCGGCTTCCCGCGAAAGGCCGTCGTGCAATACGCCACGGAATGGGGCGCGGACTTTATCATGGTCGGGTCGCACGGCCAAGGCGCGCTCTCGCGATTTCTGCTCGGCAGCGTTGCGCAAGCAGTGCTTCATACCGCTCCGTGTTCGGTTGAAGTTGTCCGGCGAGAGACTCTCGAATCTTCTTTCCGCCAGGGGATGAAAATACTGCTTGGTACGGATGGGTCCGACGGTTCCTCGGCTGCCATAAAATCAGTGGCGAATCGTCGGTGGCCGGTGGGGAGTCAAGTTAAGATCATCAGTGTAGTCCAGTTGCTCGTTCCGGGAAATGAACTGATGATGTCGTCGTCGTCCGCTATTTACCCGACGAGCCTCCTTGAAGAGGTGTGGACGGAAGTTCGTAGTAGTGCGTACGAAGCGGTCGCCAAGGCGCGAAAGACGCTGGAAACCGCAGGGATGAAAATCCTCGCGGGGGAAATGACGCCAGAGGGAGACCCCCGGGTTGTCTTGCTTGCTCAAGCGCAGGAATGGGGCGCGGACTTAATCGTTCTTGGCTCATATGGGCGTCGCGGGATGGACCGTATACTCATGGGGAGCGTTTCGGAATCGGTGGCGCTGCACGCCCCTTGTTCAGTGGAGGTCATTCGAGAGTAGTGTGGGCGGGAGATCTCATCGGATCGTGAGTTCGGTTTCCAAGGTCGAGAGAGAAGTTGCGCGAAAGGGAAATGTGCGCTCGGCGCGCGATCCCGGGCGTGTTGTAAGAGCGCCGTTTGCTCGATGGGCCGGGGCGCCGGCGATTTCCTTTCTGACCATCGGTGCCATTCTTCTTCATTTGATGTTTCGCTATGCCCTGGGGAGCACACGGGCGATTTACCTGGCTCCGCTGATTGCCGCCCTGATCTTCGGGGGCATTCCCCTTGTTGTTACGTTGATCAGGAAAGCGTTCGCACGGGAATTTGGCTCGGATTTGCTTGCTGGAATCTCGATTGTTACCGCGGTGCTGCTCGGAGAATACCTGGTTGGCGCGATCGTGGTGCTGATGCTCTCGGGAGGCACCTCGCTCGAGGAGTTTGCATCCCGGCGCGCATCGTCCGTGCTCGATGCGTTGGCGAAACGCATTCCTCAGACTGCGCACAGCAAGACAGGAGCGGATGTCTTTGACGTGCCGCTTGACGCCGTGGCCGTCGGCGATGTCTTGGTTGTATTCCCACATGAAATTTGCCCGGTAGACGGTGCAGTGATCGAAGGCCGGGGAAAGATGGATGAGGCGTATTTGACGGGCGAGCCATTCGAAATCTCGAAGATTCCCGGCTCTCTGGTGCTCTCCGGCGCAATCAATGGCGACTCGGCTTTGACGATTCGAGCCGAGAAGCTGGCGGTGGATTCCCGATACGCAACCATCATGCGCGTCATGCAGGAAACAGAGCAGAAGCGACCACGACTCCGGCGGCTGGGCGACAAACTGGGCGCGTGGTACACGCCGATTGCGCTGCTTCTCGCCATGGCTACGTGGGCAGTAACAGAGGAGTCCCATCGCTTTCTTGCCGTGTTGGTTGTCGCGACGCCTTGCCCGTTGCTGATTGCGATTCCCGTTGCGGTGATCGGGGCCATTTCCCTTTCCGCGCGCCGCGGAATCATCATCAAGAATCCTGGCGTGCTGGAGGAGATTGATCGTTGCCGGACTCTGATTTTCGACAAGACGGGAACGCTCACATACGGAAGACCGAAACTGTCTGAAATAACGTGCGCGGACGGTTATCAACGCAACGATGTCCTTCGGTTGGCGGCTAGTCTGGAGGTCTATTCGAAGCATCCGCTCGCCATGGCCATTCTTGATGCTGCCCAAGCAGAGGGACTGCGAACGGAATCCGCTTCGGAAATCAGCGAGCGTCCCGGCGAAGGATTGCGAGGGACAGTACGAGACCGGAAGATCCTCATCACGGGAAGAAACAGAGTCGCCATGCAAACGGAAAAGCTGGCCCCGGTTCGACCTGGCCTGGAATGCCTGGTGTTTCTCGATGACAATTTCGCTGCGGTGTTTCATTTCCACGATGCGCCGCGCAACGACAGCCGTCTTTTCCTGGAGCATTTGAAACCGCGCCACGCGATCAGCAAGGTGATGCTCGTCTCCGGGGACCGGGAATCGGAAGTCCGTTATCTGGCTGGGATCGTCGGAATCAAGGAAGTGCATTCGGCGAAGAGTCCGGAAGAAAAAGTCGAAATTGTGCGCGAAGCGGCGAGGCGGCAGAAAACGCTTTTTGTTGGCGACGGAATCAATGACGCGCCGGCGATGCAGGCAGCGACTGTGGGTGTGGCCTTCGGTTTAAGCAGCGACATCACTTCAGAAGCGGCTGACGCGGTCGTGATGGAGACTTCGCTGGGGAAAGTGGATGAACTGATGCATATTAGCCGCCGGATGCGGCATATCGCGCTGGAAAGCGCAGTCGGCGGCATGGCGCTTAGCGTGGTGGGCATGATCGCGGCGGCCTTGGGTTATCTTCCGCCGGTCGGCGGAGCGATTGCACAGGAAGTGATTGATCTTCTGGCCGTTTTGAACGCCGTGCGCGTTGCCTTGCCCCTCAAGGTCCTGACTGATTTCTGAGAGTGCCAGCGCGCGCGCCGTTTCATAAAATCCGCGTAGCGTTTATGCCGAGGGTAACGAAACGATGAGTGGGCGTACCGCGCTTGAATGTTTCTTCTCTCCGAATTCCGTTGCAGTCATCGGTGCCACAGACCACCTCAGCAGCGTTGGGCGAACCGTTGTTTCCAATCTGCGCAACGGAACGTTCCCCGGCAAGGTTTATGCCGTCAATCCCCATCGGACGGAGATTCTTGGCCTCCCGTGCTATGCGAACATCGGCGCCGTTCCAGAGAGAGTTGACTTGGCGATGATCGTCACGCCGGCGGCGACCGTGCCAGGCATCGTCGGGGAATGTGTTGCGGCTGGCGTGCGCGCGGCCACCGTGATTTCCGCAGGCTTCAGGGAACGAGGCGAGGCAGGCGCGGAACTCGAGCGCCAGATCCAAGCCGAACTTCGCCGCGGAACCATGCGCCTGGTCGGTCCGAACTGTCTGGGCATGATGAATCCAAGTCTGGGCCTGAACGCGACCTTCGCGGAGGATATCGCAAGGCCCGGAAACGTTGCGTTTCTCAGTCAGAGTGGCGCGTTGCTGACGGCGATCCTCGACTGGAGTTCACAAGAAGAAGTTGGCTTCAGCGCCATCGTCTCAACGGGTTCGATGCTGGATGTGGGCTGGGGAGATTTGATTTCTTTCTTTGGAGAAGATCCGCGGACGCAGAGCATTTTGCTTTACATGGAGTCCATTGGAGATGCGCGCGGTTTCCTTTCTGCCGCGCGAGAAGTGGCCCTCACCAAACCGATCATTGTCATTAAGGCCGGACGCTCAGAAGCTGCATCGCACGCGGCGAGTTCGCACACGGGTGCGCTTACTGGAAGCGACGAGGTCTTCGATGCGGCTTTCCGGCGGTGTGGCGTGTTGCGTGTCCAAAGCATTTCGGACCTGTTTTATATGGCGGAAGTCATGGGCAAGCAGCCGCGCCCACGCGGGCCCCGGCTCACGATCCTGACGAATGCGGGCGGTCCCGGAGTTTTGGCCACCGACGCACTGATCGCCACGGGTGGTGAACTCGCCCCGGTGTCTGAGGAAGCTATGAGTGCCTTCAACAAAATTCTCCCAGCGGATTGGAGCCACAACAATCCGATTGACATCCTCGGCGACGCCGACCCGGAACGCTTCGCTCGTGCCCTGGAGGTTGCGGTCGGCGACTCCAACAGCGACGGCCTACTGGTGATTCTGGCTCCTCAAGGGATGACTGATCCGGCGCGCATGGCCGAGAAGCTCACGCCGTATTCCAAGAGTAAAAAGAAGCCAGTGCTGGCGAGCTGGATGGGCGGCAAAGCAGTTGCCGAGGGTAAGTCCATTCTGAATTGTGCAGGCATTCCGAGTTTTACCTATCCGGACACGGCGGCCCGCGCGTTCAACTACATGTGGCGCTTTAGCTATAACCTTCGGGGGTTGTACGAGACTCCCGCCCTGGCGGATGAACCCGAAGCGGCAGAGCCAACCCGTAACAAGGTGAAAGAGATTTTCGACCGAGTGTTGACCTCTGGTCGGTCGCTGCTGACGGAGCTCGAATCCAAAGAAGTGCTGAATCTTTACGGGATTCCGACCGTTCAAACGATTCTGGCCCCGAGCGAAGGCAAGGCCGTGCAGTGGGCGCAGGCAATCGGCTTCCCGGTGGTCCTGAAGGTTCACTCCGAGATTGTGACGCACAAGACCGACGTGGACGGCGTAAAACTCAACCTTCAAAACGAGGAGTCCGTTCGAGAGGCGTTTCAATCCATTCGAGCTGCTGTGAGCGCGAAGGCTGGCGCGGCAGCGTTTTTGGGAGTAACCATTCAGCCGATGATCCGGCTGGATGGGTACGAGCTCATCTTGGGAAGCAGCGTAGACGCGCAATTCGGTCCAGTGATCTTATTTGGCTCCGGGGGACAACTCGTCGAAGTCTATCGGGATCACGCGCTCGCGCTTCCGCCGCTCAATACAACGTTGGCCCAGCGCCTGATGGAGCAAACGCGAATATTCGACGCGCTCAAGGGAGTTCGAGGGCGCCCGGCCGTGGATATGGCCGCGCTCGAACAGGTTTTGGTCCGGTTCAGTCGCTTGCTTGTTGATCAACGCCGGATCAAGGAAATGGATATCAATCCGCTGCTCGCATCGGCCGGCCATCTGCTCGCTCTTGACGCGCGAATTGCTCTCTATGGACCGCAGGTCGCTGAGAAAGATCTTCCTCGCTCGGCGATCCGGCCCTATCCGGCGCGCTATATTTCGCGATGGAAAATGAAAAACGGAGAACAAGTTCTCATTCGGCCGATTCGGCCCGAGGATGAGCCGCTCATGGTGAAATTCCACGAGACTCTTTCCGAAAAGAGTGTCTATCTGCGTTATTTCCATATGGAGAACTTGGACGCACGTGTGGCTCACGATCGCCTGATTAGGAAGTGCTTTATTGACTATGACCGGGAGATAGCGCTGGTGGCGGATCGAGCGCTGCCAAGTGCCCTAGGGCACGAGATCATGGGTGTTGGACGGCTGAGCAAATTGCGCGATGCGAAGGAAGGTGAAGTAGCAGTCTTGGTAAGTGACCGCTACCAGAATCTTGGTCTCGGGACCGAGTTGCTACGGCGGTTAATTCAGGTTGGCCATGACGAAGAACTCCAGGAGATCGTGGCCAATGTACTTCCTGAAAACGTCGTCATGCAAGCGTTAGCAGATCGCTTCGGGTTCAAGGTCCGGCAAACCGGTGACCCTGGAACAGTGGTTGCAGTTCTGAATCTATAGGCCGCACGTTCGTCAAGCCTCGGTAGCCAAGCACCTTTTGCGTTCGGTGACGCGCGTCATCACGCCCAAGTGAGTCCTGCTGCTACAAAGACCCTGAATGGATGTGGGCGGAATCATGGGGAAAGAAAATGACGGGCAATCCATCGAGCGCGGAAGCCACCGAAGCGCATGCCGCGAATGTGAGAATCGGGAATGCGGCGGACTGTCGCAAAGCTATTTGGGATGCCGTAGCGAAGCGGGCCTATGAAATTTATGAACGCTCGGGGCGCGAGCCAGTCTCTGATCGCAAGAACTGGTGTCTGGCGGAGAGCGAGATCCTCAAGCCTCTTAGCTGTGGAGTTTTGAAATCAAAAGATGGCGTCACCGTCTCAATATGCCGGTCCTCGCTTAGTGCAAGGGATCTTGAGGTTTGCGTCGACCGCAACGCTTGATCGTTGTGGCGCACAAAGCCTGGGATTCGAAAATTGGGCCAGCAGCAACGTATCGAGTGCTTTCTTTGGCAGACGAAGTCGAGCCATCCTCCCTGAAGCTGCGAGCGCACGGCCGTCTGCTCGAGATCAAGCTGAGGAAAGTCGGCGCAAACCAAAAGGCTCTTCTTGTCAGGGCTGTCGCTTGATTTTGGGGCGTACGGTCAGCGATGAGAAGCAAGCTTCCAGCACTCCCTGGCGATCGCCCAATCTTCCTGGGCGCGAATGATTAGGACGCGGACGGCGGAATTGCGAGTGGAGATTTCGTGATCGGCCGGGGGCCGCCGATTCTTTGGCGAATCGAGTCTTAGACCCTGATATTTGAAGTTCCCACAAGTTGCGGCGCGCACTTCCGGCGAATTTTCGCCAATTCCAGCGGTGAAAACCAAGGCATCGATTCCGTCCAGAACCGAAATCATCGCGCCAATCGAGGAAACAAGCCGATGGACAAAGATCTCGAAGGCAAGCTTCGCGCGCGTGTGGCCTTTCTTCATTGCGGCCACGACCTGGCGCATGTCACTCGAGATACCGGAGATTCCGAGCAGGCCGGATTTTGTGTTCAGCAATTGATCCAAGTCTTCCCCTGTACGTTTGCCTTCACGCATTAAGTAAGTGAGGATGCCCGGGTCAATCGAGCCGGAGCGGGTACCCATCATGAGTCCTTCGAGCGGGGTGAAGCCCATTGTTGTGTCCACGCTGTGCCCATTTCGGATCGCCGCCAGGGAGCAACCGTTCCCCAGGTGGCAAGTCACCAGCTTGAGCGCGGATAGTTTCTTGCCGAGGAGTTGAGCGGTGCGCTCGGCACAATACTGATGGTTGATTCCGTGGAAGCCATACCGCCGAATGCCGCGTGCGAGCCATTCGTAAGGTCCGGGATACACAAACGCGGATTTGGGCAGGCGGCTATGAAATCCAGTGTCAAACACGGCCACCTGCGGAACAGTTCCAAATCGCTTCTCGATCGTGTCGATTCCTTCCATCTCGGCGCGATTATGCAGCGGAGCAAACGCAGACATCTTCGCTATGGCGGTCTTGACGCCAGAAGTGATGAGCGTGGGCCTCTCATATTTCTGGCCTCCGTTCACGATGCGGTGGCCTACGACATCAATCCCGGAAGATCGGGAAACGACACGCGTCTTGCCAGAGCACAGCCTGTCGAGCAGCCAATCAATCCCTTGCCGGCGCGATCCGACCGTAGTCTCTTTTCCGAGCCTTTCACCCGGGGTTGTTTGAATTTGCACCTCTGTTTGATCCCCGTTCCATTCGACTTTCCCCTTCCAAATGGGCGCCGGCGGAGATTTTGGTACCGCGTTTGCGATGTGATAGAGAGACATTTTCTGGCTGCTCGAACCGGTATTGAGCACCAGGATTTTCATTGCTTAATAGGGCCACTTCCAATCGCGGATTTCCGGAAGGTCGTCTCCGTGTTCGCAGATGTATTCCTTGTGCTGAACCAACTTCTCCCGAAGGAAATGCTTGAAATGCGCGCCAATGCGTTCTAAGCGCGGAACGCGATCGACAACATCGCCTGCAAGGTGAAATCGGTCCAAATCGTTCAGTACAGTCATATCGAAAGGAGTCGTTGTGGTTCCCTCCTCTTTGTATCCGCGGACGTGAAGATTGTCGTGGTTCGTGCGCCGGTAAGTCAGGCGATGGATCAGCCAGGGATAGCCGTGATAGGCGAATATGATGGGCTTGTCGGTTGTGAACATCGAGTCGAAGTCGCGGTCCGAGAGTCCGTGTGGATGTTCGGTTGGGGATTGGATCGTCATCAAGTCCACCACATTGACGACGCGGATCTTGATGTCTGGGAAGTGTTGGCGAAGCAAATCGACCGCTGCAAGTGTCTCCAGAGTTGGAATGTCTCCGGCGCAAGCCATGACGACATCCGGCTCTGCCCCTTGGTCGGTACAGGCCCATTCCCAAATCCCGATTCCAGCCGTGCAATGCTCGATGGCACTTTCCATGCCAAGCCACTGCAACGCGGGTTGCTTGCCGGCGACAATCACATTCACGTAGTTGCGGCTACGCAGGCAGTGATCCGCCACAGAAAGCAGCGTGTTCGCGTCGGGAGGCAGATACACACGGACGATGTCAGCCTTCTTGTTGATGACATGGTCGATGAAGCCTGGGTCTTGGTGTGTGAAACCATTATGGTCCTGCCGCCAGACGTGCGACGTGAGCAGGTAATTCAAAGAGGCGATCGGACGCCGCCACGGAATCGTTCGCGTTACCTTGAGCCATTTCGCATGCTGATTGAACATGGAATCCACAATGTGAATGAACGC